>SKOQ01000127.1 GCA_007119985.1 Marinospirillum sp.
TTCGGTGTCATTGGCCAGTCGTGCCAGTGCCGCCGTTAAAGCGCGATAGAGTTCATCACTGCTATTGGCATGGGGTAGGGTTGCGAGCAGCTCACCTTGGCTGGAAGCCAGATAAAAGTCAGAAGAGTGATCCACCGCATAGCCCATAGCCGAATCCAGCTCAACAAAGCGATAAAAAGCACCATAGCTGCGTGCAAGGGCTTCAAGCTGCGTGGCTTCTCCTGTCAAGCCGAGGATATCGGCTTCAAAGAAGTCGGCATAGGCTGCCAAGCGCTCTGGTGTATCTCTTTCAGGATCGACTGAAATAAAAATCGGCTGAATGAGATGCTGCCAGTCTTCAGGCAGCTGTTGTATCGCGCCGGCCATAAACATCATGGAGGCAGGGCAGATATCTGGACACCAGGTGTAACCAAAATAGATCAGCGCTAGGCGGTCATCGAGGCTCGCAAGATCGAAATCACCGCTGGCGCTTTGCAGCACAAACGGGGCACCTTGGGGGCGCTCCTGAATGCGCGGTGCATTGGATTGCACCCCCATCCAGATCTGCGCGCCAGCGAATAACAACAGAGCCGCCAATCCAAAGATCAGCAACGGGCGATGAATAGCCATATCTTACCTTTATTCAATAATGAGCTGTTGGTTCTAGGGTGACAAAGTGATCAAATCAAACAGTCAATGGGGGCGCGCGTGAGAAGGGGTGCTGATAAGGCGGTATTGATAGTACTAACCGGCTGAGCGCTTGCGTCGGTGCTAAGGCAGCGAGGCGCGGCTCTAAGGGGGAAGCAAGATCAAAGTGAAGCAGGGGTTGGCTGAGGCAGGCCGGACAGGTGGTGCCGCTGAGTGCTGTTTGTGTCTCGCCTTGTTCATTGGTGCTGATGACCAGCCTTTGGCCTGCGCCGTGCCAAGCGCAAATCTCTATCCGACCATCCGCATGGACCACCAAGGGGGGAAGGCTAAAAGGCAGCAGCACTCGATGGCTGATCATGCCCAAAGCGAGCAGCAAAAGCAGGGTGTTGAGCTGTCGATTGAGCTGGAGTGAAAACACCGGAACCTCAAAGTGGAGACAAAGCGGACCAAAGCGAGTTTCTGGCTTGGCAGGGCTGACAATAAGCCGACCCTGCCAAGGTGTCAAGCGCGCTTAAACTTGAAAGCGCTGCGCCGATTTTTGCAACTGCTGGGCGAGTTGGGCAATATCTTGGCTGCTCTGCGCGGTTTGTGCGGCGGCCTCAGCCGTATGATCCGCGGCTTCATTGATCCGGCTGAGATTGATGTTCATCTCTTCGGCGACGGCGCTTTGCTGTTCAGCGGCACTGGCGATCTGCAGGTTCATATTATTCATGCTGGAAATCAGTTGGGTGATTTCATCCAGCGCTTGACCGGCTTGATGGGATTGCTCTGCGCCAATCCGCGCTTGTTGCAGGCTGGTTTCCATCGCCACGGAAGCTTCTTGAGCCCCTTCTTGTAGCTGGATGATCATCGAACGTATCTGTTCAGTCGATTCTTGAGTGCGGCTGGCCAGCGAGCGGACTTCATCGGCGACCACGGCAAAGCCACGGCCTTGTTCGCCGGCACGGGCGGCTTCGATCGCGGCGTTCAACGCGAGCAGGTTGGTCTGTTCGGCGATACCACGAATCACATCAATCACGGTGCCAATTTCATCGGCATCTGCGACTAAGGCTTGAATCACCTGATTGGCCTGTTCGACTTGTGTGGCAAGATCTTGAATGCTGCTCGCGCTTTGCTGCACTACTTGATGGCCTTGGCGAGTGACTTTATCGGCCTGCTGTGCGCTTTGTGCTGCATCTTCGGCATGCTGGGCCACTTGATGGACGGTGGCATTCATTTCATTCATCGCTGTAGCCACCATATCGGTTTCTTCTTTTTGTTCGCCCACGCTGCGGCTGGTTTGCTCGGCAATTACCTGCCCTTGTTCAGCAAGGCTGCCAAGCTGGTGGCTGGAATCCAAGAGTTGATGCACGGTTTGGCCCAGTGCACTGCGAGCAAGGCGGAACTGTTCCAGAATTTCGCCCAGTTCACCACGCACTTCCACACTCTGCCCAGCAACGCGCAGATCGCCCTTGGCCATGCGTGCGGCAAGGGATGACAGGGCTTCAATGCTCAGTGTCAGTGTACGCGAGACATAAAAGGAAAAGGCCAGCGCGATCAGTAGCCCGATAAATCCAGTCGCTAGGAGCCCGCTGGTCAGAGCGAAAGCCCGCTGTTGCATCTGTGCATAGGCTTCTTCGGCTCCTTCGAGTAAGCGTGCACTCATGGCCGCTTGAGCTTGAGCACTGTGGACAAAGAGCGGATTCACCGAGCGTAATAAATGACTATTGGCTTGATGATATTGGCCCTGATCAAGCAGGCGTAAAGCAGGTTGAACGCCTTCTTGGATATAGCGCTGAAAAGCCTGTTCAAACTGATCTGCCAGTTGAGCGGCTCTGGGCCCGCGCGGGGTATCACGAAAACTGCGCCATAAGCGCTCGACTTCCTGCAAATTATGACGCACGCGATCAGTATGCATGCTGGTTGCGTGATCATGCTCGTGGGCAAAAGCGCCAGCGGGATCATGCTGCATCGAGAGCAA
>SKOQ01000048.1 GCA_007119985.1 Marinospirillum sp.
GAACTTCACCTACTTTCCGGCGTTCAATATTGCCGATGTCGGTATTACGCTCGGTGCCATCGCGTTGATCTGGCGCAGCGTGTTTCCCTATCCAGAGACCAGCCATTAATCTGAGAAGAGCCATGTCCTTATCTCACTTGAGTCGACGCCAATTTCACCGTGTTGCCCTGCTAGGGCTGGCCAGCCTCGCCCTCACGGGCTGCGATTTAGAAACAGGAGATGATCTTGGCGCGGCCGATGGCTACTGCCTGACCCGCTTAACGCAGCATGAGCGAGATCAAATGCTGCTGGATGTCGCTCGGATGGCGGCCATAGAAGCGCCCTACCTTTGGGGTGGCGACACACCTGAAGGCTTTGATTGCTCAGGGCTCATTCAGTGGGCTTATCGAGAACAGGGCTTTGGGCGTTTTATTCGCTATGGACGTCTGGTACGTCAGATTAGCGCGCATGATCTCTACCATCAGAACTCTTTTTCACTCGCCCATCATGCAGCCACACTGCCGAAGGGCTTGCAACGCGGCGATTTTATCTTCTTTGATGAAAATGGAGATGGACGTATCAGCCACAACGCTGTCTTTGATCAGCAGGACAAAGAGGGGCGCATCTGGGTTTATGATGCTTTTAGTCCTGCTGGTAAAGTGATGCACCGCTCTGTTGACCACTTTTGGGATAAAAACCCCTTCTTTGCCCAAGCGGCACGCACCACACCTGCCTCGTGGCTCTGTGGCCGCTAATGCCCTTACCCTGCCCCATTTATCGAGGATATCTGTATGACCCACACAAAGATTACGCCTTCCAGCCAAGTCACGCTGCATTTTTCTTTAAGCCTTGAAGATGGACAGCTGGTGGATTCCAATTTTGATCAGACCCCTGCTCAACTGATCGTTGGGGATGGCAATCTCCCCGAAGGCTTTGAAAGCCTGCTGCTGGGCCTCAGTGAAGGCGATGAGCAGTCTTTTACTGTGCCGCCTGAGAAAGCCTTTGGTCAGCATAACCCAAGCAATATTCAACTTTTGGCCCGCAAGGATTTTACCGATGCAGACCAGCTCGAAGTGGGCATGGTTTTTGGCTTTACCGACAAGGCCGGTGGCGAACTCCCTGGCGTGATTGCTGAACTGGATGAACAGCAGGTGCGCGTTGACTTCAATCATCCGTTGGCAGGACGCACGCTGACCTTTAAAGTCAGAATTCTGACGGTGCAGCCCGCTGAGACTCTAGCCAACCCTGTTTAAGAAAGAGGTGGTGATGCAAATTCAACTCGCCAATCCACGCGGTTTTTGTGCTGGTGTTGATCGCGCTATCGAAATCGTCAACCGTGCACTGGATGTGTTTGGCTCTCCAATTTATGTACGCCATGAAGTGGTCCATAACCGCTTTGTAGTCGAGAGCCTGAAAGAGCGCGGCGCACTTTTTGTACAGGAGCTGGATGAAGTACCCGATGACTCCATCGTCATCTTCTCTGCACATGGTGTCTCAGATGCGGTCGAGAAAGAAGCCGCACGGCGTGGCCTGAAGGTCTTTGATGCCACCTGCCCATTGGTGACGAAGGTACATCTCGAAGTCCTGCGCTATGCACGCCAAGGGCAGGAATGCGTTTTGATCGGCCATGCAGGGCATCCTGAGGTTGAAGGCACGATGGGGCGCTATGACACGGCACTGGGAGGCCAAATCTATCTGGTCGAAAGTGAAGCGGATGTTGCCCAATTGCAAGTCAACAATCCAGAGCATCTGGCTTATGTCACCCAAACAACCTTATCGATGGATGATACCGCCAAGGTGATCGATGCCTTGCGCCAGCATTTTCCGGCGATTCAGGGGCCGCGCAAGGATGATATCTGCTATGCCACACAAAACCGGCAGGATGCCGTCAAAACCCTCGCCGCCAGCTCAGAAGTGGTCTTGGTTGTCGGTAGCCCCAATAGCTCCAACTCGAATCGCTTACGTGAGCTTGCAGAGCGGATGGGGGCCAAGGCTTATTTGATTGATGGTGCGGCGGACCTGCAAAAAGACTGGTTTGATGGCTGTACTCGGATAGGCATGACAGCAGGCGCTTCGGCACCAGAGGTCTTAGTCAAAGAGGTGATTGCCCAGCTCACAGAATGGGGTGCTCTCCCACCGATCGAGCTTTCTGGCCGAGCAGAGAATGTCACCTTCTCGATGCCTAAGGAATTGCGTCTGGTGGCGGTGGAAGACGAAGCCGCTTCCAAATCATGACCTTGAAGACCCCTATTCACCAAGAGCAATAAAAAGGGGGGTGGATCACTCCACCCCCCTTATTCTTCAACACCGACTCTTCAACGCAGACTCTTCAACGCCGGTTCACCAACGCGCGACGGGCGTATTAGAAGAGCACACGGCTACGAATCGTGCCCTTCACCTGCTTTAAGGCTTCTAAGGCCTGCTGGCTGTAAGCCACATCGACATCCACCACCACATAGCCCACCTTTTCATTGGTTTGCAGATACTGGCTGGAGATATTGATATTGCTTTCAGAAAGCACACGGTTAATTTCTGACAGCACACCAGGAATATTTTCATGGATATGCAGCAGGCGGTGCTTACC
>SKOQ01000199.1 GCA_007119985.1 Marinospirillum sp.
AATGCCGGCCTTAAATGAGTTGGGGATATTGTTGACCAGCGTACTGCCCAGCCGCGTGACCGCCATAAAGAGAAAAATAAAAGTCACCACCAGCTGCAAGGCAACCAAAGCACGAATCGCATCTGGACCTGGTTCAAACTGGCCGATAAACAGCAACACCACCGGTAAGGCTGGGGTAATCCAGCCAGGCACAAAGGGTACACCCAGCAGATTGGGCAGCATAAAGCCGATCCCACAAATCACGACATAGGCGAGCGCAACTTCATAGGGCAGTGCCAGATACTGCTCCAGCAGTGGAATGGCCGACATGGCAACCACAAACATCACCAGCGCCTGAATGGTTTCTGGCCACTCCCAGCGGTAGTGAATAAAAGGTAAACGGATTTTGAACGGGCCAGCTGGCCAGTAGGGGTGCTCTTCGCCATATTTTCGTTTTTGTAACACGATGCACGACCTCAGGTGGATTTTAAAGTCAAGGGATCCGGTGAGGACCACCCAAAGGCGGTCCACTCGGTTTTTTGTTGGTACTGGGCTGATACCTGTTAAGATGCGTCGGCCTCTTCAGCCTGCTTGCGTAACAGGAAGCGTTGAATCTTGCCGCTCGGTGTTTTGGGCAGGGCATCAACAAACTCGATTTCACGCGGGAAGGCATGGGCAGAGAGGCGTTCGCGCACCAGCTGCTGGATATCCTTGACCAGCTCTTCGCTCGGCTCATAATCGCCTTTGAGCACCACATAGGATTTGATCACATAGCCGCGCAGCGCATCCGGCTTGCCAACGGCAGCCGATTCAGCAACCGCAGGATGCTCCAGCACGGTGTTTTCGACATCGGTGGGGCCAACGCGATAACCCGCCGTGGTGATGATGTCGTCATCCCGACCGGCAAACCAGAAGGTGCCATCCGCATGCAGCTCAACCACATCCCCTGTTAAGTAGTACTTGTCGTGGAAGGGCTTCTTCTCTTGCCAGGTATAGCCTTGAAAGAAGAAAGCCGGTGAAGCCTCCATATCCACCGCCAGCTGCCCTGTCTGCCCTGCTCCCAGCTCTTGATATTCGGCATCCAGTATGACCAAACGATAGCCAGGCAAGGGCTGCCCCATGGAACCGACAGGCGTAGGATGGGTTAAGGCATGGTGGCAACAGCAGGTCATGCCGGTTTCTGTTTGTCCATAGTGATCCATCACGCGGCAACCTAAATGCTGAGAAACCCAGTTCACCACTTCGGTATTCAAAGGCTCACCGGCCGAACTGGCAACACGCAGCGCCAGCGTATCGGCCTGTCCATCCAGCACACCGCTGGATTTCATCATCCGATAGGCTGTGGGCGCAGAGGCCAGATTGGTAATCTGATGCTTTTGCAAGAAGGCCAGCGTATTTTCTGCTGTAAAGCCCGCCTCATTAAAGTGAGTGGTCGCGCCCAGCAGCAAGGGGCCGGTAATCGCATAATAAAGACCATAGGCCCAGCCAGGGTCTGCCATGTTCCAAAAGAGATCACCCTCTTGTAAATCAACGGCATAGCGCATGTAGATATAAAAAGCAGGCAAGGCTTTGAGCGGCACCGCCACACCCTTGGATTTTCCAACTGTGCCAGAAGTAAACATTTGCAAGAAGGGCTGCTCAGCATCAAGGATCGCTGGTGCGCACTCACTAGATTGCTTAGCCAACAGGCTCTCAAAGTGACCATCGCCCCAATGAGCCGCCTCTTCTGCGGTGCCGATCAATAAGAGGCGCGGCAGTGTGCTGATCGGTGCAAACTTGTCGCGGTTAACGGCATCGGTGACCACTAATGCTGTTTTTGCCTGAGTTAAGCGATAGTCAATGGCTTCATACCCAAAGGCCGTAAAGAGGGGTTGATAAACGGCACCTAAGCGCCAGGTCGCGAGAATCAATCCCAGCAGTTCAGGCGTCCGTGAGAGCATCGCCGCCACACGATCTCCAGGTTGCACGCCTTGGCTTTTGAGTAGATTGGCGATGCGACCACTGAGCTGATCCAGTTCAGCATAGGTCAAGCGTGTCACCTCACCTTGCGTATTTTCATGCACCAAACCTAACTGCGTGGCTCGCGCACCCTGAGCGTGCCGCGCGCAACATTCAACATAGGCATTCAAACCTGTAGAAAGGCGACCGGATAAGCTGGCTTCGATCTCACTGATCTGAAACTGCGCGTTGAACGCCGCATAATCCTGAGCGGGGACTAAAGTGGACATAGGACCTCCAGGTGTTGTTTGTTCTTCTTGTATAACCTTGACGTAAACGTAAAGTTTGACTTTTAAAAAAAAGCAGCCTGTGCTACCTTGGCAAAAACAAGCAAGCGCTCGGTTTTATGCAAGACTAATCCAAGCTGCGCTGCGGAACAAGCCTTTTTTCTTTCCTGCCTCTTGCACTTTTGGCGCAGAGCGCAGAAGAAAATCTGGCCTAAGCCACGGCAGCCCAAGCATCAACCAAGCGCACGCTAGGTTGAATTGACCTTAGAGTCACGCTGCCCGCTAGTGCTGGGGCAGTAGATCAGGCAAGCTCCAGAATCCATAGCGGCTAACAAAACCGCCAGTACCCGCCACATCTTGTGGATAATGATTGAGAGCAACAAGCAATTTATCGACAAACAAAAGGAAATCCCTATGCAAACCCCTTCTTCAGACCCGATTGTGATTGTCGCAGGTGCACGCACCCCTATGGGTGGCATGATGGGCGCCCTCTCCAGCCTGACCGCCCCCGAGCTAGGCAGCGTGGCGATTCAAGCCGCCGTTGAGCGCGCAGGACTCCAGCCTGATGCCGTTCAGGAAGTCATTATGGGTTGCGTCTTGCCTGCTGGGGTGAAGCAAGGCCCAGCGCGTCAAGCGATGATGCAGGCTGGGCTGCCTGTTTCAACCGGAGCGACCACGATCAATAAGCTCTGTGGCTCCGGCATGAAAGCCGTGATGCTGGCGCATGATCTGCTCGTGGCTGGCACCAATGAAGTGATGGTTGCCGGTGGCATGGAAAGCATGTCCAACGCCCCGCATGTCCTCACCAAGGCACGCAGCGGCTACCGCCTCGGTCATGGTGAAATCAAGGATCATATGTTCCTGGATGGCTTAGAAGATGCGCGCACCGGCAAGTTAATGGGTGTTTTTGCGCAGGAAGTGGCCGACGAAAAAGGCTACACCCGCGAAGGACTCGATGCTTTTGCGATCCGTTCTCTAGAGCGCGCTAAAAAAGCCATCGAAGAAGGCAAGCTGAAAGCCGAAACCGCGCCTGTGGTGGTCAAAGGGCGTCAAGGCGAGGTCACGGTGGTGGATGATGAGCAACCTCATCAAGCCAAAATCGATAAAATCCCCAGCCTGCGCCCTGCGTTCAAAAAAGATGGCACCATCACCGCAGCCAACTCCAGCTCGATTTCAGATGGTGCCTCGGCACTGGTGCTGATGCGCGAATCTGAAGCCTTAAAGCGCGGCCTCAAGCCAAAAGCGCGCATTGTGGCTCACGCAACGCATTCACGCGAGCCCAGCGAATTCACCTTGGCACCGATTGGCTCCATTGAAAAAGTGCTCGATAAAGCGGGCTGGTCGCTGGATCAGGTTGATCTTTTTGAAATCAACGAAGCCTTTGCTGTCGTGACGCTGCTGGCGACAGATGGCTTGGGGATTTCTGAAGAAAAAACCAACATCTATGGCGGTGCGTGTGCACAAGGCCACCCTATCGGCTCAACTGGTTCACGGATTTTGGTCACGCTGATGCATGCACTAGAGCAAGAAGGCAAAAAGAAAGGGATTGCCAGCCTTTGTATTGGTGGTGGTGAGGCAACGGCCGTAGCGATTGAGTTAATTTAAGGAACCGCTGATCAACATCATCAGCGCAGGCCAGGCCAATTGCAACGCAGCCTCGGCAAGCGCAATAGTGAATCAGAGGTTTTTTTAACGCTCTATCATTGATCCTGCAGCCCCATTAACAAAGCCGACTGCTGTTGCACCAGATCGCGCAAGCCTTGCCAGAGCACTTCAACTCGAGCAAGCCGCTTGCGCTCTGGCTGCGCAGCCAACCAGAAGCTGCGCGTTAGATCCAGCTGATCGGTCAGCAGCGGTTGCAAACTGGGCTCAGGGTCCGCCAAAAAGCAGGGCAGGATGGCCACACCTAACCCAGCGCGCGCCATCGCAAATTGCGTGACCACGCTGGTACTGCGCAAAGGGGGCTCAATCTCTGGTAACAGATGCTGCATATAATTGAGCTGATCCGTAAACATCAACTCATCGATATAGCCAATCAAGCGCTGCTGCTGCAAGTCTTCCAGCGAGGCCAGACGCGGTGCCTGTGCCAAATAGGCGGGCGTGGCATAAAGCTGCAAACGGTAATCGCAGAGCTTGGTGACCACCAAGGAAGTCTGGCGAGGGCGCTCAATTGTGACGGCCAGATCCGCCTCCTGACGCGTCAACTTGACAAAGCGTGGCATCGGCAGCAGCTCAACACTCAGTTGAGGCGCGGCCGCCAGCAGCTGCCCCAGATGCGGCGCAATAAAAAAACTGCCAAATCCTTCCGTGCATCCAAGGCGTACACGGCCACTGATCTGCGCATCCAAGCCTTGCAAAATTTCACTGGCTGTCAGGGCTTGCTGCTCCATCTGGCGCGCACTCGCCAAGAGCAACTGCCCCTGCTGGGTGAGCTGATGCCCTTCAACACTGCGTTCAAAAAGACGCACGCTGAGGCTTTCCTCTAAGCGATGCAGCCTTCTTGATACTGTGGAAGCATTGATTTCCAATCGCTTAGCCGCTTCGCTCAATCTTTCTGTTCGTGCGACTTCCAGAAAAACACGCACATCTTCCCAATCCATCTGCATCTCCTTTTGGCAGCCATCGGCTTGCTATTCAAGCCTTGCAATAATGCAAGGATGCTTTGCATTTTCTGCTCTTGTCAAGCACTGGCGAGGCTGCCTAAGATGGATTCAGTGATAAACAGGGCATCTCCTCAAGATCCCGCATAAAACCAAGACAAACAACAACAAGACACATAACCAAGAGGCTTAACATGACACCACGCCAAACCCCAATGATCATTGACGGCCAAGCGGTGATTTCTCAATCGACCGACTGGCGCGACGTACTCAATCCAGCCACACAAGAGGTGGTGGCTCGCGTTCCTTTTTGCACCCTAGAAGAAGTCGATCGCGCGATTGATAGCGCACACAAGGCCTATGCTAGCTGGCGTCAAACCTCTCTTGGTGCGCGGATGCGTATTATGCTGAAGTTCCAGCAGCTGGTGCGCGAGCATACAAAAGAGCTGGCCGCCCTGATCACGGAAGAGCATGGCAAAACCCTGCCCGATGCCGAAGGCGAAGTTGGCCGTGGTCTTGAGGTGATCGAGCATGCCTGCTCCATCCCCACCTTGCAGCTTTCTGAGCTGGCTGAAAATGTCGCCACCGGCGTCAATGTGTACACTCTCAAACAGCCTTTAGGCGTTGGGGCTGGCATTACCGCCTTTAACTTTCCGGTGATGCTGCCTTGCTTTATGTTCCCGATCGCCATCGCCACCGGCAATACCTTTGTGCTCAAACCTTCGGAGCAGGACCCCACCTCAACCCTGCGCCTGGTTGAGCTGGCCCATGAAGCTGGCCTGCCACCCGGCGTGCTGAACGTGGTGCATGGCGGCCCAGAAGTCGCGGCGCGCCTGTGCCAGCACGAGCATATCAAGGGCGTGTCTTTTATCGGCTCCAGCCATGTTGGCGATATCATTTATCAGCTGGCCTCTCAAGCCGGCAAGCGCGCTCAGTGCATGATGGGAGCGAAGAATCATTGCGTCATCCTGCCTGATGCCAACAAAAACCAAGCCATTGATGCCTTGATCGGCTCTGCCTTTGGTGCCGCAGGTCAGCGCTGCATGGCCAACCCTGTGGTGGTACTGGTTGGTGAGGCACGCCAATGGTCAGCCGATATCGTCGAGCGCTCGAAAAAAATGCGCGTCGGCCCCGGCACCGATGTCACTGTCGATGTCTGCCCAGTTGTCTCACCTCAAGCCAAGGAGCGCATCCTGCGTCTGATCGACTCAGGGGTTGAAGAAGGGGCGACCTTGGCACTGGATGGTCGCGATTATCAAGTCAGCGGCTACGAGCAGGGCAACTTTGTTGGCCCCACCGTCTTTACCCAAGTCACACCGCAGATGCGCATCTACCAAGAAGAAATCTTTGGCCCAGTGCTCTGCGTCGTTGAAGCCGAGACCCTGGATGAGGCTATCGCCTTTATCAATGCCAATCCAAACGGCAATGGGACTTCACTGTTTACCGCCTCAGGCTGGGCAGCACACAAGTTCCAAAATGAGATCGATGTCGGGCAGGTCGGTATCAACATGCCTATTCCTGTGCCTGTGGCCTACTTTAGCTTCACTGGATCGCGCGCCTCACGCCTTGGCCCACTGGGTCCCAATGGCAAGGAAGCAGTCAAATTCTGGACGCATAGCAAAACCGTGACCGAACGCTGGTTTGAGCCAGATAGCATTTCAGCGGGCGTCAATACCACGATTTCGATGAAGTAAAAACACGCGCTACCCCTCTCCTTGTCTGCGTTCTGCCCTGTTGACCCCGCTTCGGCGGGGTTTTTTTCGACTTGATGCTTTACGTTTACGTCAACTTACCTTAAAGTCAGATTATTGGTCTTATCAACAACAATAAAAGAAGGACTCAATCATGCACGCACCTTTTCTTGAAATGAACTTTGGCCTTGAAGAAGAAATCAACATGCTGCGCCAGCAGGTGAACGCCTTTGCGGCCGCCGAAATTGCTCCGCGCGCTGCGGCGATTGATCGCGAGAACAACTTCCCGATGGACTTATGGAAGAAGTTCGGTGACATGGGCCTGCTTGGTATTACCGTGCCCGAAGAATATGGCGGCTCCGGCATGGGCTATCTTGCCCATGCGATCGCCATGGAAGAAATCTCGCGTGCTTCGGCCTCGGTTGCCCTCTCCTATGGCGCCCACTCCAATCTCTGCGTCAACCAAATCAAGCTCAATGGCAGCGAGGCGCAGAAAAAACGCTACCTCCCAGATCTCTGCTCAGGCGACAAGATCGGCGCACTGGCCATGTCTGAACCCAATGCTGGCTCTGATGTGGTCAGCATGAAGCTGCGGGCTGAAAAACAAGGCGATCACTACCTGCTCAATGGCAGCAAGATGTGGATCACCAACGGGCCAGATGCCCATACCTACGTCATCTATGCCAAGACGGATGTGAAGGCCGGTGCCAAGGGCATCAGTGCCTTTATTGTTGAGCGTGATTGGGCTGGGTTCTCGCGCCAACCCAAGCTCGATAAGCTCGGTATGCGCGGCTCCAATACCTGCGAACTGGTTTTTGAGGACTGCCGTGTCCCAGTCGAAAACCTGCTGGGTGAAGAAGGCAAGGGCGTACGCGTACTGATGAGCGGCCTCGATTATGAGCGCACCGTACTGGCTGCTGGCCCCACTGGCATTATGCAGGCGGCCTTGGATGTCGTGGTGCCCTATCTGCATGAGCGCCAGCAATTTGGTCAGCCGATTGGTGAGTTCCAGCTGGTACAAGGCAAGGTGGCCGATATGTACACCACCCTCTGCGCCTGCCGTGCTTATCTGTATGCCGTTGCGCGCGCCTGTGATCGCGGTGAAACCAGCCGGAAAGATGCAGCCGGTGTCATTCTTTACTGCGCTGAAAAAGCCACGCAGGTTGCACTGGATGCGATTCAGCTGCTGGGTGGCAATGGCTATACCAACGACTACCCAACAGGTCGCCTGCTGCGCGATGCCAAGCTCTATGAAATCGGTGCGGGCACCAGCGAAATCCGCCGCATGCTGATCGGTCGCGAGATCTTTACTGAATCCCGCTGAAGCCATCGCCCACTCTTGATGACGTGGGCTTTCAGTCCGTCCCTTTCACTTTTAAAAGGATATTCAGGATGAGTGTGATCTCTTCTCAGATCAATCCGCGTGATGCGCAGTTTCAAGCCAAGGCACAAGCCATGCAAGCCTTGGTGGATGATCTTCATGCGCAGCTAGCGCGTATCCGCTTAGGCGGTGGCCCAGCAGCACAAGAGCGACATTTGGCACGCGGCAAACTCCTCCCCAGAGAGCGCGTTGAGCGTCTTCTTGATCCAGGCACCCCTTTTTTAGAACTGTCACAACTGGCAGCCTGGGGCATGTATGGTGATCAGGTGCCCGGCGGGGGGGTAATTACTGGCCTTGGGCGTGTTGCTGGCGTGGAGTGTTTGATCGTGGCCAATGATGCCACCACCAAGGGCGGCACCTACTTCCCAATGACCGCCAAAAAGCATCTGCGTGCGCAAGAAATCGCGCGCAAAAATCGCCTGCCCTGTATTTATCTGGTGGATTCTGGTGGTGCCAATCTGCCCAGTCAGGATGAGGTTTTTCCTGATCGCGATCACTTTGGGCGCATCTTTTACAATCAGGCCACCCTCTCCGCGCAGGGCATTCCCCAAATCGCGGCAGTGATGGGGTCCTGCACGGCCGGTGGCGCTTATGTTCCGGCTATGGCGGATGAGTCGATTATCGTCAAGGATCAAGGCACCATCTTTCTGGCTGGCCCACCGCTGGTCAAGGCGGCCACGGGGGAAATCGTCTCCGCAGAAGACCTGGGTGGCGCTGAAGTCCATACCAAGATGTCCGGCGTGGCCGACCATCTGGCACTCAATGATGAACATGCGTTGCAACTGGTGCGCCGTGCTATCAGCCGTCTCAACTGGCGCAAACAAGGCGAGCTGGATATCCAGCCCTCTCGCCCGCCGCTCTATGACCCAAGCGAACTTTACGGCATCGTGGGGACGGACCTGCGTAAACCCTTTGATGTCCGCGAGGTGATTGCCCGTTTGGTCGATGGCTCAGAGTTTGATGAATTCAAACGCTGGTATGGCGAGACACTGGTCACGGGCTTTGCGCGCTTGCATGGCTACCCCATTGGGATCGTCGCCAACAACGGGGTGTTGTTTTCTGAATCAGCCCTCAAAGGGGCCCACTTTATTGAACTCTGCGCCCAGCGCGGCATTCCGCTGCTGTTTTTGCAGAATATCACCGGCTTTATGGTGGGCTCACGCTATGAGCATGAAGGGATTGCAAAACATGGCGCGAAGATGGTCACCGCCGTGGCCTGCGCGCAAGTACCCAAATTCACCGTGGTGATTGGCGGCAGCTTTGGTGCCGGCAACTATGGCATGTGCGGCCGCGCCTATGATCCAAATCTGATGTGGATGTGGCCCAATGCGCGCATCTCGGTGATGGGGGGCGAGCAGGCTGCCAATGTGCTGGCGCAGGTCAAACGTGAGCAGTTAGCACGCCAAGGGCAGGACTGGCCTGAAGAAGAGGAAGCCGCTTTTAAACAGCCCATTCTCGATCAGTATGAAGAACAGGGGCACCCCTACTATGCCAGCGCACGCCTCTGGGATGATGGCATTCTGGATCCCTTGCAAACTCGCGACGCACTGGGTCTGGCTATTTCAGCCGCGCTGAATGCGCCGATTCAACCAACACGCTTTGGCGTGTTCCGCATGTAAGGAGCCGATGATGCAACCCGCTTCTCTACTCGATATTGATGCACGCGGCGTCGCGACGCTGACTTTAAACCGACCAGAAGTGCACCATGCCTTTGATGATCAGCTGATCGCACGCTTGATCGATCAACTTGAAGAGGTGCGTCTGGCTGAGGTGCGCTTACTGGTGCTGCGCTCAAGCGGCAAGAGCTTCTCGGCTGGCGCGGATCTGGCCTGGATGCAGCGCATGGCGCAGATGAGCCAGGCTGAGAATCTCCAGGATGCACAACAGCTGGCTCTGCTGATGGAAAGACTGGATCTCCTGCCCTGCCCCACCCTGTGTCTGGTGCAAGGCGCGGCTTATGGTGGTGCGGTGGGGCTCATCGCCTGCTGTGATGTGGCTTTGGCCAGTGATCAGGCCAGCTTGTGCCTCTCAGAAGTCAAACT
>SKOQ01000213.1 GCA_007119985.1 Marinospirillum sp.
CACGCAAACGGCACACTGGTTTATCGAGCGTGGTTTTGAGCCTGCCGCAGTGGAAGATCTCCCCACCAGCCGACGGGCGCTCTACAACTGGCAGCGTAACTCTAAGGTGTTTTGTAAGCAGGTCTAAAAAAATACGAACAAGCGGCCCGCTCTAGGCCGCTTGACGCCTTCCAATGCCAAGTTTCTTTCTTGCTCTTAGTAATGCTGACCCGCTTGAGCACGCACGCTTCGCGAATGGCGGTAACCTGTTTGCACGCGTGTGCTGCCAAGGCTAATAAACACCTCCGAGCCACCCATATCTCCGAGCATGACCCGCGCCCCTAAACCATAAAGTTGACCTTGAACACCAAGTTCAATAAACGGATAGGTATTGGTGACAGAACGCGCATTGAGCGGCACAGCCTTACTGCTGATCCAAGTATTATGCTCAAAAGCCATATTAGCGGTAATGTAGCTGGCTTGGCCGAATTTTGAAGTCCAAAATCCAGCACCGAGGCTTCCACCATAGCCATTCAAACGTGCCTCATCAGGAGACGACGGACAAGCGCGCCATGTTGTGCAGGTCTCAGGATCCATGCGCGTCACATCAAAGTTAAGCATGCGCGCTCCAATAGAGCCGGCTAGCACAAAAGACATGCGATCATAAAAACGATAGCTATTGAGACGCACGCTCACGCTTTGGTTACTCTCGAAGCGATACTCTCCGTCTTCATCATCCAAACGACCGCTCATCTCACGAAAGTCACCATAGCGCATTTCTTCATCATCAAAACCTGGCACCATAAACTCATCACCTAGCTCTGCACCATAACCAATACTCAAGGTTAAGGCTCGTCCATGTGCAAAAGGCTGGCGATATATAGGCGCACGATAACGCCGCTCTATCCGCGTATTCTCATGTAAAGTGAAGCGATCACGAAGAACTTGGTAATCTTCGCGGCGATTTGCATGATAGATTTCAACTTCATACTCGCCAATATCAGCACGTTGGTGCAAAGGGCTCGATCGCTCACTCACAAGTGCGCTGCCATTATGACGCAGGTCATAGACGAAGCCGCTGGCTCCCAAACCTAAGACACCACCAGCGCTCACTTCTAAAGCGACTTCACCATAATGGCGCTGCTGCAAAACCTCGGAGATATAACGGTAAGCGCCCTGTGCACTCACTCTGATTTGGCGTTCAGCATAATCATCAGTGGCATGAAAGCGCAGCTCGTATTCCTTGCTGGGTTCGACACGAAACAAAGCCGGCGTGGTGCGTGCAGTATAACCATTCAAGCTCACTGTCGCTCCTGTCGGAACAGAGCGGACATAAATCAGCGTTTCGCTCGGGTGGGTGAGATCACGCACCGCCCATTCACCTAATGTCAGCACTTCTCGATCTAAACCTGTTGCTCCTAGAGATTCACGAAAACCTAACACAATAGGAGAGAAACGCTGACCTAACTGGCGTAAAGAAATCCGCCCCGTCACGCCCTGACTATTGGTTTGTAGCTGTTGATTATTGATTTGAATAGCTATACCAGGCTGAGGTTCAAGGCTTTGTTGATCAAGCAAAATAAACCTGACCTGTTGCCCCTCGATCTCGGGAAGGATCATCAGCTGGCGCATCGCAGATCGGATCTGCTGCTCAAAATAAGCACCATAGGTTTGATTATGATAGCCTTCGCCGCGAATTCTATTTTGCGTCATTTCTATCCGCTCCGCCTCTGCCAATCCCTGCAGAGCATAGCGCAAACGTCGACCAGGAAACTGTGTATCAGTCGTGCGTAAAATTTCCAAATAGGCCAACAAGCCAGCTGAGCGATTCACCTCTTGACGAAGTCTATCCATCATCGCTTCTTCCATGCTCATACGCACATACCAGCCATCACTTCCTCGTTGGCGTACTTCAACACGAGCACCCTCTAGCTCGACGTTACTGTACACAACCGAAGAGGCCGTAAAATCACTGCTCTCCTGCTGAACGCGTTGCTGGCCTTCCAGGCGCAAACTACTGGTTCGAATATCTTCCATCTGAGAGCGCACTTGAACAAACACGCCTTGACCAAGATCTTGCAATGCCGCTTGACGCGCCAGAGCTTCGGTCTCCCCTGTACCATGGCCATAAACACGCCCACTTTGCGCAGCCTCACTCATGCCTTCTTGCATCAGGTCATAGCTATTAGGACTCGTACCCAGCATAGAGCAACCAGAGAGAAAGCCTAATATAAGCACACCAGCACAAAGCCGACAGAAAGCATCTTTCCTCAAAACAATCCCCTTATTTTTGATGATTTTAAGATGGCATAATGCCTATCGTTGTCTTTTTTTATTCATCTGACTTAGGTCATTATTTTAAGGGAGATGCCTTTCATATTCATCAATTGCACGGCTTTTTTACACAAAAACACACTAAGGTGTGACATCCCTTTCTTCCAGCCACTGCAACAACTGACGCCGCCAATAAAGCTGATTCAGCATCCCTGTATGCGGTGCTTGCTCATCCTGCCAATAGGTTTTGGGTTCTTGCGCTAACTGAAAGAGG
>SKOQ01000112.1 GCA_007119985.1 Marinospirillum sp.
GTGCGGCCAGATCGGCCTGCGATGTATAAAGACGCTCTCGAATTTGCTCTGGAGTCAGATCGAACAACAAGCGTGGATCAGCACTGAGGTCAAAGCAGATCACGGCATTCGGATTGGTGGGATGATCACCCAAGGGTGCCACGATGCCTGTACAGCCGCGCTGCGCTGGAAAGCGACTCGAAATATGCAGTAAAGGCTTAACAGGCTGAGCGCGCACTAAGGCTGCCACCTGATGCTTGGATCGCAGACCCAAAAGGTGCTCAAAAAGCTTAGGTTGTGCTTGTTTGATTTTACGCGCCAAGGCGAGAGTCGCGCGCACATCGGCCAATGCATCATGGGCTGCATCACCATGCGTAATCCCATTGGCAGCGGTGAGATCTTCCAGCTTAAAACTCGGTGTACCGTCTTCTTTAGTGGGCCAAACCAGACCCTCTGGACGCAAGGCATAGGCGGTGCGCACCAGATCAATCAAATCCCAGCGCGAGTTACCACCTTGCCATTCTCGTGCATAGGGATCGATAAAATTGCGATAAAAAAGATGGCGCGTGACTTCATCATCAAAACGCAGCGAGTTATAACCCACCACACAGGTATTCGGCTGACTCATCAACTGGTGAATTTTGGCCGCAAACTCAGCTTCTGGATAGCCTTCTTTTTTGGCCTGCTGTGGCGTAATCCCTGTAATCAGTACGGCCTGAGGCTGAGGGAGATAATCATCCGCCGGCTGACAAAAAAAGACCTCGGGATCTCCGATTTCATTCAGGCTCTCATCCGTGCGCACTGCCGCAAACTGACAGGGGCGGTCTCGGCGTGGATCCGCTCCAAAGGTTTCATAATCGTGCCAAAGAAACTCCATAATACTGGCCTTTACTCCTCACTTCAGGATGGTGTCGTCACCAGCATTTCTTCTGGCACAGTGACATTAATTTCCAGTACAGAAAGCTCATCATGGCTATCTAGCTGCACCTTAACATGCTCCAAATCCACCGGCATATAGCGCTTAATCACTTCTAGAATATCCTGCTGCATCCGAGGCAGAAAATCAGACTGATTCCGAAAGCAACGCTCATGTGCCAAGATGATTTTTAACCTTTCGCGCGCATGCTGCGCAGAAGGTGCCCGTTCACGATGAAAGAGTTGACGTAGCATTATTTGGATCCCCCCTTAAAGACACGACTGAAAAATCCTGTTTTCTCCCGCTGCGCAAAACGCAATGGCCGTTCTTCACCTAATAAGCGCGCCACTGTGTCTTGATAAGCTTGACTCGCATGACTGGCTGTTTCATGAATCACAGGCAGCCCCTTGTTCGAAGCCGTCAGCACCTGCTCAGATTCGGGTATCAAACCGAGTAGATCTATCGCTAAAATATCCTGCACATCCTCTAAGGAGAGCATTTCGCCGGCTTCAACTCGCCCTGGATGATAGCGGGTCAAAAGCAGGTGCTCCTTCACCTTGCGCCCTTCTTGAGCGGCTAGAGTTTTAGCCTGCAGCAATCCAATCACGCGATCGGTATCACGCACAGATGACACTTCTGGGTTGGTCACCAAGACAGCTTCATCCGCAAAGTACATTGCCAGTAAAGCGCCACGCTCGATACCGGCCGGTGAGTCGCAGAGAATGAAGTCAAAATCTTCTTTAAGCTGCTCAATAACCTGCTCAACACCCTCAAGCGTCAGACAATCCTTATCCTTAGTTTGTGAGGCAGGCAAAATATAAAGGCCTTCCACTCGCTTATCTTGAATCAAGGCTTGGTTGAGCGTGGCCTCACCTTGGATCACATTAATCAAGTCGTAAACGACGCGCCGCTCACAGCCCATAATCAAATCCAAATTGCGCAAGCCGACATCAAAATCGATCATCGCACAACGGTAACCCCGCAAGGCCAAACCTGTCCCGATAGAAGCACAAGAGGTGGTTTTCCCCACCCCTCCTTTCCCTGAAGTCATGACGATTACTTTAGCCAAGCTGCACCTTCTGTTCTTTATTCATCAATGAGAAAAAAATTAACCTACCTTCATCGCCAGGTAACAAAGAAGGCCGGATCAATATCACTTAAAAAAGTGACACTCCACTTCTTGCCCGGTCAGCACAAGATAAGCTGGCTTTTTGGAGGTTAAAAAGTCTGTTTTCTGGCTAGTGCGATAATGGCCATCAATCGCCACTAGCTCTGCATTCAATTCTTGGGTCACAATACGCGCTTTGGCATCACCATAGATGCCCGCCAAAGCCTTGCCACGCAGGCTGCCATAAATATAAATATGTCCACTGGCGAGCACCTCACCTCCTGGGTTCACACTACCCAGAATCACCAGATCACCCTGTTCGTGAATCACCTGCTGGCCACCTCTGACCGTGCCTTGATAGAGCTTAGGCTCGCTAACTTCATCTTGATTCGCTGCCGGTGCGGAGCGATCAAGACGACCAAGAAAGGCCAAGCCCAAGGCCTCGGTCTGCGCCTCAAGCGCGGTATCTTGCGCACGCACGGCCACAATCGATAAATCTAGCTGCCGAGCTGTTGTGA
>SKOQ01000152.1 GCA_007119985.1 Marinospirillum sp.
CAAAAATCGTATTCTGATAGCTTGGCAAGGCTTCTAGGCGCTGCATCATTTCGCTGAGTGCCCAATCGCTGTATCTCAAGGTATTCAAATACGCGCCTTCACTTCCTGCATCATGGGGATAAAGATGGAACTCAGCACCTGGATCAGGAAAGGGCTCATGGGTTGTCCCAGTAAACAAGAAGGCCACACTCGGCCTTGCCTCTTCTGCACGGGCAGCCAAGTAATCAGCCAGAAACATCATTCCTTCGTAATCCCAACCAAAGCGCGGCACCTCACCAGGGTAATCGCGTAGCAGTGGCAAATCTTCTTGACCAAAGTAGGCATCAAAGCCCAAGGCCGCAGCAATACCATCTAGGTAAAAAGAGCGTCTTTTGGAGGTCTGCACCATCACTGACTGATAGCCTGTATCATCCAGTAAGGTCGCTAGGCGTGTCATGCGATTTTGCTCCATCCCCCATCCCATAACAGGATGCTGAGGCAAGAGAGGCACAGAGGTGAGGCTAGCTTGTATTCCCTCAATACTGCGCTGCCCAGCTGCAAAAGCCTGAGGCCAGACACGCCCTGATGCCACCAACTGATCAAAGAAGGGTGTCGCACCATAGCTGGAGCCAGAGAGGCTATCGATATAATCTGCGCTCCAACTTTCAAGCAAGACAATAACCAGATTCGGCTGGCTGGCGGGATAGGTGTCATCCAGCCAAGAGCGTACGAAAGGATCTCCTGCAGACTGGGCCTCAAGCTGACTCAAGGCTTCATCCCAATCAGCAGCAGTAAAATAAGCCAGTGGCTGAGGCTGCTGTTGGCCACGACGCCAGGTATGGACCAGCGCAAAAGCACCATTCAACGCCAGCGCGGCCTGACGCTCATCACCAGCAGCATAGGCATCCACTAGGCCAAGGGGTTTACCTGAAAGCACCAAGCCTCGCCCTGAAATCAGCAGCAGCAAGAAGAGCGCCAGCGCAAAGCCAGCCTGTTTGAATACGCCTCGATTTAGCGATGTTCTTGCACTAGGTTGAACAACCCAGTGCCACCAGAGCCAAGCAAAAGCAGACATCACCAAAAGTGCACTCAAACTGATTAGCCAACGCGATCCCAGTGCCAACTCCACCAACAAGCCATAGTCTTGCGTTAACAGCAGTAATTCCCGCCCAGCATGGCGATAAACCTCGCCAAAATACACTGTATCCGCCAGCTGTAAGGCCCACAAAAGCCCAACAGCAATCAAGCTCATCAGCAAGGATAGCCGAGCGATGCTTTGACGCCTTGCATAGTCCCAAGGCCACAACAAGGGGCATAAGAAAACAGCCATACCCAAGACTGCAATCGCCATATCAAAGCGCCAACCGTAGAGCCAAGCAGAAAATGCTTGATCCCATGACAAGGAGGCAAAGTAATCAGGATAGAGCAATAATAATAGCGCGCGCGTTAACGCAAAAAAGCTGGCCGCCAACACCAGAGCGCGCACAGGCAGCCACAGAGGGTTAAGCATAAAAGCGCTCCCACAGTACCGAGAACCACAAAACACCAGCGATCACGAGACTTAAAAAGACGGCGGCAGAGCCCATATCCTTGGCTTTACCTGAGAGTTCATGCACCTCAAAACCGATACGATCGACGACGGATTCAATCGCCGAGTTCATCAGTTCAACCAAGAGAATCAACAACAAGCTCGACACCAGAAGAGCTCTTTCCAGCAGGGTATGCCCTAACCACCAAGCCAAAGGAACGCCGATGACCAAAAGCATCACTTCTTGGCGAAAAGCAGATTCACCTCGCCAAGCCGCACAGAAACCCCGCCACGAATAACCTGCAGCAGCCACAAAATGCGCCAAACCTGTTTTTTTCATATTTCAAGCCTGCCAACAAAAAAGAGAGAAAGAAAAACCAAGGGTGGAAAAAAAGCTGGCGCAGCTTAGGCGTTTTGTTTGAAAAAACCAAGCCACCTTCATGAGCACTGCTCGCAATGCAGATGCAAGATCGTTAAAATAGGATGAAACTTTGATAAAAAGAGCGTGAAGATGCAGCCAAAAAGCTTTGAATGGCAATTTTATAAACCAGCCGCGGCCACCCAAGGCTTCATTGATTTTCTCAATCAGCAAACCAGTATCGCGATCACACCCGGCATCACTGATCGACATCAGGTGATCAGCTGTGACTTTGAGGGCCAGGGCTATATCATCAAGCGTTTTAGCCCAAGCGATAATCGCCGCTGGGATCGCAAGATCGAGCTAACATTGAAAAGCTACTGGATTTCTGGCGCTGAAAAGAGCTTTCGTGGTGCGCGCTGGCTATGGGAAGCGGGGATTCCCGGCATCAAACCCACGGCTTGGGCCGTACATGGTCGCGGCTACCATCAGGTCAGCTACTTTGTTTACGAGCGCATTGAAGCACAGGGTGAAGTGCAGGATTTGCTTGAGCAGGATTCGCTGAGTGTGCAGCAAGAGCGCCAATTGATTCAGGATATGGCAAAGATTTCACACCAAGTCCATCAAGCTGGCTATCGTCATACAGATATTGTTCCACATAATTTTCTGGCACAACAGCAACCACAAGGCCAGATCAAGCTGCTGCTGATTGATACTGATAAGGTTGAAAAGGCCTCAGCTCTTGGAAAAATCTTCAAGCGCACCAAGCTATTTTTTGATCTGCGTTGTTTAAGAAGACTCAGGTTCTCTCCTGAACAGCTCAGCCTCTTTTTCCATCAATATTTTCAAGGTGGTACACGTCTGCGCTATCTACAACAATGGTACTTTTGGGTCAGAGGTGGCTTTAACCTCTATAAAAGAAAAAAGATGAGAAAGCGCCTTCCTCGCCATCTGCTCAAGCTCAATCTCACACTTTTACTCGGACAGCAAAGCAAGAAAGACTAATCCAGCAAAGATCGTGAGAATGCCTGAAGGTCTGACTGAGTGCAGTTTCAGGCATCAGCTCAAAAAGCCCTTAGCAAACCCAAGTCGATCTTATCTAAAGCAGGCTTTGATAAAGACGCAGATAACGCTGCGCCATCTGATCTGGCGTAAAATCAGCAAGCTGCTGATATGCCTTGTGCGTCAACGCCTGCGCCAAGGCCTGATCTTCCAGCAAACGCACTATTTGCTGATACAAGGCTGCACTGGCATCACCTGGCACCAGCAAACCCGTCACTTCATGCTCAATCAAATCAGGAATACCATCTACAGCAGTGGCCACGATAGGCACCTTGGCATCCATCACATCGAGCAAAGTCGAACCGAGGCCCTCATGACGAGAGGGAAAAGCAAACACATCCATGACCGCCAAATAGTTACCCAGATCCGGCTGAAAGCCCAGCCAGTGCACCTGAGATAGATCCTGACTTTCAGCCTGCAAGGCTGCTGCATCAACACCCTCACCTAAAAACCAGAAGGCCACATCTGGGTGTGTTATCTGCATCTTACGCGCCACATCGAGCAACACCCGCTGCCCCTTGTGCTTATCGACCAAGGCGCCAGCATGACCAATCACTCGCTGAGTTCCCTTCTGTTGCTTGAGTTGCGCTATTTTGTGTTCATCTTGTGGCAGGTGGGCCAATGCACTGGGAATCAAAGAGGTCTGAGTCCAACCTCGCTGTTGTAAGTGCGCCTGAATAGGGCGTGCTATGGCGACAGCACAGGCTGCAGCACCATAGGTTAAGCGATTAAACCACTTGTCTTTAACAGGTTGCGGTACTCTGCGTGTGAGAATATAAGGCACACCTTTAAGCTGATGGTGTATCCAGGCCCAATGCACCGCCTTAGCCTCATGTGCATGCACGAGATCAGCAGCAAAACGACAGGCATGTCCAGCGAGCTGATGCCGAGCCGTGACAAAACTGAGGCGATCAAGATCAGCCAAGCGCTCACGCAGTGGAGAATCGATACGGCAGACCAGCCCCTGCTCAAGATCCTGATTCTGCTTGGCAAGATGACGAATCAGCAGCTCCGTCTGGCGCTCTCCACCACGAAACCCCTTCGCTAAATTCACATGTAATATACGCACACAAGGCCTCAAAAATAATTTTCTGGTAAACTCACTTTTTTAGAGTTCAAAATCTGGATTAACTTGTATTTATGAAGAAGACGGCTGATTTCTCACCGCATATCCTGGTTGTAACAGGCTTTAGCGATATTGCCGAAGCCCATATGTTTATTGGGTTGGCTCAGCGAGGCTGCAAGATTAGCATAATCAGCGAACCCGGAGCCAAGTTCAATGAAGCCTTTGCCGCTGCGGGTATGGATGTGATACCACTCAAAATCAAAGGCCGTTTTGATCGCGCAGCTCGGACACGCATTCGCGCGCTCTGTATTGAAAAAAAGATTCAGCTTGTCCACGCAATGAATAATCGTGCCGTGGCCAATGCTCTGGCGGCAACTAAGGGGTTAAAACTGCGCTTTATCGCTTACCGTGGTATCGAAGGCAATGATAGCTACTGGGATCCCTTATCCTGGCAGACCTATCTTCATCCGCGCGTTGATCGAGTGATCTGTGTGGCAGATGCCATTCGCCGCTTCCTTGTGGGTCTTTCTCTTTTGGGTTATCGCCAACCCGCGAGCAAGTTTATCACCATCTATAAAGGGCATGATTTAGCCTGGTACAATCAACCACGCACTGATCTCACTGAATTCGGGGTCCCTCAAGATGCATTTGTGATCGGCTCTGTGGCCAATGATCGGCCACGTAAGGGCATTCCGCTGCTGGTTGAAGCTTTTAATCAACTCAGCGCCCTACCCCAAGCTCATCTCGTTCTTGTTGGCAGCATGGAGAGCCCAGCATTACAACAGCAGATCACGGCCAGCCCTTTTGCAGAGCGCATTCATTATCTGGGACAACGCCAAGATGCGCCCTCGCTGATGAGCGCCTGTGATGTTTATGTGTTACCGGCGATCAAACGTGAAGGCTTGCCCAAAACGGTCATCGAAGCCATGGCCTATGGCCGAGTGCCTGTTGTCACCGCCAGCGGTGGTAGCCCAGAACTCATCGAAGAAGGTATCTCAGGCTTGATTGTGCCGCCAGGAGATGTGCATGCACTCAGCCAGAGTCTGCTGAAATTGGCCTCAATGAGTGCCAATGAACGTGAACAGATGGGCCTGGCCGCGCAACAAAGGCTCGTCAAGTGTTTTCACACTCAGGATACCGTCACCAAAACACGCCAAGTCTACCAAGAGCTTTTGGCTCTTTAACTCATCGAAAGAAAAGAATATGACACCTGAACTTGAACTCCCAAAACGTATTATGATCACTGGTGGCGCTGGCTTTTTAGGCTCTCATCTATGTGACCGTCTGATCCAGCAAGGCCATGAAATCCTCTGCGTGGACAATTTCTTTACAGGTAGCAAGCGCAATATCGAGCACCTGATGGATCATCCGCGTTTTGAACTGATGCGCCATGATGTCACCTTCCCGCTGTATGTCGAAGTTGACCAAATCTATAACCTCGCCTGCCCAGCCTCGCCAGTGCACTATCAGTTTGATCCAGTACAGACCACCAAGACCAGCGTACATGGCGCCATCAATATGCTTGGGCTGGCAAAACGTACGCGAGCAAAGATTTTTCAAGCTTCCACCAGCGAAGTCTACGGTGATCCTGAAGAGCACCCACAAAAAGAAAGCTACTGGGGCAAGGTCAATCCCATCGGCATACGCTCCTGCTATGACGAGGGCAAGCGCTGCGCTGAAACCCTTTTCTTTGACTATCATCGCCAGCATCAGGTCGAAATCAAGGTTGCCCGTATTTTCAACACCTACGGCCCGCGTATGCACCCCAATGATGGTCGCGTAGTCAGCAACTTTATTGTGCAAGCCTTGCAAGGCCAATCAATTACCCTATATGGCGATGGCGAGCAAACACGCAGTTTTTGCTACTGTGATGATCTGATCGAGGGTTTTATCCGTCTGATGAACACCCCAAGCCAAGTCACTGGCCCTCTCAATCTTGGCAATCCTCACGAATTCACCATTCGTCAGCTGGCTGAGCTGGTGATTGAACTCACAGGCTCACAATCTGATTTAATCTTTAAGCCGCTGCCACAGGATGATCCCAAGCAGCGCCGCCCGGATATTACGCTGGCGCAAACACATCTTGATTGGACGCCCAGCGTACAACTGCGCGAAGGACTTGAAAAAACGATCCGCTACTTTGATCAGCTCCTGCGTGATCTGAAAACAGTGCAAGGTTAGAGCAGATGCCAACAAAAACATCTTTAAGCGTCGCGATTATTACGCTAAATGAAGAAAGCAATTTAGAACGCTGCTTACAAAGCGTGAAGGGCATTGCCGATGAAATACTGGTAATAGACTCAGGCTCCACCGATGCCACGCAAGAGATTGCTACACGCTACGGAGCTCGCTTTGAATTCAACGCTTGGCCTGGGCATGTTGCACAGAAAAACCTAGCGCTAGAGCGCGCCACCCATGAGTGGGTGCTCTCCTTAGATGCGGACGAGTGCCTCACACCTGAGCTGGCACAAGAGATACAAGCGCTGCTGCACTCTGAAGAAATAGAAAGTGCATCTGGCTATCAACTGAACCGGCGCACCTTCTATTTGGGTGACTGGGTACGTCACGCTTGGTATCCAGAATGGCGGCTCAGACTGGTGAAGAAGCAGCTAGCACGCTGGGAAGGCACCGACCCCCACGACAAGCTGGTGGTTAGTGGCAGCGAAAAGAAACTGAAAAGCGGCGACTTCTTGCACTACTCTTATCGAGACTTGCAGCACCACTTTGAGGTTTCACTCAAGTATGCACGCATTGGAGCAGAGGCCGCCTACAAAAAAGGCAAGCGATTTAAAGCCCATAAGCTCTTCACTTCGCCACTTGGACGCCTATTTAAGTTTCTATTTATTAAAATGGCTTGGCGAGATGGCTGGCGTGGCTGGATCATTTTAGGCTCAAGCATGATGACAGCCTTTATGAAACAGGCTTATTTGCTTGAACGAGAGCTCAACAAGAAAGAAAGCTAGGTTTCATAGAGAGCCGATCATCTCTTTTTTATTCTTCTTAGATTGCAGAGCATAAAGAGCACCTCTTCTTTATGCTCTTTTATTTCTTATTGATGATCACGCTGCTCGATCAATGCCACCATCGCTGCAAATTGTTTCTCTTGAGAGTAATGCTGGGCAATCCTGAGCCCTGCGCTCACTGCATCACGCTGTAAAGCATCCTGCTCGCAAAAAGCAACAACCCGATCCACCCAGATCTCAAGCTCATGCGATGGTAAAGGAGACAAGGGATAATCCTGCATTAACTCAGTCGCCCCAACCCATTGACTGGCCAGCACTGGTAGCCCACAGGCTAGGCTCTCTGGAATAACACGGCCGTATTCTTCTAACAAAGCAGGATAAAGGTGCAAGTCCAAAGCATGGTAAAGCCGATCCACCTCATCCTGAGGCTCAACAAAAAGAATCTGATCACCGATACCGAGAGCAGCGGCTTGCTTTTTAAAAGAGGCTAAATCCGCTGTTTTACCAGCAACGACAAACAGCAAGGGCTGCTTCACACGCTGGATAACCTGACCCGCAATGGATAAAAACAAAGCAACATTTCTTTTTTTGAAATCTCCAGATGTCACTAAGCCAATGCAGAAAAGATCATCTTCGATTTTCAGCCTTGCCCGACCCTGCGCTCTCTTCAAATCATGCTGCTGATAATTAAAGCGATTTAAATCCACGCCCTGATAAAAAACTTCGATTTTACTTTCATCAATACCAAAGCGCTTAACGATATCCTGCTTCATCATGCAGGAGTTCGCAATCAGCAGCCGATAACCTGCAGCACGCAGCATACGCTCATGAAAAAATGCAGCATCACTTAAGGGTGTGCCAACACGCTCATGATGTAAATGCAAACAGTTATGCAAAACCAAAATGTCATTTGATAAGGCATCACCATGACTAATAAAAACATCGACCGGATTTTTTTTCAGCCATCGTTGCACACAGAGATTAAACCATAAACGTCGCCACTTGCCTTTGATAGGCCACTTCCAAACTTTGACCCATTCTGCGCGTGCCTCTTGAAGTAACTCAGGAGCCGCTTTTTCAGCTAAGAGCGTCACTTGATAACCCAGAGCAGCCAAATACTGGCATTGCTCAATAGCATTTCTCACTGCACCAGTGGAACGGTGAAACTGGCGCAGCGCTAAAATAGCCTGTTTAGTCATGAGCGATCGCCTTCTTTAACTGGTCTATATCCACACATAAAGCCTGACTGGAATAAGGAAAAACAATTTTCTGATAATTCAGGCCAAGAATAGTCGCGATGTCTTCAAAACAACGTGGCTGATAGTCTTCTCCAAAAATCTCAACAACAGCCTGTTCTGGGTGACTAAAGACAAGATTAGTCAGGCCTGCACCATGCACAGCCACTACCTTCTGAGCGCTATAAAAAATAGCCGCCTGCTCTGCGACGCTATAGTCTTCTAAATAAATTTTTTTATATCCAAGACTCTCAAAGAAATCGACGACTTCATCATGATTGCTAAATGAGCGAGGATGTCCTTTTTGCCGACAGATGAGGATCTTTTCAAACCCCTCGACCTTCTTAAGTAGACGAGCAAAGGCTTGCCGAACCTGCATCACCACCTGAGGTTGCACCTTTGCAAATGAGTCAGGCAAAGCAGGCACCACCAAACAGGCTGCAGTCCAGCATTGCCGGCGAGTGGCCCTTATTCTTCTGTCCTGATCCACACCCAACAGATCCAGTGTTTCTTGTTGAAAAGGCAAGATGTCCTTTGCATAACTGATCAACACTTGATCCCAGAGCTCTCTTGATCTTTGTAAGTCGATCAACCTAGGAACAAGATCAAGCATCCAATGAAAGTAATTATGGTCTGCGCTTGTTGCCGTCGCTACAGCCAGCCGCCCCTTCGAAAAACGCTTCCAGATTAAGTTATAACGAGACAATAATTTGTGCTTTTCTAATGAGCCCAATCTGTCCAGCATCGCACGATTGGCTGAATAACATCCGACTAACTTTGATGAAGCATCCACAATCGCCCCAGACACACCGACAGCAGTGGCATGTTCCAAACAGATCAGCTGATGCTCTTTTTGCTCTGCTGGATTCAGTGCAATTCCATTTAATCGCCCTAAGAACATCCTGGACTCTCACTCTGAGTTGAATGCATGACGGTGATCAGAGTCATCCCCAAGAGTAAAGCGAGATTCTGCCACCAGCTAAAAAAAGAAAGGTAGGTCTCAGTCATAAAAGAAAGCACGAGTACATTCAAGACTGATACCTTCATCAAGAGAGCATAAATATTGATATAAGAACCTAGATAAGCCCTCCAAACAGCAATATAAACCGCTATTAAAAAGGCAAGGAAAAGCAAGAGTCCCAAAACACCCAGCCGCACAAAAAGATCGATAAACTGATTATGAAAATGATCAAAATCCTTGGCCCACACTGGAATGTCTGCTTGGGCAATCAGCCCTTCTGGTGCATACCATCCTGCACCAAACCAGAAGTGAGAGAACCCAGCGTCTAAGCCCGCGGCCCATAAATGGGCTCGAATACCCCACGAAGACATCTCCAAAGCATCCAGCCCCGATACCAATAAGGTTGGTACTACACTAGCTTCTTGTAAAAGCCGCTGGAGTACAAAATCAGCTGGAGGTATGAAGCGAGAAGACACCAGAATCGTGGCGATTAAAACGACAAAGACCAGAAGCCCCGTCACTCTAAACCGCTGCCAAAAATAAAATAAGGCCAATACCGAAAAGTGAACCAACAACGCGA
>SKOQ01000151.1 GCA_007119985.1 Marinospirillum sp.
ACCTACACTTTTTTTTTTTTTTTTCCAGCAGAGAATTTAGTCCTCAAGGTTGACGCTAGCTTAGCTAAAAATGGAGATAAGTGGGTGCTCGAAGGCTCCGCCGGTGGCAGCAATGGCGCGGCTTTGGCGCAGATGCAATCAGCCAAACTAATCAATCGCGGTGAAGATGGACGCGGTGGTACAACGCTGGGCGAAACCTACTCGATTCTAGTTGAAAAAGTGGGGATTCAAACTTCTGAAGCGCGCACAGCCAGCGATGTCGCCCGTGCAACCCTCAATCAAAGTATCGCCATGCGTGAGTCTGCATCGGGTGTCAATATGGACGAAGAGGCCGCGAATTTGATCCGCTTTCAGATGTCCTATCAGGCTGCCAGCCAAGTGATTTCAACTGCGCAGAGATTATTCGACACACTGATTAACAGTGTCGGGAGGTAAGTGAAATGATGCGTCTTTCCACCAATCAGATGTACAACAACAGCATGAATGGCGTGATGCAAAGCTATCAGCGCTTTAGCCATGTGAATAACCAGATGAGTTCTGGGAAACGTGTGCTGACACCTGCGGATGATCCTGTGGCGGCCGCACAAACATTAAACACGCGTAATCGCATGGCTGTCGTGCAGCAGTACAATCGCAACGTTGATTTTGCTGATAAAAACCTCAGCTTGACTGAGTCGGCGTTGGATCAGACCGAATTCGCGCTGATGCGGATGAAAGATATGTCTATTCAACTAGGCAGTGATCAGTGGAGTGACAATCAGGTCAATGCGACAGGTTTAGAAGCCAAAGAAACGCTGAATCATATGCAAGGGCTGGTCAACACGCGTAATGAAAGTGGCGAATATATCTTTGCTGGCAGTCAGGCAGATCAAAAAGCCTATGATGGTAACACCTTTGTTGGTGACCGTATCGAGCGTGAAGCTCAGGTGGCGGATGATACCTTTATTCGTATGCTAACGTCGGGCGACCGTGCTTTTGAGAACCTAGAAGGGCTTAAGCCTGCGCCAGTTAAAGTCAGTGATTTAGCAGCGGATGACTTTTCTGATGTCTATGCTAGCGAACAGCCACTGTTGGTCTTTCGCTCTCAAGCCGATGAGCTTGCTGCGGCAGCTGATCCAGTTGCTTGGTTGGCAGATAACGTTTTTTCTTTTCCGGAAGGCACCAGTGATGCTGATAAGGAAGCTTGGATAACGGCCAATGCAGCGGATATAGAGAGCAAAGTTCCAGGTCTTGATATTGCTGCTAACACCTATACGGCAGCGAACCCTTCTCAGTCAGGAACGGATTTTCGCCACGAAGATAATATGCTCGGGGTGATGCAGTATTTCGTCGATGCCACTGGTAATGGCAATCCACCTGAGGCTGTGAATAAAGAAGCGATTCGTGCTTCTATCGATAATATCGATATTGCCTTTGAGCAGGTATCTAAAACGCGGGCACAGATCGGGGCGCGTCAGAATACCTTGGACGCGGTCAAAAGCAGCAACGAAGAATTTGAGTTGTTTGCCAAGAAGAGTATTTCAGATCTTGAGGATCTTGATTATGCCGAGGCCTATGTACGCTTAGAAACCTCTATGCTCAGTTACCAAGCGGGAATGCAGATTACAGGACGTATCTCTGGTTTAAGCTTGTTTAACTATATTTAGAGCGATTGAGCCGTAGTTCAATTGATGCAGTGTTCAAAAACTGCTTTGCTCTTTGGCCCGCTGTGATCAGTGGGCCTTTTCTTTTTTGTGGCACTGTCTTTGTCTTGCTGCACCTTGCCAGTTATTGATCCATCTTGCCGCGATACAAACCAATGATGGACAGCAGCAGCCCTAAACAAGAAAGCCAGAGGCAGCTTTTAACTAGCAAAGGGTGGCGCTCGGCAAAGGGCACAAAAAAGCCAGACTGATCAAAAAGACACTCTCCTAAGAGATAATCAAAACTGCCGCCTTCTACAATACAGGCGCTGACTTGGCTGTATTCCACACCCCAAAAGCCCATCAGGATGAGTAGTGGAAGCACCAAGAGGGCTAGGCCGAGTTGAACGAGCATCTTTATCTACCTTTATTGTTGTGCCAAGATCCAAGCATATTAACACTTTTCCCTGATGCCTTTTAAGGGTATCCTCAGCGGTTTTCATGCGAGGAGCCTTGGCTTATGACAACATCTGCTCTTGCGCCGCAGGTTGGCGTGATTATGGGATCGAAATCCGATTGGCCGACGATGGAACACGCTGCTGCGCTGCTCGATGAGCTAGGTGTGGCTTATGAGGTGAAGGTGGTTTCGGCGCACCGAACGCCGGATTTACTGTTTGACTATGCCAAAAGCGCGCAACAGCGTGGCTTGCAGGTGATTATTGCTGGCGCTGGTGGTGCCGCTCATCTGCCAGGGATGGCGGCTTCGCAAACTTGTCTGCCTGTTTTGGGTGTGCCGGTTGAATCCAAGGCCTTGAAGGGCATGGATTCTTTGCTTTCGATTGTACAGATGCCAGGCGGAATTCCGGTGGCGACCTTGGCGATTGGCACGGCTGGCGCTAAAAATGCTGGCATCTTGGCAGCACAAATCGTTGCGTTGCAAGATCAGCAGGTGGCTGAGCGTCTGGCGGCGTTTCGTGCTCAGCAAACACAGCAGGTTTTGGATCACCCTGATCCACGAGAAGACTCATTCCAGACGGAAGCATGATTCAATCATCCTGCCAGAGTCGCGTAATGATGATCAGCGAAGGCATGATCACTGAAACACCACTCTGGCTTAGCGTGTTCAATAAAGGTAGAGACAGAAGATGAAACTAGGCGTTCTTGGCGCGGGCCAACTAGGACAAATGCTGGCCTTAGCAGGCTATCCTTTAGGACAAAGGTTTGTTTTTTTGGATACCACAGGAACGCCTAGTGCTGAAATAGGTACGACCTTGATTGACCCTCAAGGGGCTCAGTTGGCGGACTTTTTGGTTCAGGTTGATCGCGTGACCTATGAGTTTGAGCACCTCCCTGTTGCACTGGTAGAAGAGATCGAGCGTCATAAACCCGTTTATCCTTCGAGTCGTGCCTTGCGTGTTTGTCAGCATCGCGGTTTAGAAAAATCTCTCTTCTCACGCTTATCCATCCCCACTCCTGAGTATCGTTTGGTGAATTCAGCCGCAGAGCTTCAGGCTGCGATTCAGGATTTAAGTCTGGCAGGTCAAAAGCGTGTGGTGATTAAAACCACCACCGAGGGCTATGATGGCAAGGGACAGGCGGTCACTGATCAGGCGGATCAAGCCGAGTCGATTTGGCAGCAGCTAGGTGAGCGTGAGCTGATCGTGGAAGCCTTTGTCGATTTTGTGCGTGAATTGTCGATCATTGCTGTACGCAGCCAGCAAGGCGAAGTGGCCTTCTATCCTATGGCTGAGAACCACCATCACCAAGGCATCCTGCGCTATTCGATTTCCCCCTTACCCAATCTGACCGCAGAGATTCAGCAGCAGGCCGAGCAGTATATCCAAGCGCTATTGCAAGAGCTGGATTATGTCGGTGTGCTGACGCTTGAGCTTTTTCAGCAGGCTGATGGTCAGCTCTGGGCCAATGAGATGGCCCCGCGAGTGCATAATTCAGGACATTGGACGCAAAACGGAGCGGCCACCAGCCAGTTTGAAAATCACTGCCGCGCCGTGGCAGGCTTGCCCCTCGGTTCGACCCAGGCTCTTCAGCCGACTTGTATGATCAATATCATTGGTCAAGCCCCTGATGTGCAGCAGATTCTCAGCCAGCCAGGTGTGCATCTGCACCTCTATGGTAAAGAAGAACGCGCTGGTCGCAAGCTTGGGCATCTTAATCTTGTTGCTCCAACGCTAGAAGCTCTGCTTCAGCAGGTCGAGGCGCTGATTCCCGACTTACCAGGCGCACCACCCATAGAGATGAGTTTTCATGCTGGTCCTATGAGTGCTGGTTGATACGGCCCAACTTAGCGATGCTCTTAACTTGGTGATATTCTGAAATAGTTTTTTGGCTGGTTTTTTTAAAGTTCCATTGGCAAAGTTAATGGCGTGGATCAACAAAAAGCCTTAGCCAGTGTTGAGGAATTCCGTTAGGATGAAGGCATAACTTGAAGGAAACATGGAGGAAGTGATGAGCACGAATCGTATTGGTTTAGATGTGGCTAAATCTCAGCTCTTGTCAGAGAAGCTCAATAATCTGCTGGCCAACTACCAGATTCTTTACATGAATGTGCGTGGCTACCACTGGAACATTCAAGGGCCGTCTTTCTTTGAGCTGCATGTCAAATTTGAAGAGCAGTACAATGATCTGCTGCTGAAGGTAGACGAACTGGCAGAGCGCATTCTGACCTTAGGTCACCGTCCTCTGCATGCGTTTAGTGATTACCTTGAGCAGAGTGAAATCAAAGAGCACAAACAGGCTTGTCAGGCGCAGGTGTGTGTTGAAGGTCTGCTGGCGGGTTATAAGTTGCTCTTACAAAAACAGCGTGAGCTGATGAATCTGGCCGGTGAAGCGGGCGATGAAGGCACCGCAGCACTGATGAATGACTATATCGCTCAGCAAGAAAAAACCGTTTGGATGCTGAGCGCCTACTTGGCGAACTAATGTTTTTACGAGTCCAACTGGCTCCCACTGAGGAGCATCTGCAACAGATCACGGCCGATATCGGCCGTGTTCCGCGTGGTGTCCAAGCTGTGCTGGCCACTGATCGTCACGGCCACCCGCTTGCGGTACAGGTTGCTTCATTGATTGATGATCACCCTTTTCCAACCCTGTATTGGCTGACCAGCCGGCATCTGGCGAAGGAAATTTCTCATCTTGAGGCGGCTGGCGTCATTAAGCAGCTAGAGGCTCGTTTACAAGAAGACCCTGCATTGATGGAAGCCTATCGCTTAAGCCATCAAGATTATGTGACCCGCCGTTGGGCGGCGATGACGCCCGCTGAGCAGCAGCGTATCGATGCGCTTGGCTATCGTGATGTTTTTGAAAAGCGCGGTGTGGGTGGAATCGAAAACTGGCAGCAGGTGCGTTGCCTGCATACGCAATATGCGCATCATCTGGCAGGTTATAACGTGATCGGGGAGCTGCTCGATCAGGAATATGGTATTGCGGCGACCCTGCCTTAAGCTCTTATCTGTTTGGTGGTCTTGGCATGTGAGTTAAGCGCCCCTGAATTCTCCTTATATAAAAGAACACCGCTCGTTGAATTGGACAGTGTTCTTTTTAGCATGGCTAGTAGTGGCTATAACTGAGCCGCATATTCTGGCGCTCATTCAAATAGCGCCAAATAAACTCTTGGTGTTGTGGGCTGGTGTGATTGATGCTCATATCGATGCCATAGAGCGTGCCACAAGAAAGCAAGACGACACTGATGACCTTGCCTTGTAATTGTAGCTGCTGGCGCTGACCATCATGGATGGCTTGTACGATCAATCGGATGCTTTGCCCTGCGCGTAGTTTCTTTTCACACTGAAAGCGAACCTCCTTGAGACCTAAGCTCTGCGTATAGGCCCAAAAGAGCTGGGTTTGCTGCTCATTACCGAGAGCAAGTTTGGCTTTCCAATAGGTTGGCAGCCTTTCTGGTATGGCCAATTCAGCACTTTTCATTTTAATAGAGACTCCCTGTAATCGAATGTCTCGCCTTTGGAGACCTGCCTCTGTTGCTGGATAACATACTAGCTTAACAGTTTGGTTGAGTGAGTTGAATCCTCAAACTAGATTCTGAGTGATGGCTGGGAAAAGCAGGGGCGGGCAGAGATCACCAGGGGCAGGAAATCCATCAATTTATGATCTGGGTTAAGGTTCATGCTGTCAAGCGGCCTAGAATATAGGCTAAACTTCAGTGCGTGCTGGCGAGGCTGATTTTGCTGACTGTGCTTGTTGCAAGAAGCGTCAATTAGAGGCGACACACAAGAGCAATGGAGAAGTAAAATCAGCTAAATTTGTGGATATCATCGAACTTGGGGAGACACCTATGTATTTAGATAAATATGTGATTGCAAGCTTGGTTCTTGTCGCTGTGATGGTGGTGGCAAGTGTCTGGAGCATTAAAAAGCTGAAATCTGTGATGGCAGAAGATCAAGCCAAGGCAGATAAATAACAGCCTGGATTGAAACAAGCCTGCCAGCTCATGAGCTGGCTTTTTTGTGCCTGATGTTCAACAGGCAGGATATTAAAGACTGGCTACCCAGCAGGCGCAGAGATCAGCTCTGCAGCGCTGGGGCGGGATATTCCTCTTCATTGACTGCCTTGACGCCTTCTAAGACTTGCGCCGATAAGCGGCGAGCGGTGCGAATAAAATCCTGAATATACTCAAAATCCTGCTGATGCTCACGATGGGCGGCATAAAGCGTGCCCCAAGTGCCTTGCGCGCCGAGTCGCCGTGCGGCGACATAGTTGCGATCTAAATACTCGGTCATCGCCCAGTTAGGCAGCGCGCACACACCGCGATGACTGGCCACCAGCTGCATCATCAACACTGTCAGCTCGGCGGTGCGAATCCCTGCTGGCTCTACCCCTGCTGGCTCCAGAAAGTGCACAAACACATCCAATAGATGCCGCTCCACTGGGTAGGTGATCAGGGTTTCTGTGGCCAGATCTTCGGCATCGATCCAGTTTTTACCTACTAGGGGGTGATCCTTGGCGAGGGCGAGCAGACTCTCATAGCGAAACAAGGGCGCATACACCAGCCCCTCGATTGGGCGCGGGTCAGCGGTGATCACCAGATCCAGCTCTTGGCGCTTCAAGGCGGCGAGCGGAGCAAAATGGTGGCCGCTGGGAATATCCACCTCGACATCCGGCCAGAGGGTACGAAACTGATCCAGCGTTGGCATCAGCCATTGATAGCAGCTGTGGCATTCGATGGCGAGGTGCAGGCGTCCGGCCTTGCCCAAGGCGAGGCGTTGCAGATCTCCCAAGGCAGCCTCGGTGCGTGGCAGGATTTCATCCGCCAGTTTGAGGAGGCGTTGACCGGCGGGTGTAAATTGTAGCGGCTTGGATTTTCGCAAGAAGAGTTCAGTATCTAAGAGGTGTTCGAGCGCTTTGAGTTGATGTGATAGTGCAGATTGGGTCAGGTGCAGGCGTTCTGCTGCATCGACTAGGCTGCCGCAGGCTCTGAGCGCACTGAGGGTTTTCAAATGCCGCAGTTCAATCATGAAAGAAGTTCACTTTAAAGCTGAATGGGATGCAGGAAAGGTTATTTTGCGCTAGAGGCTTCAACAGAGGCAAGGTGTTTTTCAGATCATTATGAGATTTGCTCATTATTAATCTGAGTTGCTTGAGTTTGATTCATTGTTGGCTTTGCTAGAGACTGAGTCTCAAGCCTGAGATATGAAGATCACAGGGCAACCACTGCCACGAAGACGCAGTCATCTTACTTCTGTTGAGGAGCAGCACAGCATGTCTTACACCGTCCATACTTTGGGTTATCCGCGCATTGGTGCGCAGCGTGAACTGAAAAAAGCTGTTGAAGCCTACTGGGCCGGACAGATCAACCAAACTGAGTTGGAGCAGCAGGCTCAAGCGCTGCGTGCACGTCACTGGCAAGAGCAACAACAAGCAGGATTAGATTTTGTCACGGTGGGTGATTTTGCCTTTTACGATCAGGTCCTGAATCTGAGTCAACTGCTGGGCGTGATTCCAGCACGTTTTCAGGATGCCCCTGCTGAAGAGCTGGATACCTATTTCCGCATGGCGCGTGGTCGTGCCCCAACAGGTCAGCCTGCGGCAGCCTGTGAGATGACCAAGTGGTTTGATACCAACTATCACTATATCGTGCCTGAATTCGACCCCGCACAAAGCTTTACCTTGGCACCTCAGCGCCTGCTGCGCGAAGTCGCTGAAGCCCAAGCGCTGGGCCATCGTGTGAAGGTTACTCTGGTGGGTCCTTTGACCTACCTGTGGCAGGGCAAGGTGATTGCACAAGGTAAAACGCTGGCGGAGGCAGATCGTCTCGCGCTGTTGCCTGATCTGATCGCGGCTTATGGCAAGCTGTTGCAGGCCCTTGCTGAGCAGCAGGTTGAATGGGTGCAATTAGATGAACCCATTCTGGCACTCGATCTGCCGCAGGCATGGAAGCAAGCCTTTGAGACCAGCTACCACCAGCTGCAAAGCCTGCCGATTAAGAAACTGCTCGCCGTGTATTTTGGCAGTTTGCAGGATAACCTGGGTTTGGCAGTCGGTTTGCCAGTCGATGGTTTGCATGTCGATCTGGTGCGTGCTGAGCAAGAACTGCCCGCCATTTTGGATCGCCTACCCAGCTATAAAGTGCTCTCGGCGGGTGTCGTGGATGGCCGTAATATCTGGAAAACGGATCTGGCCGCGCGCCAAAGCCTATTACACACCGCCGCTGCGCGTCTTGGCGAGCGCCTGTGGATCGCACCTTCTTGCTCCTTACTGCATGTGCCGCATGATCTGGCGCAGGAAGATCAGCTGGATGCCGAGCTGAAAAACTGGCTGGCCTTTGCCCGCCAGAAGCTGGATGAAGTCACGCTGCTGGCGGCGGCAGTGGCGGGTCAGCTGAACGCTGAACAGCGTCAACAGTGGGCGGCCAATCAGGCTGCGCTGGCTTCGCGTCAAGCCTCAACGCGTATTCATAAGGCTCAGGTGCAGGAGCGTTTAGCAGCGGTAGATGCGGCCATGTATCAGCGGACTTCACCCTATGTGCTGCGTGCCAAGGCACAAAAACAGGCGCTGAACTTACCTCTCTACCCAACAACGACCATTGGCTCCTTTCCGCAGACGCCAGAAATTCGTCAAGCACGACGTGATTTTAAAGCCGGCACACTGAGCGAGGCCGATTATATCAGCGCGATGAAGCAGGAAATCGCCTACTGCGTACAGCAGCAAGAAGCCTTGGATATCGATGTGCTGGTGCATGGTGAAGCCGAGCGCAACGACATGGTGGAATACTTTGGTGAACAGCTGGCAGGCTATGCCTTTACCCGTTTTGGCTGGGTACAAAGCTATGGTTCACGTTGTGTGAAGCCGCCAGTGATCTATGGTGATGTTGAACGCCCACAGGCGATGACGGTTGAGTGGAGCCGCTATGCACAGAGCCTGACTGCACGTCCAATGAAGGGCATGTTGACAGGTCCAGTGACCTGCTTGCAGTGGGCTTTTGTGCGCGATGATCAACCTCGTGAGCAGACTTGTCGCCAGATTGCCTTGGCGCTGCGTGATGAAGTGCGTGATCTAGAGGCCGCTGGCATCAATGTGATTCAGATTGATGAACCGGCTTTCCGTGAAGGTTTGCCCTTGCGCCAAGCTGACTGGCCCGCTTACTTGCGTTGGGCTGTGGATAGCTTCCGTTTGTCAGCGGCCGTAGCGCAGGATGTGACACAGATTCACACCCACATGTGCTACTCCGAGTTTAATGACATTATTGAAGCCATTGCCGATCTGGATGCCGATGTGATTACCATCGAGACTTCACGTTCGAATATGGAATTGCTGGATGCCTTTGAGCGCTTTGACTATCCGAACGAAATTGGTCCAGGTGTTTATGATATCCACAGTCCCAATATTCCTTCAGTTGAGTGGATGGTGGATCTGATGGCGAAAGCGGCAGCCAAGATTCCAGCCGAGCGCCTCTGGGTGAACCCTGATTGCGGCCTCAAAACACGCCGCTGGGAAGAAGTGACGCCCGCACTGGAAGCTCTGGTGCAAGCTGCTAAGCAGCTACGAGCGCGGGTGGATCAACCGGAAGCAGAAGAAGTCAGCGCTTAACTGAAAAAGAAGCCAGCGACAACACCGCGCCCTGATGGGTGCGGTG
>SKOQ01000011.1 GCA_007119985.1 Marinospirillum sp.
AGCTGCTTTGCTAACTGACGCGCTTCTGGCAGCGTTTGATCGGCCAGCGCCGGCAGCACGCAACGCCAGCGCTCCAGCACGTTAGCAACAACGACACGACTCGGACGGGATTCGGCAAGCTGCAAGGCGAGATCATCCAGCTCAACGACCAGCTCACCTGTATCAGCTGCATCACAGGCCAAGGCATAATCAATTAAATCTTCCAACGCCTTACGCGCTAGGATGCGTGCACTGCTGTTGACATCCTCTTGCACCGCGCGCAAACGACGACGCTTAAAGTCAGCATTGTGGCTCATGGTTCTCCCCTTGGTTCAAGGCTGGCCTGAATGGACCTGAGTCTGGCGCAGTGCAAAAGCCTGTTGACGCTGACGCTGGGCTTCTTCTGGCGTGGTGTCCAGCATCCAGGCACCCCCTAGGGCCAATACAGAGGGTAAGGTAAACCAATCGGCCATATCCGCTGCTTGCAGCCCACCTGTCGCTACCACCCGTAACTCTGGAAAGGGCGCTTGGAGTGCACGCAGATAATCAGGCCCACCCAAAGCACGCGCTGGAAAGAGCTTGACGCAGTGATAGCCAGCGGCCAAGGCTTGCATGGCCTCCCCCGCAGTGGCGATACCGGGCAGCAGCTGGATATGTTCGTCTTGCGCCTGACGCGCTAATTCTGGACACCAGCCTGGCGAGACAGCAAAGCGTATGCCCAGCTCACGCAAGCGCTTGAGCTGGCTGAGTTGACGAACACTCCCTGCCACCAGCGTCATGCCCTGCTCCTTAAGCGCCGTCAAGACCGACCAAGCCGCCTCGTGACGCAGTGTGACTTCAACCACGCCATAGCCTGCGAGCTGGAGCCGTTCTGCCTGCGCCTTGACCCCCTCTGTCGAACAAGGGCTCCAGACGGGCAGCAAGGGTTCTTGCTCCAGCAGAGAGCCCCAGTCAAAGGGCGAGATCGATGCCATGCTTTACTCCTTGATAAACTGCTTGACCTGCTGATAAAAAAGCTCAGCCTGCTCTGCATGCAACCAGTGGCCTGCATCCAAATCAGCAACCTGCAACTGGGGAAAAGCCGCTCGAAAGGCGGGCAACTGGGCATCGAGGACATAATCAGAGCGTGTGCCGCGCAGCGCCAGCGTGGGGCTGGTAAAGCTCAAGGCTTCGGCCATCGCTGGAGGCGCATCAATTATCGACGCATAATCACGATCAATTTCCTCTAAACCAATGCGCAGCACCAAGCCTTCTTCAGCACGCACCAGATTAGTGAGCAAAAACAAGCGCGTCTGCACATCGTCGACATAATCAGCCAAGAGCTGGTCTGCTTGGCGTCTTTCATGCCAAGGCGACTGAGCATGCAGCGCGCGCAAACCTTGCAGGATTTCTGCGTGCGAATGCTGATAGGCCACCGGCGCGATATCTGCCACGATCAGTTTTTTAACACGCGAGGGATAGCGCAGCGCAAATTCCATTGCCAACTTGCCACCCATGGAATGCCCAAGCAGGTTCACCTGCTCAAGATCCAAGCTGTCCATCCAGTACAAAAGATCTTCAGCCTGTAGGCTATAGTTCATTCCCAGCGCATGAAAACTCCGCCCATGATTGCGTAAATCCAAACAATAAACAGCCCAATCATCACTCCAACGCCGCGCTAAGCCACGCCAGTTATCGGCACTACCAAACAACCCATGCATCACCACAAGTGGCTCGCCTTCACCATAACGCTGGTAGGCTAAAGTATTCATATGCACTCCTCGAAGAAAAAAAGCAGACCACAGCAACTTGTCTTGATCCTAAGGATTATGCCAACAAGCAAGCGGCTCGGCTAGGCGCGATGGCAAGACCTTAGCCCAAGGCCGCCCACCAAAAAGAGATCAACACCTCTTTGCCTCCGTTGAAGCTGACCAAACCCCATAAAAAAACCGGCCCCAAGGAGCCGGTTGAGCATCATGCTCGCCTGATACAAACAGGCCGCTAGATCTGAGGCGAAGTCACCAGTTCGCTCTCTTCACGCAACAAACGCTTTTGCAGCCAAGCCAGGACCAATCCGTAGGCAGGCAAGAAGAACAGCAAGCTAATGCCTAGCTTGAAGACATAATCTACCAGCGCAATCTCTGGCCAGTGAACCGCCATAAACGCATCTGGGCTGGCATAGAAGGCCACGGAGAAGAACACCAGCGTGTCCACACCATTGCCAACAACAGTTGATGCAGCAGGTGCAATCCACCAGTGCTTCATCGCGCGCAAGCGATCAAACACACGGATATCGAGCAGCTGTCCTAGGGCATAAGCCATAAAACTGGCCAGCGCAATCCGTGCCACAAACAGATTAAATTCAGTCAAACTCTGCACACCGGTAAACGCACCCGAAGCAAAAATGACCGAAACCACATAAGAAATCAGCAGCGCGGGGAACATCACCGCAAAGATAATCCGCCGCGCAAGCTGGCGACCAAAGACGCGCACGGTGAGATCAGTCGCGAGAAAAATAAACGGAAAACTAAAAGCCCCCCAGGTGGTGTGAAAACCAAAAACCTCGAAGGGAAACTGCACCAGATAGTTACTGGCGGCAATAATAAAGACATGAAAAGAGGCGAGGTAAACCAAGGCTTTGAAATAGCCTTGAGAATTGAGCGTCAGCATGGGCGGTCCTTTTTAGTAAGCAGGGGGCGAGGGAACCCTGATGAATGAAGCCGCGCATTATAAGCAAGCTACCCCAAAATAAAAAGCCCTCTGATCCAGTGCTTGGAATCACTGCAATCCGGAGAGCTTTGTAATCAAGAGGGTTCTAAGAGTCAATCCGCGACTGGGTTCTAACCAATCACGGATGCTTAATGACTTAAACCAATCCCTGTTGCTTCATCACGCTTTCGATTTCTTCCAGACTGGAAGGATCATCAATGGTTGAGGGCACTTGATACTCCTTACCATCAGCAATGCTGCGTAATAGCTTACGCAGTATCTTGCCTGAACGGGTTTTGGGCAGGCGATCCACGACCAGCGTCTGGCGATAGCAAGCAATCGCGCCAATTTCTTTACGCACCATCGCCGCGAGTTCAGCCTCCAGCTCAGCAGGGTCACCCTCCCAGCCATCCTTAGTAATCACTAGGCCCACAGGCAGCTGGCCTTTCAGCTCATCGGCAATCCCAATCACCGCACACTCGGCCACACCCGGATGCGAGGCAACAATTTCTTCCATCTCGCCAGTTGAGAGGCGATGTCCTGCTACGTTGATCACGTCATCGGTGCGACCCATGATAAACAGGTAGCCATCTTCATCAAACTTACCGCCATCACCCGTGAGGTAGTAGCCAGGGAAGGCCGCCATATAAGAGCTATGATAACGCTGATGATCACCCCAGATGCTCACCAAGCAACCAGGTGGCATCGGTAGTTTAATCACCACGCTGCCTTCTTCACCGGCTTCCGCTGGCTGCCCTTGACCATCCAAAATTTGCACATCAAAGCCAGGGGTAGGAAAGGTCGCCGACCCTGCTTTAGGTGCAACTGGCTCTAGGCCCATCATATTACCGGCAATCGCCCAACCAGTTTCGGTTTGCCACCAGTGATCAATCACAGGCACAGGCAACAGCTCATTCAGCCAATGATAGGTCGGCGGATCTAAGCGCTCACCCGCCAAGAAGAGGGTTTTCAAGCTAGAAATATCATACTGGGCCAGCAGCTTACCTTCTGGATCTTCTTTTTTGACCGCCCGAAAGGCTGTTGGAGCGGTAAAAAAGGCGGCAATCTTATAATCCTGAATCAAGCGCCAGAAGGCACCAGCATCCGGCGTTTTAACTGGCTTGCCTTCGTAAATAATCGTGGTGCAGCCTGCTAACAAAGGGGCGTAAACGATATACGAGTGACCCACCACCCAGCCCACATCGGAAGCCGCCAGAAAAACCTCCCCTGGCTCTACGTTGTAAACGGTCTTCATACTGTATTTGAGCGCCACGGCATGACCGCCATGATCACGCACCACACCCTTAGGTTTGCCCGTGGTACCCGAGGTATAGAGAATATAAAGAGGGTCAGTTGCCTTGACAGGAACAGGGTCGACAGGGTCGGCTTGAATAACAGCTTCCCAATCGTGATCGCGTCCGCTGATCAGCGTACAAGTCTGCTGAGGGCGCTGTAAAATCACCGTCGCTTCTGGCTGATGATTCGCCAAGCTGATGGCTTCATCCAGCAAGCCCTTATAAGGAATGACTTTATTGACCTCAATCCCACACGAGGCAGAGACGATCACCTTCGGCTGCGCATCATCAATCCGCACCGCCAGCTCATGCGGTGCAAAGCCACCAAAGACCACCGAATGCACTGCGCCCAAGCGCGCACAGGCATAGATGGCAATCAAGGCTTCGGGCACCATCGGCATATAAATCACCACCCGATCGCCCTTCTCGACCCCGAGGCCACGCAAACCGCCAGCAAACTGGGCGACCTGATCCCGCATTTGGCGATAGGTGAGCTGGGTGCGGGTATCCGTGACAGGAGAGTCATAGATCACCGCAGGCTGGTCCGCACGGCCGTTGTCGACGTGATAATCCAAAGCGCAATAGCTGGTGTTCAGCTCACCATCCACAAACCAGCGCCAAGTCCCCTGCTCATCCTGCTCAAGAATCCGCTCTGGCGCTGTAAACCAGGGAAGTTGTGCCGCTTGCTCACGCCAAAAGTCTTCTGGCTGCGTGATTGAACGCTGATATTCTGCTTGATAGCTCATGTTCTGCCTCTGTGAGTCTTTATTTTATCGATCAACCCCTGCGACAACTTGCCGCAAGTGTCGACACTTATCGTCATTGCTTAACGGGTTACTCTAAAGCAAGCTTGGGCAATTGAAACTAATACCAAAGCCGCAAAGCCTATAGACTTAAGCCTAAACAGCAGAAGCAGAGACTAAAACAACCTTTTTGATCCTTGCTTGCGCGAAGCATTAAAAATCAGATTGCTGACAATCATCTTTTTTTATGCTTCAACCCTCGACATCACTCACCTAAGTCAGCAAAAATAGTCATCTTAATCTGACTTACAAAGTCGCCTTGGTTTCACTTAATATATTGATATAACTATGAATAAAGCTACTCATCTACCCCAAGAGCAAACCAGCGGCCTCACGGATGAACTGCGCGCTAATGCCCAGCAGGCTACCCGCCTTTTGAAAGCCTTAGCGAATGAAAATCGCCTGATGATTCTTTGTCATCTTGATGGGCGCGAGCTGTCTGTCACTGAACTGAATCAGTGTCTTGATTTAAGCCAATCCGCCCTGTCTCAGCATCTTGCTGTACTCAGACGCGACAACCTAGTGTCAACACGGCGCGAATCCCAAACCATCTATTACTCCCTCAAAGGAGAAGAAGCCAAGCGGATCATTAGTACGCTCCATGACATGTACTGCCACACCGCATCCTAGGCAACCACCCTATCCAGCCCGTCAGGGTAGAGTGTCCACCTAGATCAAGAAAACTCTGGCTGTCGCGGCGAGAGTTTTTTTGTTTTAACACTTGATTGAAACATTCGTTTGAAATATCCTCTCTAAGAAATCAACACAAGCGATGCATCAACATGCAGCTTGTGCTTCCTAGCAGAAAGTAAAATAAGAGGATAGACTCATGGCCGATCTGAATAGCGTCATCGAAGGTTTGAAAGACAAGTTTAATGCAACGGCTGCCGCAGGCATGGAAGATATCTTCCAATTCAATATTGAAGATGGCGACAACTACCACATCATCATCAAAGATGGCAGCTGTGAAATCAACCAAGGCAACCATGCCGATCCTTCTGTGACCTTGATCATGAACCAAGACACACTGAAAGATGTGTTGACTGGCGAGCAAGACGGCATGCAGGCCTTTATGGCAGGCAAACTGCGCGCTGAAGGCGACATGATGCTCGCCACCAAGCTGTCTGCCTTATTCCCAGTTTAATCTTGATGTTTTGGCCCTACACCCCCTTGTAGGGCTGCGCACTTGTATCACCCTGCAATGTGACCTTTTGGCAGCCTTGAGCTGCCTTTTTTATTTGCGCAGACTACAAAGCTAGAATCCCCCCTACAAAGCTGGCATAATTTTGTGCTAATAAAGCGTCCGCTCTTTTTTACGCCTGTTTACTATCGAGTGCCTCTCTTTCTGACCACTAACGGACCTGATTTTGATCCTCCGACTCTTGCAACGCACCCGCTCTTTACGCTGGCTATTTTTAATTTCCATCATGATGAGCAGCACCGTGGTTTTTATCGGCGCGACGGGGATCTCATCTCTGCTCTATGAGCGCTTAATGGCTGAGCAGGTGCAGGCACTCGCGCAAGAGTTCGATCTACAGCAGCCTTACTCCCAAAAAGGCATCAGCACCTCTGTCCGTGTCACGTATATTTTCACCTTTGCACTCCTCTCTTGCCTTGTGCTGGCGCTGGCTGCCTGGCTGGCCCACTGGATGCTCCTTCAGCTTCAAAGGGCATTAGACACCTTTCAACACAAGGTGAGCCAAATTCAATCAAGTCGTGATCTGGCCTCATTTAACGCCCATCCAGAGCACTTTAGCTTTCGGGAACTCGAACCTGCCTTTGCCAGTATCAACCAGCTCACACGTCAGCTCGATTCCATTCTTGTCGATAAAAAACTGCTCGAAAAAGCCATCAATCAAGTCGAGCAGGAAAACGACATGGCCGCCAATATTCTCTACGGCCACCTACTTGTCAAAAGCGCCGACCCACTCGCCAGTGTCGAATACAAAATTCGCTCATCAACCAATTTTAGCGGCGATCTGGTGCTGGTCAAAAAATCACCCGGTGGCCAAGTTTTTATTCTGCTCGCCGATGCAACCGGACACGGCCTCGCCGCCACCATCACGATTATGCCCGTCATGTCGGTTTTTGATTCAATGGTTGGTAAGGGGCATCAACTACCAGCCATAGTGAGCGAGATGAATAAGCGCTTACTACAGGATTTACCAGATGACCGTTTTGTGGCAGCGACGCTGATCGAAATCAACTTACAGCGGGGTGAAATGAGCGTCTGGAATGGCGCGATGCCACCGAGCTTTTATGTCAATGCTCAGGGCCAGGTGCAGCATAGCTTTTGCTCACGCAATATGGCGCTTGGGATCTTAGACGCAGAGGTGTTCAATAGCAGCCCAGAGCGCTACTCTCTTCCCGATCAAGGCTATCTGTTGAGCTTTAGCGATGGTTTGATCGAGCAACCCAATCAGCATGAACAACTTTTTGGTCAACAACGCTTGCTGGATCTACTGGCACGCACCCCTGGAAAACGCTGGATTGAGGCCATCTTTGATGAGGTTGAAGCCCATGCGCAGGCCATGGAGCTACTCGATGATGTTTCGGTCTGCCAGATCGATTTTGCCCAGTTAAGTCGCGAAATCCCGCTGCTGCTCAGAAAAAGCCAGATGCAGAACTTACATCACGATGGAGAGCAGCCCTTAAGCTGTCCTTTTGAGTGGAAATTACGCCTTCAAGGCGAGCAGCTATCACGCCAAGCCCTCCCTGCGCTCTGCCATGATCTACTGCATAACCTTGGCATGGGAAAAGACCTCGCTAGCCGCGCCTACTCTTGCCTACTTTATTTTAGTCAACTGGTGCTGGATCAACTGCTACTGAAGCTCGATACTCAGCTTACCTTAGTGGACTACTACCAGCAAAAATCCCTTGCTTTGAAACAGCTCAACCTAGGCGATTTTATCGAACTCCAACTTGAAGGACGACTCGAACCTCAGCCCCACCTGATCATCCGCATCCAAGCCAGTCAAAGCGGCCAGGTCAGATCACTGACGCCACCTCTGCCCCTGCACCCTGAAGATCGGATTGAAGCCTGCGCCCAAGGTGTTCTGCTACATTTGAGCGCCAGCCCCAGACCACAGGCGGTGTAACTAGAAGAGGTCGACCTCGCCCACCTCCGGCTTGTACTCCACCTGCTTCAGATAACGACTTTCGCGCTCGATCAGCGTGTTGTTATGCAGGCTATTGATCTTCTTCAACATCACACGGCCCGTACGTGGAAAAAAGTGGACTTTACGCGGATAGGTATTCAGCACATCATGCGCCGCAACAGGAATCCCCTCATCACGCAGATGCTGCATCACAAAGCGCACATTGCGCTCACCCACATTGGCAAAACTAAAATCTTTAATGACGCGCCCTCCACCAAAGACCTTGGCTTCGAGCCTTTTTCTTTGTGCGCCCAATTTTAAGAGATGATTCACCAGCAGCTCCATCGCATAAACACCATAACGCGCAGATTCGGTTAACGGGGAAGCATCGGCAGAGCGGTCCTCTGGCAAGAGGAAGTGGTTCAAGCCACCGATACCAGAAGAGCGATCACGCAAGCACACTGCAACACAAGAGCCTAACACCGTGACCACCATCTCCTCACCTTGGGTGGCATAGTATTCACCTGGCAAGACCTTCACTGCTTGCGTCTCAAAGTGGCGATCATAGTAGTGGGAGAGTGCAAAGTGCTTATCTATGTCCATATTAACCCACCCGCGCGCAGGCCTTACGCCCACCCTGCTCAAAAGTTAATTGAGAGGTTAGGCTCTTGACCAGCTGGAGACCACGCCCAGACAAGGCATCTTGAGGCTGAGACAGCACGCGCTCGGCATCAAAACCTGCACCACTTTGTTCAACCTCGATCTCTAAATAAGCTTGGTTTTGATCTCTAACCCAGGCCAGAGAAAGACGTAACTGATCTTGCGCCGTAAGCTGGTTCAGACCTTCGAGCCGCTGAATATAGTAGTGAGAAAAACCGTCCAGATCATTTTTCAAACTTGAAGACAAGCCAAGGATACCGTGATCAATCGCATTATTCACCAGCTCGCTGATCACGGTGAAAGCACGTTGACAAAAAGGCTGGTTCAAACCAAAGCCCTGCAGCATATCATTGCACAAGGCTGGGAGCTCCTGGTCGCCGATCTGGCGGCCTTGCAGAGTCAATGACCAGACAAAAGGATCAATCCGCTGACGCTGATGTGTTTGTTGATCCAGCTCCTGCTGCTGTTGAACAAAGTGGGCCAGCTCACCAAAGTGAAGATAAAAGAGTGAGACATCATCATCAAAATGCGGCAAACCGGAGAATTCTTTGAGATCAGCTACGAGGCTACTCATCATGCTATGCCGAGAACAACCTGCTAATTGCTGGTATAAACGCTGCGCGCCAAAGCTTTCACCCTGTGCATTGAGCTGCTCAAGTAGGCCGTCGCTACAGCCAAAAATGCCGCCTTGCTTTGGAAGTGGAAAGCGTTCGACGGCAGAATCAAAATCAGCATTACTGAGGATGCCAAGCGCCATAAAACGTGAGGGATAGCTGGCCTCAATCTGACCCTGCTCAGACAACAGATGCACTGGCGGCATGCCACCATTCCACAAGCTGACTTGATCATGCAACAGATCCACTTCAATCAAGCTCGCAGCGACAAAACGATCCGGCGGCAACTTATAGTTCAACTTGCGGTTCATCTCACGCACGATCATTGGCAGGGCATAACCCTTATCCACCATGCTATGAAAAATATCCACTAAAGGCAGTAGAGTCACTGTCGCTGAAAGACCATGTCCCATCGCATCAGCATGGAGCACAAAAGTGCTGCCGGAAGGCGAGCTTTTTGCCAAGACTAAATCACCGCAGAAATCTGAACTCGAATGGATATAGCGATTA
>SKOQ01000204.1 GCA_007119985.1 Marinospirillum sp.
ATTGCACAAGGCAGCTTTTTAATTACCGGCGGGGCTTCAGGTTTGGGTGAAGCTGCGGCTCGATTTTTGGTCGCACGTGGCGCACAGGTGGTTTTGGCGGATTTGAATCAGGCAGCTGGCGAAGCCTTGGCCGCAGAATTAGGTGATGCCGCGCTGTTTAGCCCTTGCGATGTGACCTCGCCCAGTGATGTGCAGCAGGCCGTTGATCTGGCGCAGAACCACTTTGGCCCACTGCGTGGCGCGATCCATTGTGCCGGTGTGGTTGTTGTGCAGAAGCTGCTTGATCGAGAGCTGAACCCCGCTGATCTTGATGCCTTTAGTCGTGGCGTGCAGATCAATCTGGTTGGCAGCTTTAACGTGATGCGTCTGGCCGCCGCAGCGATGGCAAAGAGTGCCGCCTTAGAAGATGGTGAGCGCGGTGTGTTGATCAATACGGCTTCGATTGCTGCCTTTGATGGACAGGTCGGGCAGGCCAGCTATGCCGCATCCAAAGCCGGTGTAGTGGGTATGGCCTTGCCCATTGCGCGAGAGCTGGCTCGGCATGGGATTCGCGTGATGACCATTGCCCCCGGTGTGTGCGGTACACCGATGATGAGCGGTATTCCAGATGAAGCGCGGGCGCAACTCGAAGCCGGCGTCCCCTTTCCCAAGCGCCTTGGCAAGCCAGAAGAATTCGCTTCTTTAGTCGGCCATATTATTGAAAACACCTATCTCAATGGCGAAGTGATCCGCATGGATGGCGCCATTCGCATGGTGTAAGGAGTCAAAAATGAGTTGGATGCTAAATGAAGAACAACGCCTGATTCAAGATACGGCGCGGGATTTTGCGACGGGTGTGCTCGCGCCTCAGGCCGCCGCCTTAGATGCAACAGGTGATCCTGAGATACTGAAAAGCCATTTGCGTCAGCTCGCTGAGCTGGGCTTTATGGGATTGAATATTGATGAAGCCTATGGTGGTGCTGATGTTGGCACGGTGAGCTTTTCTCTGGCGATTACTGAACTTGCACGCGCTTGTGCTTCGACGGCGGTGACGGTCTCGGTCAGCAATATGGTGGCTGAGGTGATTCAGGCCATAGGTACTGAAGAGCAAAAAAATCACTACCTGCCTCAGCTCTGTTCTGGCGAGATGTATGGCGGCAGCTTTTGCCTGAGTGAAGCAGGAGCTGGCTCAGACCCTGCGGCGATGAAAACCCGCGCCGTCAAAGAGGGCGAAGACTGGGTACTCAATGGCAGCAAGGTGTGGATCTCGACTGCGGCGATCGCAGGGGTCTTTGTGGTCTGGGCGGTGACTGATCCTGAAGCACCCAAAGGCAAGGGTATTTCGTGCTTTTTAGTGCCTGCCAATACGCCGGGTGTGACGGTTCAAGCCGCTGAGAAAAAAATGGGCCAAAAGGGGTCGGGGACCCATGAGGTGCTCTTCACTGATTGCCGCCTGCCTGCCAATGCCTTGATGGGGGCTGAGAATCAGGGCTTTAAAATCGCAGTCACTGAGCTGGCTGGAGGACGGATCGGTATCGCTTCTTTGGCTTTAGGTGTGGCTGGTGCGGCACTCGATTATGCGCGGGATTACATTAAAGAACGCCAGCAGTTTGGGCGCCCCTTGGCTGATTTTCAGGGATTGCAATGGATGCTGGCTGAGCAGTACACCGAGATGGAAGCCGCCCGTCTGCTCACTTTGCAAGCTGCGCAACTGAAAGAAGCAGGACAGCCTTTTGCGACCCAAGCTTCCATGGCCAAGTTGATGGCCAGTGAAAAGGGCAATCAGGCTTGCTATGTCGCCTTGCAGCTGATGGGGGCCAATGGTTATATGCAGGACTATCCGCTAGAGCGCTATGCGCGCGATATTCGTGTGACCAGCATTTATGAAGGCACCAGCGAGATCCAAAAAGTCATTATTGCCCGTGATCTATTGCAGGCCTAGTGACCTTCGGCCCACTCGTTTGAGTGGGCTCGAATCGCATCAAGAATGAAGCAAAACTGGTCACTGGTGCAGATAAGGGGTATATTCAGAACCCTTTAATTCATCACTGGAATGGAAACAACCATGCTGATTTTTATCTTTCTGGGCTTGGTCGTGGTGCTGGCTTTTGTGACCATCTTTTTTGTTCATCACCGTAAGGCACAAGAAGAGAAACGCATACAGTTTGAGCGTCTTGTGCGCGAGTTAGAGCAGCAAGCCAAGCGTGTTGAACCTCTGTTGACCCGTTTAAGACCCCATCTTCTTCCTTACGATCTGCGTGCGGCTTTGGCTGAGCGCTGGATCCGCATCTTGCACAACCGACGTGATCTCGGTGATAAGAGCGAGGCTTTTCAGGCCCACTTGCAGGAAGCAGAGCAGTTAGTCAGCGAGATCAAAAGCACCAGTCAGCCTCAGGTTCAGCGTATTGCCGATAATAAACAAGGGCAAGAAGCCTTGAACCTGCTGAAGAATGTGCAATACCTGATCATGAAAGAATACCGTGAAAATAAAATCAGTGAAGCCAAGGGGCAAGAATACCTGACCAGCCTGCGCCATGCGGCTACACAGGTCGTGGTCGAGATGAATCTTTCTCAAGCTGAGCAGCAGTTAGAAACCAAAAAGTATCGCGCGGCGATGATCTACTACCAAAATATCCTGAAGGAATTGAAGAAGTATCGCGGCACAGATCAGGCTCAGTTCCGTGATGTTTATAATGATGTGCGTGCTACGCTAGATCGCATCAAGCCACTGGCCCAGCAAGAACTCAGTCAAGGCCCTAACCTCTTGGCCGATGGCATGCAGGCTGAGGAAGAAGAGGATGCCTTTCAATCCGATATTCAACGCGCGGTGATAGCGGGCAAAGAGAGAGCGCGTCAAAGCCGAGGCTAAACTTCTTGTTCAGCTTATTGATTGAAGATCCGTCTCTTTGCTTAAATCATGCATTAAAAAAGCCCACTTTTGAGTGGGCTTTGTGTTGATGGGTCAGTAGCGCACTAGTCGGCAGCCACCAATTCGCTCTGTTTAGCTAAAGCAGGGCTTAATGCGGCCAGTACCGCATTCAGGTTGGCGGCTACTGTATCTTCACTGATTGCGACACCTACAAAGCGCGTCTCGCCCAGACTCAGCTGAATATAGGTCACCGCCTGTGCCGCGCTGCCCTGAGTTAAGGCATGCTCACTGAATTCGCTGATCTCAATTGCCTGGCCTAAGCGTTTGCTCAAGGCCTGGGTCAGGGTATGCAATGCGCCCTTGCCTTCACCTTTCAGCGTAAAGTGCTTTCCTTGATGCTGGATCACGGCTTCGAGCTGATCACGATCGCTGCGCTCTAACTTATAACTGATCAAGTGCGCCTGCTGCTCGGTGGCGAGATACTGCTCAGCAAAGGTCTGCCAGATTTCTTCTCGCTTCAATTCGCGTGCGAGTGTTTCTGTCTTGGCTTGGACTGCCCGCGCGACTTCGATCTGCAACCAGCGTGGCAACTGCAAGCCATAGTCGGCTTCGAGAACATAAGCCACACCACCCTTGCCAGATTGACTGTTAATACGGATCACCGCCTCATAAGAGCGGCCCAAATCCTGCGGGTCTATTGGCAGGTAGGCTACTTGCCAGCCTTCTTCAGGGGCTTGCTGGCTCAGGCACTTTTTGATCGCATCCTGATGACTGCCAGAGAAGGCCGTATAGACCAGCTCACCAATGTAGGGATGGCGCGGATGGGTGGGGATTTGCGTACAGGCTTCGACCACCTCGATGATTTCATCTACTTCGGCCAGATAGAGCTGTGGATCGACCCCTTGGCTATAGAAGTTCATTGCCAGTGTAATCACATCCATGTTGCCGGTGCGCTCACCATTGCCCATCAAGGTGCCTTCAACACGATCCGCACCAGCCATCAGGCCCAGCTCTGCAGCAGCGATACCACAGCCTCGGTCATTATGGGTATGCAGGCTGATTTCGATCAACTCGCGTTGCTGGATATGACGGCAGAACCATTCGATCTGATCAGCAAACACATTGGGTGTCGACATCTCGACCGTGGCGGGCAGGTTCAGAATAATCTTCTTCTCGGAAGTTGGCCCCCAAGCCTGCACAACGGCATCGCAGATCTCGACTGCAAAATCCAGTTCGGTGCCGGTAAAACTTTCAGGCGAGTATTCCAAGCGCCAGTCTGTTTCTGGATGCTGTGCAACACGCTCTTTGACCATCTTTACGCCTTCCACCGCGATGGCAGTAATCTCGGTACGACTCATCCGAAACACGCGTTCACGCTGCACGGTGGAAGTCGAATTGTAGACGTGAATGATGGCTTTTTTAGCGCCCTGCAAGGCCTCAATGGTGCGATCAATCAAATGTTCGCGGGCTTGGGTCAGCACTTGAATCGTCACATCGTCAGGAATCAGGTTTTCTTCGATCAGCTCGCGCACAAAATCAAAATCAGGCTGAGAGGCGGCCGGAAAGCCCACTTCAATTTGTTTAAAGCCAATTTTGACCAGCAAGGCAAACAGGCGTTTTTTCTGCGCCACCGTCATTGGATCAACCAGCGCTTGGTTGCCATCTCTTAAATCCACACTACACCAGATCGGCGCTTGATCCAGTGTGCGATCTGGCCATTGGCGATCAGCTAAGCGAACAGGGGTAAAAGGGCGGTACTTGGTATGATCAAAATTCGACATGATAAATAACCTATGTGTCGCAAAAAGAGTCCAGAGAAGAAAAGCCTAAGATAGGACTAGTCTAACTCAGTGCAAAGGGTGAAAGATTGCAAAAAGGTCGTCAGAAAGATTTTTTTTGCCATAATTGTTTAGTCTTGGCTTTATTGTTAGCTAAAAGTTGCGCAGAAAGCGTAGAATCTGCAAATCAAATTAGCTTATCTGGTTTTTGAATGGTCTGGTGCAAAAAACGCAGCAGACTGGGCTCAAAGGGGAGAGAAGATGGATTTAGATCGAATAGACCGGCGTATCCTGGAAGTGTTGCAGCGTGATAGTCGCTTAAGTAATCAGGATTTGGCCGAACAGGTTGGGCTGTCTCCTTCACCTTGTTCACGCCGGGTCAAGCAGCTTGAAGAGGCAGGCTATATTCAGGGTTATAGCGCCCGTTTGAATACCTCGCAGCTGGGATTAAAGCTGACCGCCTACATCCAAGTGGCCTTGGACAGGCATACGCCAGATCGCTTTGCCGAGTTTGATCGTGTGGTTAGTCGTTGTCCAGAGGTGGTCGAATGTGCGCTGGTCACAGGGCAATCCGCTGATTATACCGTCAAGGTGATCGTGCCGGATATGGAGTATTTTCAGGAATTCTTACTCAATACCATTACCCAGATTCCGGGGGTGACCGGTGTGCATTCCAGCTTTGTGATGCGCAAGGTGGTGGATAAGACGCAGGTGTCTTTAAAGCACTTACAGGCTTAATGCACTCGGCTGGCCTTGAGCTATCCCATTCAGATCACAAAAAATCAATTTTAACTCATGTAAAAAGCGTGAAAAAAGAGCATGGATATTTCGACCACTGTTTTGCTGATCTTGTTTTTTGCCGCTCTGGCTGCAGGATTTATTGATACCCTCGCCGGTGGCGGCGGCTTGTTAACCATCCCAGCCTTGTTACTGGCTGGTGTGCCGCCTTTAGCCGCGCTGGCGACCAACAAGGTACAAAGCGTTTTTGGTGTGTTAACGGCCTCAGTGACTTTGATACGCCGTGGCTGGCTGGATTGGCGTGCTTTAAAAGGAGTTTTTCTGATGGCGCTTCTTGGATCGATGAGCGGCGCGGTGGCGGTGCACTGGATCAACCCAGATTGGTTGCGTTTTATTGTACCCTGCGTCTTAGCTGCGATAGCGCTGTATTATCTACTGAGCCCCCAGGCTGGAGAGTTGGAAACGCAACCAAGAGTCAGCCCTCAGCTTTATCAGCGCGCTGTGTTGCCAGCGATCGGTGCTTATGATGGGATGTTTGGCCCTGGCACAGGCTCTTTTTACACGACAGCAGGTGTGGCTTTGCGGGGGATGACACTGTTACAAGCTACGGTACAGGCCAAATGGTTAAACCTCGCAACCAATTTGGGCGCCGTACTGATTTTTGTGGCCAGTGGTCAGGTAGTCTGGATCTTAGGTGGGGTGATGCTCTTAGGGCAGATGCTGGGTGCCTGGTTGGGCACCCTCGCGGTGATCAGGGGCGGGAGTCGCTTGATTCGCCCCTTATTAGTGACGCTCTGTTTGGTGATGCTGGCGCGTTACTTCTTTGCTTGAGTGGTCGACTTGAGCATTTCAGTAATGCCGGCAACAGCACCACCGATATTCGCCAGTTCAGCAGGAATAATCATCGTGTTGTTGGTTTTCGCCAGATTGCCAAATTCTTTGACATACTGCTCAGCAACACGCAGATTGACCGCCTCAATCCCGCCTTCTTCTTTGATCGCCAATGCGATTTTACGCAGACCTTCTGCGGTGGCTTCGGCGACCAGTTCAATTTCCTTGGCGCGACCTTCAGCCTCGTTGATTTGTTTCTGCTTTTCGGCCTCTGACATGTTGATCACTTCTTGTTTCTGACCTTCAGAAACGTTGATCATGGCTTGGCGCTCACCTTCTGACTTGGCGATGGCGGCGCGGCGCTCACGCTCAGCGCGCATCTGTTGTTCGAGCGCATCTTTAATGCTGGCAGGCAGCTCGATGTCTGAGATTTCATAGCGTAAGACCTTGATTCCCCAAGGTTTAGCCGCGTCATCTAAGGCTAAAACGACTTCCTCATTGATCTTGGCACGCTCTTCAAAGGTTTTATCCAGATCCGTTTGCCCGATCACCGAGCGCATGGTGGTTTGTGCTAACTGAGAGGCAGCATAGCGATAGTTGTTAATACCGTAGCTGGCTTGATGGCTATCGACAACCTGAATGTACATCACGCCATTAATGCCGACCTGAATATTGTCTTTAGTGACACAGGCTTGGCGCTCAACATCGATGACTTCTTCTTTTAAAGTGTGAACATAAGCCACTTTATCAATAAAAGGAATCAGCAGATGGAAGCCTGAGTCGAGGGTGCGGTGGTAGCGGCCTAGCCGCTCAACGATAAAATTGGATCTTTGTGGAACAATGCGCGCTGTTTTGATGATGGTGATAATGACAAAAAGCGCGAAGCCCAATCCTAAAATAGTGCCGATATCGAACATAGTAAAAACATCCTGTGTGGTTTCGATGAGTGAAGAGGGGGTGTGCGTTGTGACTTTAAGCGTTTCATTTTTCATGAGAAACGGGTTGACCTGCTTGTGTTGGCGGTGGCGTACGTGAAAGATAAAGTTCTATGCCCTGATTATGGACAACCCAAGCAATTTCACCGGCTTTTAAATCCTCATCGCTGAGGCCATGCCAGTGTACGCCATTTAGGCTCACGCGTCCGCTGCCCTGCTCAAAATCAGTGACCACTGTCACACGTTGGCCGATTTCCTGCTGAAAATGCTCAGTGTTTTTTTTCTGATTACGCGTTTCTCCAACAAAATAGCGTTTCAGTTTTTTGCGTGCAGTCAGCAGCAAGGCCAAGCTGCTGCTGCCAAAGACCAGCATCTGCATGGCTGAGGATTCGATCCAACCAAGGTGGAGCAAAAGGCCGGTGATCAGTGCGCCTAAACCAAGGAAAACCGCCACGATACTGGTGGCAAGAAGCTCAGTGAGAATCAGAAAAAGACCAAATACAATCCATGCAATAGGTGTCATAGTGTTCTCGTTTTAGGCTTGGAATGCGGCAAATAAAGCATCAATCCGTTCAAGGTGAGGCTGCTGCTCTTCAGGGCTGAGCCAAGATCCAGTAAAGGCATTGCGTGCCAGTTGATGCAGCTGTTCGGTTGTCAGCGGTAAGGCCTCGATCAATGCACGATAGTTATCCATCATATAGCCACCAAAATAGGCTGGATCATCGGAGTTGATCGTGACTTTTAAGCCTGCATCGAGCATCTGAATCAGCGGGTGCTGTTCCATCTGCTGCACAACGCGCAGCTTCAGGTTAGACAGAGGGCAGACCGTCAGCGTCATTTGGCGCTCAGCCAGGGTTTGAATGAGCTGTGGATCTTCAAGAGAGCGATTGCCATGATCGATGCGATCCGTATGGAGCAGATTCAGCGCTTGCCAGACGTACTCTGCTGGACCTTCTTCTCCAGCATGCAAGGTGATCTTAAAGCCCAGCTCTTTGCAGCGCGCAAACACCCGCGCAAACTTCTCTGGTGGATGACCCTTCTCAGAAGAATCGAGGCCAAAGCCATCAATCAGCGGGAAGAAGTCTTCTGCTTGTGCCAGAGTGGCAAAGGCACTCTCTTCAGAAAGATGGCGTAAAAAAGAAAGAATCAGGCGAAAACTGATGCCCAGTTCGGTTTGGCCTTGTTCTAACGCACGACGTATACCATGGATTTGCGTTGCCAGAGGGATACCACGCTCTAGATGCGCTTGAGGATCAAAGAAGACTTCGACATGGACCACGCCATCTTGATGTACGCGCTGCAAATAAGCCCAGGTCAGATCATAGAAGTCGGCCTCATGCAGCAGGACGGACATTCCTGCATAGTAGACATCCAAAAATTCTTGTAGATTGTTAAACTGGTAGGCGGCCTGGAGTTCGGCAACACTGGCGTAGGGCAGAGTCACGCCATTGCGTTCAGCCAAGGCAAAGACCATGGCGGGTTCTAAGCTACCTTCAAGGTGCAGGTGCAGCTCGGTTTTGGGGCAGGCAGCGATTAAATCAACAAGCTTGTGCTTCATAGAAAGACCTAGTACAGAAAAGAAAAGTCGACTTTAGCTGTATTGAGAAGGGATTGCAAAAAACGATCTGTTGTTTTGTTAAAGAGGTGTGATATGTCCGAAATCTATCAGCCCCCTCGGGTTTGGCAAGCCAAGCCTTCAGGCGGACAGTTTGCTGCGATCAATCGTCCAGAGGCGGGAGCGCGCTATCAGCAGGGCTTACCGCAAGGTGAGCAGCCGTTACAGCTTTATTCTTTGGCGACCCCGAATGGCGTCAAGGTCACCATTCTGTTGGAAGAACTCCTCGCCTTGGGTATTGCAGAGGCAGAGTATGATGCTTGGCTGATTGATATTCAGCAGGGAGAGCAGTTTTCGAGTGGTTTTGTTGCCTTGAACCCCAATAGCAAAATCCCTGCGCTACTGGATCTCAGCGGCTCTGAGCCTGTCAGTGTGTTTGAGTCGGGGTCGATTCTGCTTTATCTCGCAGAAAAACACGGGGCGTTTTTGCCAGCGAGCCTGCGTACTGAAGTGATGAACTGGTTGTTCTGGCAAATGGGGAGCGCCCCCTTTGTTGGCGGCGGTTTTGGTCATTTTTATGCTTATGCCCCGCAGAAGTTTGAATATCCCATTGATCGCTATACGATGGAAACCAAGCGTCAATTGGATGTCCTTGATCGCCTGTTGGCAGAGCGGGAATATATCGCTGGTGCAGACTATACGCTGGCCGATATAGCGATCTGGCCTTGGTATGGTGTGCTGGCGTTGGGAGAGCTGTATAACGCAGCGGAGTTCTTACAGGTGCAGGATTATCCGCATCTGCAACGCTGGGCCACGCAGATTGCCGCGCGTCCTGCTGTGCAGCGTGGTCGAATCGTGAATTTAGCTTGGGGTGAAGGGCCTCAGCTGAAAGAAAGACATGCGGCCGC
>SKOQ01000063.1 GCA_007119985.1 Marinospirillum sp.
CGTTATGCGACTGGCGTGATTCACTGATCAAGTAACGTGTGAGGTCCATATTCTTCATGCCAACCGACATCAGCGGGAGTAGATTGCTGCTGCTGACCGAGCAGAAGAGATCAAGGAAAGACCCCTGCTTAAGAAACTTGGTGGTAAAGCCAGCAAAAGGCCCGAAAAGGAGGGCTTTCTTACCGTTAATAATGCGCGTGTCCAAGTGAGGAACGGACATGGGAGGCGCACCCAAGGGTGGCTTGCCGTAAACCTTGGCATGGTGTTGTTCGATCAGCTCAGGGTTTTTGCAGATCAGCCACTGGCCGCTGACCGGGAAGCCGCCGTAACCCAAGCCTTCTTTGATGCCTGTTTTTTGTAGCAAAGGCAGAGCAGCACCACCAGCACCAATGAAGATGAACTTGGCTTTGAGTTGGCCTTGGGTACCTTGCTGACGATTTTTGTATTTCACCAGCCACTGGCCATCGGATTGACGTTCAAACTGTTCGATCTGAGTGCTGAGCAGGAGATCAAAATCCGGCTGCTGCTGTAAATTTTGGACTAGAGCACGGCTGAGGGCGCCAAAGTTGACATCCGAGCCGTAAGCCACTCGCGTTGCGGCCACGGGTTCGCCAGCGGGGCGAGAGCGCATAATCAATGGCATCCACTGGTTGATCTGCTCTGGGTCTTCGCTGTACTCCATATCCTCGAATAAAGGCATTTGGCTCAGCGTCGCATAACGCTTGCGTAAAAAGCCGACATTCTTCTCACCCCAGACGAAGCTGCAGTGCGGCGAGGTATTGATGAATTGCTGTGGCTCGGGTAGGGCGCCTTGCTCGACCAGATAAGACCAGAACTCCAAGCTTTGCTCAAAGGCGGTATTGATTTTGATCGCCTTGGTCGTATCGATCTCACCTTGGGGTGTTTCAGGCGTGTAGTTTAACTCGCAGTAAGCAGCGTGACCTGTACCGGCATTATTGAGAGCATCAGTGCTTTCCTGAGCCACCTGATCAAGGCGTTCCACCATCGTTATACTCAGGGATGGATTGAGCTGCTTGAGTAGCATGCCAAGGGTTGAGCTCATGGCTCCGGCACCTACCAGCAATACATCCACATTCTTTGCTGTCATCTTGGTTATACCCTATCCAGTTTATTATGGAGGCGATTATAGGGAGGCACGGGTCACAATCAATGCACCTATAGTGGAATAGTGACAAGCTTGTGACCCAAGTATCAGAAATGGTTATAGGTGAATAGACAGCAAGAATAGGGCTTTGTTGCGGTGCCGTAAAGAGGTGGACGGGCTCATTGAGCGATGCGATGACTCAGCGCTATAGGTTGATCTAGGTCAGTTGAGTTGATTTTGTCATGGCCAGTGAGAATCTGGCCCCTTTTTCTCCCTTTTTGCCATAAGGGTGGCTTATTGCAAAATAACTCTGTACAAGCCTTAGCTCGATTTTTGGTCTAGCCAAGTGCGCAGGCCGCTTGCCAATGCAGGAGCGAGATCAATCTGATTGGTGGGGTGTGGCACCGTGTTGCAGGTCACCAGTTGAGCCGTATGACTGGCTTTCAGTCTTTGCCATGCATTGGCTGCAAAGAGGCCATGCGTTGCGATGCACACCGCAGGTGGCATGTGGGCAGTATGAAGATGGCTCAGCGTTTCCAGCAGAGTGTGGCCGCTGGAGATGATGTCATCAATCAGCACTGGAGTGTGGTCACGGTAGCGCTCGACATGCGGCACTGACACACGGACTTCGGTATCGCTCAGGCGTGTTTTGTCTAACACTTCAAAAGGCGCATGTGCCAGCTGAGCGACCTCTTCGACCCACTGGCGACTTTCGCTATCTGGCCCAATAATCAATGGCTGATAGACCTTTCTTTGTATCCAGTTAGCCACACTGGCTGATGAACGAATCACCAGACTGGGCAAGCTGTAGATCTCATCGAGTGAGGCATAGCGATGAAGATGCGGATCCACCGTGACGAGAAAATCAAAGCTTTGTGAAATCCAGCGTGCAAAATGGCGTGATGTGACGCATTCACCAGCCATAAAGCGCTTATCCTGGCGCATATAACTTAAATAAGGTGCCACTAACGCGATACGCGCTGCGCCCATTTCTCGTAAGAGCTCAGCCAGAAAGAGTAGGGGTAAGAGCTTGGGGTTGGGGTTGTGCAGGCTACAGACCAGCAAGCAATCGCGTGCATGTACATCCGTGATACTACGCAGATAACTCTCTCCATCAGGGAAGAGGCGATAATCGAGTTGCCCAACCTCAGCATGGAGCTGCTCGATCAGATGGGTGGTGAGTTCCGCTGGGTCCTGATCGGGTTGCTCAAAAATCAGGTCAAGGTTAAACAGCAAGGGTGCTTTCATCATCGAGCCTCAGTTTCTCAGGGGGCGGTTTCTGCTTGTATCTTAGAAGCTTGTTGCTGTGCTTGCCACCCAGAAGGGAGGCGGCGCATCGATCTTCTCTGGGTGTCTGAGGCTTTTGCATTGGCTGATCTGCACAGCTTCTTGCTCAAGGCTCTAGATAAGCGGCTGGCAAATCGGCGCAGAGCACTAGGAGTTGTGCTGGCTGGCCAACTTGAAGTGCGATAGAAAGGGTCCGATCAAGGCTGGCATCTGGCAGGCCGAGGTAGGGTTCAGAAAGCTGAATTTGCCCTGGTTGCTCTAGTGCTTTACGAAAATAACTTCTTCTGGCCCAGAGGGCGCCAACACTTTTGCTTAGAGGGCGGTAGATGGCCGCGGTTTTTTTATCCGCAGCGCAGATGTTTTCAACCGTTTGCACCCCTTGCGCATTGAGCAGGTAAACTCGCTCAATGGCGGGATGGTTTTGTAAGGCCAGCGTCGATTGAGCAAAGTTGCCCTGGCTTTGCAAGGCTTGAGCCGCTTGTAAAAGATGGTTTTTAATTTCTTTCTCTTTACTCAGTTGCGCAAAATGGCGCTGGAGCTGGCCTTTTAATGCTTGCTGGTGCAGGCCATGAATAGAATCCACCAGCCGCGTTTCTTCAAAAGCGCCGTCAGCGCTGGGGCGTGCAAAATAGTAGCCTTGTGCTAGGTCAGCTTCACTATCCAATGTGAGCAGGGCGTCATCCTCTGTTTCAACGCCTTCAAGCAGTACCAGTGCGCCAGTTTCACGCAATAGCGCGATACAGCGTGCCAGCCAGCGCTGACGCTTGCTGTTATTGCGTGCATTGACCAGCATAGAGCGATCCAGCTTGACGATATGCGGTTCGAGTTGCCAAATGCGATCAAAATTGGATGCACCAGTGCCAAAGTCATCAATGGCGATCAGATAGCCTGCGGCCTTGTAGTGTTCAACAAAGGCTTTGAGTTGCTGGGGGTCCTCAATCGCATCTTCAAGAATTTCAAGCACCATGCGCTCACTACCGAGACCTTTGCGTTCTAAAAAGCGTTTTAAAAAGGCTGAGCGATGATTGTCAGGATGAATCGTCTCGCTGCGTAGATTTAAGAATAGCCATTGATCTTCAGTAGTGAGCTGGCTAAAGGCTTGTAGATGGCTTGAAATACACGCGCGATCAAATTGCTGGATACGCCCCTCAAGGTTGGCTCGTTGGAAAGCCTCGATAGGCGAGCAGCTTTGGCCAGCAATGGAAGCTCTCAGTAGGGCTTCATAGCCCACAACACGCCGATGCGTCAGACTGATAATCGGTTGGAAGTGGCTGTGTATACGCATAGCGTCCTGGCTTCCTTGTATAGAAAGAAGGTGAAGTGGCAGGTGTATTGAACTCATAGTTTATAGGATGAACACCGGTCAAGGAGTGAATGATCATGTTTTTTTACGCAAGAAACGGGCCAAGGCAAGACTTGCCCTTGTACAGGGCAGAAGACCAAGCGCCTTGCCCAGAAGGAGTGCGTTTTTGTGTGCTAAGCCTGAATCGTGATTCTTCTTGGTGCATTTGGGTTGTCTGTCCTGCATTCATTCGTTGGATGCCCCCTCTTGGCGCTGGATTCCAGGGTAGGGGCGGTTCAAAAACGCGCAAAGTGTAGTAAACTCGCTGTTTTTGCTTCACATCGATTCCACGCTTTTTAACTCTGAACAAAATAGGATAATCAGATGGGACGTGCCTTCCAAAACCGCAAAGAATCCATGGCGAAAACCGCTGCGGTGAAAACCAAGGTGTATAGCAAATATGGGCGTGAGATCTATGCCTGTGCTAAATCAGGCGGGGCCGACCCGAGCGCGAACCTCACCCTGCGCGGCTTGCTTGAAAAAGCCAAAAAAGATCAAGTGCCTGGGCATGTTATTGATAAGGCCTTAGAAAAAGCCCAGGGCGCCGGTGGTGAGGATTTTGCTGTCGCGCGCTATGAAGGTTATGGCCCTGGCAATGTCATGGCGATTGTCAGCTGTCTAACAGACAACCCGAACCGGACTTTTGGCGATGTACGCCAGTGCTTTACAAAAGTGAAGTGTAAAATTGGTACGCAGGGCAGCGTTAGCCACTTGTTTGATCACTGCGCGATCTTTGTCTTTCAAGGTGATGAAGAGGCAGTTTTAGAAGCGCTGATGGAGGCGGATGTCGATGTCACTGATATCGAAAACGAAGACGGCCAGATTACTGTTTTTGCGCCTCACACGGATTATGCCAAGGCTCGCCAAGCGCTGGTCGCGGCTTTTGGGGAGCTGGATTTTGCCGTTGATGAGATCCAGTTTGTCCCGCAGGTGATGACCCCAGTGAGTGATGAAGATCGCCCTCAGCTGGAAAAGTTCTTGGATTTACTGCAAGACTTGGATGACGTACAGAACGTCTATCACAACGCTGAACTTTAAAATACATCTTGATGATCATCACTGAGTCGGTGCCTTGTACCGGCTCAGTGTTTTTATTTTTGCTGATCGCTATAAGAAAGTGAATCCAATCAAGCAAGTCAATAAGATCAAGTCAGTGAACGCAATCAAGAAGATCAACGAAATTAAGAAGATCAATAAGGCGAAGATGGCAATGCACCCAACTTATACATTAACAATTTCCTGTCCTGACCGTGTTGGTATCGTGGCGAAGGTGAGTAACTTTCTGGCGATGTATGGCGGCTGGATTACGGAAGCCAATCACCACTCGGATTTAGAAGTGCAGCAGTTTTTTATGCGCCATGAGATTCGTGCAGACTCCTTGCCTTTTGGCCTAGATGCTTTTCGTACGGCATTTAGCCCGATAGCGAAAGAATATGACATGCAGTGGCAAATTTCAGATTCACAAACGCGTAAGCGTGTCGTGCTGATGTGCTCTAAAGAGGCCCACTGCATGGTCGACTTATTGCATCGCTGGCAAAGTGGTGAGCTGGCCTGCGACATTCCGCTGGTGATTTCGAATCATCAGGATTTACAGGAATTGGTTGAATGGCACGGGATTCCTTTTGTCCATGTGCCGGTGCGCAAAGATAATAAAGCAGAAGCCTATGCTGAAATCGAAAGACTGATTGATGAGGCGCAGGCCGATACCGTGGTTTTAGCGCGCTATATGCAAATTATTCCACCGGCGCTTTGCGAGAAGTATGCGCATCAAATTATTAATATTCATCATAGCTTTTTGCCTTCCTTTGCTGGCGCGAAGCCCTATCATCAGGCCTATGAGCGGGGCGTCAAGTTGATCGGGGCTACCTGTCACTATGTGACTGAAGAGCTGGATGCAGGTCCGATTATTGATCAGGATATCGTGCGTGTGAATCATCGCCAGACTGCGGCGGATATGGTGCGCCTTGGCCGTGATGTTGAGAAGGCTGTTTTGGCGCGGGGCTTGATGTGGCACTTGCAAGATCGCGTGCTGGTGCATGGCAACAAGACGGTGGTATTTAACTAATGTTGCTTGGCTTTGCTTGGTTATTGTTTTTTCAGTTGGCTGGGGAGCTGTTGGTGCGTGTCATCGGCTTGCCAGTGCCCGGCCCTGTATTGGGGATGGCGCTGATGCTGACGGTGCTGCTGTTGAAACGCCAAGTACCGAGTGATGTTCGCGCAGCGAGTGAAGGCTTGCTGCGCTACCTGCCACTCTTGTTTGTCCCTGCGGGTGTGGGCTTGATTAATTTTGGCCGCCTGTTGCAGCAGGATTGGTGGGTGATCGCGGTGACTTTGGTGGTGAGTACGGCGCTGACTTTAGTCGTTACGCTGTTGGTGTTGCAGTTTTTACGCCGCCATCTGACGAAGGAGACGCCAGATGCCTGATCACTCCGTACTAGATGGCTCTGTATTGGATGCCTCTGTATTAGATAACCTTGTCGTCCCTCAGAGCTTTGTTGATTTGTGGGTGTATCTGGCCGCCAGTCCATTGTTACATCTGTTGTTGACGCTCTTGGCTTTTATGGCAGCGCAGTGGATTAATCGGCGTGCACGCGGTACGCCCTTTTTGCATCCGGTTTTGGTGGCGATTGCGCTGTTGGTCGGCTTTTTGCTGCTCACCGAGACGCCTTATCATGTCTACTTTGAAGGTGCGCAGTTTATTCACTTTCTGCTGGGTCCAGCGATTGTGGCTTTGGCTGTCCCCCTCTTTGATCACCGCGAGCGGATTCGGCGCGAGTTTGTGCCGCTGATTTTGGCGTGCCTAGCGGGTATCTTGACGGCGGTTCTTTCCACCTATTTTCTGGTGACCTGGCTGGGTGGAGAGCAGGGCACGCTGCTCTCTTTGCTGCCTAAATCCGTGACCTCGCCGATCGCGATGGGTATTGCTGAGCAGCTGGGTGGTTTTCCTGCCTTGGCCGCGGGCATCGTGCTGATTACCGGTGCGGTGGGGTGTGTGCTGGGGCCGTTTATTTTTCGTTGGTTGAAAATAGAAGATCAGGCAGTGCAGGGCTTTGCGATGGGCTTAGCTGCGCATGGTTTTGGTACAGCACAAAGCTTTAGTGTGAGCCAACTGGCCGGTGCTTTTGCCGGCTTGTCGATGGGATTAACTGGCTTGTTGAGCGCTTTTTTGATCCCGTTGCTGGTGCGTCTACTGGGTTAATCGCTGAGTGAGCTACAAAGCACAACGCCCCATGCAGTTTTTGGCTGGATGGGGCGTTTTTTAGTGCACGTTTAACCTAGTCTAGCCAAAAGCAAAAGTCAGTTCATCGGCCAGGCGGGGTTGGAGCCAGTGCACCAGTGCTGCTGCTGTTTCAGCAATAAAGTCACTCTGCCAGTGCTGGGGATTTTCATCGCGTGGAATATAGCCAAAGCCAGCCGTCAGGGTGCGCATACCCGCTCTTTTTCCGGCTTCGATATCCCGTTGATGATCTCCGATATACACGCAAGCCTCAGGGGCAACGGCCAGTTGGCGCGCGGCAAAAAGCAGTGGGGCAGGATCAGGTTTACTGACGCCCAAGTCTTCAGGGCACACCACCACTTGAGGATGAAGCTTGAGGCCGCGTAAAACTAATTCGGTATAGAGGCGAGGTTTGTTCGTCACAATACCCCAAGGCAGGGGTTGGCGTTCCAGTTGGAGCAGCAGTTGATCTAGGCCGGGAAAGACTTGGCTGTATTCTGCTGGTGCCTGTGCGTAGAGATCAAGCAGCCTTTGTCTGAGTCGAGGCTGGTCAGGGTGTTCGCTCGTGAGTCCAAAGCCCAGCTGGATCAGGGCGTTACCACCATTCGAAACTTGATCCCGAATAGCCGCATAAGGGAGAGGTGAAAGCCCTTCTTCTTCGCGCAGGCGGTTCAGGGCCTGAGCGAGATCAGGTGCGGTATCAACGAGTGTGCCATCCAGGTCAAATAAAATGGCCTGGATGGGCTGACTTCGTGGGGGCTCGGTGTCCAACTTGTTCTCCTTGGTGTTTAGGGGTAGGGCACAAATTCAAGCGTACGGCGTTCTGAACTCAATAAATGTAGACGCCCTTCGCTATCGAGGTCAAATCCATTCACCTGATTTAAACGCTGATAGAAATCCTGTTCGCGTGTCATGGCTGGCTCAGCACAGGCCATGCGGGTTGAGGCGAGGGGCAAGAAAGTGAGGCTTTCTCCGCTGAGTGTGAAGCGGCCTGAGAAGCGATTGCAGCCACTGAAGCCATAAACCTGCCCTTCGCTGGTGAAGGTAACTTCCAGTGGCTTTTGCTCTGCGTTGGCTTCTTGCCAGCGTCCGACGAGGAGGCTCAGTGGATCACCGCCACAGCCTTGGAGTTGTGCATCGCCATCTGTGTGCGTTGGCGTGATGCTGACGCTATAGGGGTGTGGCATGCCACTCATGCTATCGTGGCAGACCTGCTCCCGAATCTGGATGCGCAGCTGTTCGGTCTCGATCTGCTGGGCTAATCCATCACTATTGTGAATAGTCTGTCTCTGCCAAGAAGGGGTATAGCCTTGCGCAAAATACACCTGCTCTTGCTCAATACGCAATTGCCAAGGCGGTTCGTTGCCACCAGCTTGAAAGTCAGCAGGCAAGTTCAGCTCAGGCGTTGCTTCTGAGGAGGTTAAAGGCAGGCTGCAACCGCTGATTAGCAATACTAAGCTGGCCGCGCCAAGCAGGGGTAGGCCTGCGCGAAAAGAAAAGAAAGCCATGATTAAACCTTTGTACAGTGCATCAGGTAGTTGACGTCCACATCTCGCGGCGTCAGCTTATATTTTTTGGTCAGCGGGTTGTAGGTCATCCCCATCAACTCGTTGACTTCTAAATCTGCTTGGCGTGCCCATTGCCCTAGCTCTGATGGCTTGATGAACTTGGTGTATTCATGCGTGCCCTTAGGGAGCAAGCGCAAGAGGTATTCGGCGCCAATAATGGCAAATAAATAGGATTTAGGGTTGCGATTGAGTGTCGAAAAAAAGACCTGGCCGCCTGGCTTGACCAAGCGTGCGCAGGCAGCAATCACCGCTGCTGGATCAGGGACATGCTCCAGCATTTCCATGCAGGTCACAAAATCGTAGCTTTCTGGCTCTTCAGCGGCGAGGGCTTCAGCGGTCATCTGACGATAGTTCACCTGCAAACTTGATTCCAGCTGATGCAAGCGCGCAACAGAAAGTGGAGCCTCGCCCATATCAATGCCGCTCATCTGTGCGCCGCGCTGGGCGAGTGCCTCGGTCAATAAGCCGCCACCACAGCCAATATCAACGCCTTTTTTACCTGCGACCTGAACGTGTTGGTCTATCCAGTTGGCTCGGAGAGGGTTGATCGCGTGCAGAGGCCGAAATTCACTTTCAGGGTCCCACCAGCGTGAAGCCAGGGCTTCAAACTTGGCAATTTCTCCCTGATCGACATTCGCGTGCTGCTGAGCGTGAGTTGGATCTGTCATTGTCTTCTCTCTTGTTCGGTGGTCAGGCATCAATAACGTGCGTAAGGTGAAGACTTGTCTTCATGACCTGCTGCACGGCATTATACATCAGAAGTCCGCGCTTGTTCCGGTCTCACGGGATAAATGGCGTGTTATCAGCTCGCATTATAGATGTTCTAGGGGTGTGTTGGCCTAGCGATCTGGCGTGTCTTTTCAGCTCGTAAAGTGTGCGATCAACCGACAGGGAGAGAATATGTCGCGTTTACAAATATGGGTCCTAGTGGCCATTCTGCTGTTTCCCGTCTTATTGGTTTGGGTGCGCTCTCCTGTCAGTGCTCCTGAGCCTCAGTTGCATTTAGGTGAGATAGAGTTACTGCGTCAAGAAGATCAGGCTCGACTGGCGGTGGTGGTTGAGCTGACTGATTTTGCTCCGCGTGCTGAGGGTGAATATTTATGGCACTACAAATTAGAGCTGATGGAGCAAGATCAGCTTTTGGTTCAGTTAGAAGGGATCAAGGCGCTGGAGTGGGAGGCGCAGCAAAGTTCAGTGCTTTTTTTGGCATTAGATCATCATCTGCTGGAATCCGCGCTTGTTGCAGGTGTACTTGAATATCAGTTGCACTTGGAGCTGGTTGATAGTCAAGAGCGGGTGCGAGCCCAAGCCGAACGGCGTGCAAGATTAGCCCTGCCTCATCCGCTGCGTGATCTTGAGCAACAGGTCAGCTGGCGTTGGGTCGGCTTACATCAGGTGCATCTGGATCTTGCATTGAACTTAGCCAATCCGAATGCTTTTGACGTGCAATTAGAGCGCTGGTCAGTCGAGTGGAAAGGTGGTCAAGATGACTGGTTGCCGCTGGAGCTTGCTGAGCCACAGGCTAGCTGGTTACTAGCAGGAGAAGCTCAAGACAATCTCATGTTGACCTTGGTTTTGCCCAGTGAATATTTAGGTCTAGGCATTATTGAGCAACTTCACCGCTTGCGCGCTATGCCTTATCAGCTAAGATGGCGCGCTGGACTCCAGACAGAGGCTTCTTTGCTTGATTTGTGGGGCATCGAAGGTGAAGTGCGAGGCGTGTTAGAACCAGCCAATCCTTGATTCTTCAAAGGATGGTGTGATCGAGAGTCGACAGTGTTAGAAAATATTTTTTTGGTGATTGCTGGATTGTATCTGCTGATCGATAGTGCCGATCGCTTTGTAACTGGAGCCTGTGTGACGGCTGAGCGCTTTGGTGTGCCGGTGATGGTCATCGGTATGCTGCTGATGGGGTTTGGCACCTCGGCCCCTGAAATGCTGGTTGCCTTTCAAGCCTCGGTAGATCAGAACCCTGGTTTGGCTGTCGGTAACGCGCTGGGTTCCAATATTACCAATATAGCGCTGATTCTTGGCTTGACCGCCTTGATGCAGCCGATTGTTGTGCAATCACAAACGATGAAGCGTGAGCTGCCGATTTTATTGGCAGTGAGCGCTTTGGCGGCAGGGCTCTTGTGGAACCTGCAGCTGCATAGCTGGAAGGGCTGGATCTTGCTTGCGGCTTTGGCTGGCTTTATTGGCTGGAGCTACTGGCTGGCGCGTCAAGGGCGGGATACACGCTTGGTTGATGAGGTGAGCGATACTTTGACGCCGCTTTCAACACCCGCTGCTTTAGGGCAGTTGTTGATCGGTCTGGTGCTGCTGGTGATCAGCGCGCGCCTGTTTGTGAATGGGGCGATGGGGATTGCGCTCAGTCTGGGTGTCAGTGATCTGGTGATTGGCCTCACATTGGTGGCTGTAGGCACGAGCCTGCCTGAACTGGCCGCCAGTATTGCCGCGGCGCGACGTCAGCAGGCCGATTTAGTGATCGGTAATGTCATCGGCTCGAACATCTTTAATCTGCTGGCCGTACTCCCTTTGCCCTTCTTGCTGGTCAGTGGTGAGCTGGCTCCCGCTCTTATCTGGCGTGATCTGCCGCTCATGTTAGGGTTAACGCTGCTCATGCTGGTGTTTGCACTGGGTCGACCTGGGCGGATTAATCGCTATGAGGGCGGTTTCTTGCTGCTGGTGTTTGTGGCTTATCAAGCCTGGCTTTTTGTCGGTTAGCTTTGGGTCGGCTTGGTTCCATCGCTTGTTTTGGATCGCGCCATTCTTGATGGCGCTGAACCGCACTCAAGAAAAACGCCCGTTTTAAAATCCGCGTGAAAGTCTTACACTCCTGACTCGATGTGGCGCGATGTCGCTGCGGTGGTCCGCCATCGCACCCTTCGTGCCCCCTGTCCGCTATTGCAAGGAATCCACTATGCACACCAGTACACTGATTAAAATTCGCGGCTATCATCTTGATCTCTACGGTCATGTTAATAATGCACGCTATCTGGAGTTTCTCGAAGAAGCCCGCTGGGAGTTCCTCGAAAAGCAGGCTGATTTGGCCCAGTTTATGAGTTCGGGTTTAGGGCTGGCGGTGGTGAATATCAATATCAACTACCGCCGTGGTGCTTATATGAATGAGCTGATTGATATTCAGACTTCGCTCAGCCGTATTGGTGGGAAGAGCGCAGTGATGAAGCAGGTCATCTATCTTCAGGGGACGGATAAGCTGGTTGCCGATGCAGAGATTACTTTTGTGATCACCGATATAAAAACGCAAAAAGCCGTTGCACTTGAAGGTGAGCTGCTGGCTCAGCTCCAAGCTTGGCAAAATCCAGTCGTGTAACCTATTCGCCATCTTCTTAGGTATAATGCCGCCCACTGGCCAGCTGATGTGAGTGTGGCCAATCAATGGATGGGAGAAGTTATGCACGCAAAGGTGATTACCCTGGATGGGCCGGGAGGCGCAGGGAAGGGGACGGTGAGCAGTCGTCTTGCGCACCACTTATCTTGGCACTTGCTGGATTCAGGCGCTTTGTATCGCTTGGTGGGTTTGGCTGCTGAGCATCATGCCGTTGCGCTGGATCAAGAGGACGCTTTGAGTGTTTTGGCTGAGCATCTTGATGTGCAGTTTTTAACGGGTGACGATGATTTGGTCCAGGTCGTGCTGGAAGGCGAAAACGTCAGCCATGAAATCCGCACTGAGCGCGTTGGCGGTTTGGCCTCTCAGGTGGCGAGCTTGCCCGCGGTACGTCAGGCCTTGTTGGCGCGTCAACGAGCCTTTGCTGAGGCACCTGGATTGGTTTGTGATGGGCGAGATATGGGGACGGTTGTTTTCCCTGAAGCGCCTTTAAAAATCTACCTGACGGCCAGCGCGGATGAGCGTGCCCGCCGTCGCCAGCAGCAGTTGCATGAGAAGGGTATAACTGCTAGTCTATCGGACCTTAAAAAGGACATCATGGAGCGTGATGCGCGTGATATGAATCGCGCCGCTGCGCCGCTGAAGCCTGCTGATGATGCGCTGATCGTGGATTCAACAGAGCTCAGTATCCAAGATGTGATCGACCTGATTCTTGCTGAGGCGAAAAGCCGCGGCTTGATCTCTTAAGCATCCTCCGCTTAAGAAGGCTTCAAGTCGAGTGGTACGGAGGTCCTCGCAGTGGGTGTAGAGTAGGTTGGAATAGCAAGTTCTCAATGAAAATTCCACCCTGCTTAACCGGCGCTAACATCCCTGCTTGGAAATAATCCAGGCCCGCGTTTGCTGGTGGCGCGGAGGGCGGCCATTGCCGCATTAAAAAAGACATTAATTGAGTAAAAATTTCATGACTGAATCCTTTGCCGAACTCTTTGAAGAAAGCTTGCAACAAGTCAACATGGAAACTGGTTCCATTATCAAAGCCACTATCGTTGATATCGATGGTGACTGGGTAACGGTCAACGCCGGTTTAAAATCTGAAGGCGTGATTCCACGTAACCAGTTTGATAGCAGCGATGCCCTTGAAGTCGGCGCTGAAATTCTGGTAGCTCTGGAAAGCGTTGAAGATGGTTTTGGTGAGACTCGCTTATCTCGCGAAAAAGCACGTCGTGCTGAATCTTGGATTGAGCTGGAAGCAGCTTTCGAGAAAAACGAAGTCGTCAAAGGGATCATCAACGGCAAGGTCAAAGGCGGTTTCACTGTCGATATCAATACGATTCGCGCCTTCTTGCCTGGCTCTCTGGTGGATGTGCGTCCTGTTCGTGATACTGCACACCTTGAGAACAAAGAACTTGACTTTAAAGTCATCAAGCTCGACGCCAAGCGTAACAACGTCGTTGTTTCTCGCCGCGCTGTACTGGAAGCAGAAAACTCTGCAGAGCGTGATCAGCTGCTGGCTAACCTGGCCGAAGGTCAGGAAGTGAAAGGTATCGTTAAGAACCTGACTGATTACGGTGCCTTCGTTGATCTGGGCGGCGTTGATGGTCTGCTGCACATCACTGATATGGCGTGGAAGCGTATCAAGCATCCTTCTGAGATCGTGGCTGTTGGCGATGAAATCAACGTGAAGGTACTGAAGTTTGATCGTGAGCGTAACCGTGTTTCTCTGGGCCTCAAGCAGCTGGGTGAAGATCCATGGATCCAAATCAAAGCGCGCTACCCAGAAAACTCCATCATCAAGGCACGCATCACCAACCTGACTGACTACGGCTGCTTCGCTGAGCTGGAAGAAGGCGTTGAAGGTCTGGTGCACGTTTCTGAAATGGACTGGACTAACAAGAACGTTAATCCTAAGGCCGTTGTCAACCTGGGCGACGAAGTCGACGTGATGATCCTGGATATCGACGAAGAGCGTCGTCGTATTTCTCTGGGTATCAAGCAGTGCCGTGCGAACCCATGGGAAGAATTCTCAGGTCAGTACAACAAGGGTGACAAGGTTTCTGGTGCGATCAAATCCATCACTGACTTTGGTATCTTCGTTGGTCTGAACGGTGGTATTGATGGTCTGGTTCACCTGTCTGACATTTCTTGGAACGAAGCGGGCGAAGAAGCCGTACGTAAGTTCAAGAAAGGCGAAGAAGTTGAAACCATCATCCTGTCGATCGATCCAGAGCGTGAGCGTATTTCTCTGGGCATCAAGCAGCTTGAAAGCGATCCTTTCAACGAATTCCTGGCGCTGAACGATAAGGGTTCGATCGTGAAGGGTGTCGTGGCTTCTGTTGATGCGAAAGAAGCACTGGTTAACCTGAATGATGAAGTTCAGGCTGTGCTGAAGGCTTCTGAAATCAGCGCTGAGCGTGTAGAAGATGCACGTAACGCCCTGAAAGAAGGCGACGAAGTTGAAGCTCGTATCGTCAATGTTGACCGCAAGAACCGTGTGATCAGCCTGTCGATCAAAGCAAAAGACAAGGTTGAAACTGAGCAGGCCATGGCTGCGCAGCGCGAAACGCAAGTTGAGCAAGCTGGCCCCACCACGATTGGTGACCTGATCAAGCAGCAGATGGAAAACCAGAACTAAGCTGGAATCCAAGCTGACACAAAACCGCCACTTTATGTGGCGGTTTTTTTATGCGTGTCAAAGAGGGGGTGGAAAGCTTAGGGCTGAGTTGTGGCTTAAAGTTCGATAGCCTTACGCACATGTAGGCCCCAAAACAAGAAAGGCTGTAGAGGTTTGAGCAGCTCATTGGAGAGGGTTTCGACAATCGCATAGCTGGTCTCTTGCGTATCGCGTCGCGGTGGGTGCATATAGGCTTGCCCATTCATGCCACGAATACCTGCACAAAGGGGATGCTGAAGATCAGTGCCGCGGTGCGTCACAATAGCCAGATCACCATTTTGCAGCTTCACTGCTGTGCCTGGTGGATAGAGACCAATTTGCTGTAAAAAAAGCTTGGTCAGCGCTGGACCAACCAAGGTGCCGCGTTCTGCAAAGATCTTGCGTAAAGCCAGTTTTGCGGGCATGGCATCGCGGTACTCACGACGGCTCAGTAGGGCAATATAAATATCGGCTAGGGCAAGAAGCTTGGCTTCGCTGGCTATGGCGTTATTTTTGAGGCCTTGCGGATAGCCGCTGCCATCTAAGCGCTCGTGGTGATGATGTACGGCGCGTAGCCAAATTGGATTGTTGATTTTCATCGATTCCAAAATAGCCAAAGAGCGCTCTGGATGCTGGTGAATGGTGGTGCGCTGGGCTTCGCTGAGTGGTTCTTTCTGTTTGTTGAGCTTGTCTTGGACGCTCAGCATGCCGAGATTGGCTGTCAGGGCGGCGGCGAGCGTGGCGAAGGTCTGTTCGTTGTTGAGTTGCAGTGATGAAGCCATGACTGCAATCATGGCAGCACATTGCAGCGGGTGGCGGATGCCATAATCAGACTGGTCGCGTGTGTTGGGCCAATGGATGCTACCGAGGAGTGCATCGGGTGCCTGCTGTGCGAGGCCATAAATCTGCGTACAGAGTTGGCGTATATCGCGGTAGAAGGCTTCTTGTGCGCCTGGGTTCTGGCTCTTGGTATGGCGAAAGGCGCGACGCAGCAGGCTTTCGTACTCCTCCATTTCAAGGAAAGGATTGACCTTATTGCTGTAGCGAAAAGGCTTGAATTCACTGCTAAAATCCACGCGTGTGCTAGAGTCACGTTTGACCAGTCCACGCTCCATTAAAACTTCGATTTGTTGTTCATTGGCAATCATGGCGCCGCGTGACAGCAAGAGCCGGCCACCCTTGGCATAGATGTCGATCGTCGTTTTACGGCCTACGGTGAGCTCACCGGGTCGGAGTTTTTCTAACATGGTTTTCTGCGGCCTTTCTGAGAGCGTTATTTTTATCGCAGTGACATTTGATGCGTTTAAAATAACTCTATTCGTCTTCATACGCTGTATTTTCTTTCGACTTGCCTGTGACATTTTGTGCATATACTGAGCTAGATTGGGTATAATATGAGACAAGATAAAAAGGCACGGAGCCAAAAGTGAGCTTCGCTTTGTTTTGTCCCAGGCTAAGCCCACTGACCTGCCTGTTAGATGCAGCGACCCGATGTCGCAAGGATGAGTATGAGTAGCACGTCGATCCCTCCTGAGAACTATTGCATTGCTCTTCAGCCTATTTGTGACGGCAAGATGCGTCACGTTGCTGATGAGCTTCTTTATCGATCTAGCGCTTCGGCCAGTTTTGCCCAGATCGATGATCAGTTGACGGCAACAGCTCGGGCTTGCAGCGCTGCTTTTTATGAGACAGGGATTGATAAGCTGGTTGGTCAGCGCAAAATTTTCTTCAATGCACCGCGTGAATGGCTACTCAAACCTGAGTTATTGCCGCCGAACCCAGAGCAGGTGGTGGTGGAGGTGCTTGAAAGTGTCTCGGGCGAACCAGAAATTATTGCGGCTTTAGCGAAAATCCGCGCTCTTGGTTACGATGTGGCTTTAGATGATTTTCAGCTGACTGAGAAAACTCGACCTTTATTGAATGTCGCGACCATCATTAAAGTGGATCTCTTTGAGCCAGTACGGGCCAGAGATATTGCCCTCTACCAAGAGCATGGCTTGCGTCTTTTGGCTGAGAAGGTGGAGGATTTAGACACCTTTCGTCGTTATCGTGATCTGGGTTTTGAGTTCTTTCAAGGCTATTTCTATGCCAAGCCTGAAGTGCGCGAAGCCACTTCACGCAATCGAGGCAGTAATCAGAGCGCCCAGATTCGCATTATGGCCGAGCTGCAAGAGCCGGAACCCGATTACGCTAAACTCGAGCCTTTGATTGCCCAAGATCCACAGCTCACCTTCTTGTTGCTCAAATATACCAACTCCGCCATGTTTCGGCGTTTGAATGAAGTGACCACCATTCATCAGGCCTTAAATACCCTTGGCTTGGAGCGAGTCAAAACCATCGTGATGACGGTGATGCTGGCTAACAATGGCCCTTCGAGCCTACTGAGCCTGCCGCAAGCCCTCACGCGTGCGGCAATGTGTGAGCAGCTGGCCGCCCGTATGACGCAGATTAACCCGCGAACGGCTTTTATGGCAGGCTTAATGTCGATGATGGATTTGCTGATGGGAGGCACTCTGCCTGAGATTGTGGCGCAACTACCCTTGGGTGAAGACGTCAAGCGTGCGATCTTATTTAGAGAGCAGCGTTTAGGTAAGCTGCTCAACCTGGTTGAAGCTTTTGAAAATGCGCAGATGCATGATCGTGCCCCAGACCTGGTTGCCCAGTTGAATCAAGTCTGGCTGACGAGCCGCGCTTGGGCGACTCAGGTGCTAGAGGGCGTCAACGAGGCCCTCTAGCCTGCTCGGTACAACCTCTTGGAGTCGGTTTCTTTAAGAGGAGCTGACCTTGCGTATCCAGTAACGAAAAATCTCGCCTTCTTCAGTCTCCAACAGCTGCTGCTGCAAAAAACGGCAGAATTTGGGGATATCGCGTGTTGTGGCTGGATCAGTGGCCACGACCAACAGTATCTCGCCATCCTTGAGTTGCGCCATTTTTTGGTGGAGGAGCATCACTGGCTCTGGGCAGTAAAGCCCAGAGGTATCGAGGAGCTGGTCGTGCTCTGGCTTCATCCCTTCTTGCCCACGCGCACAGCGAGAACATCACAAGGTGCGCCATGCAGAACACCGCTCGAGACTGAGCCCAATAACAGCTGCAGTCCGTGGCGACCATGGCTGCCGACCACGATCAAATCAATGTTCAGCTCTTCTGCTAAACGATGGGCTTCGGTGTCTGGCATGCCGACAAGAATGTGCTGACGCTCGGTAGGAATATCGATCCCTTCCAGCAGGTTGCTCAAGCGTTGACGAGCATGGGCATCCAGCTGCTCTTGAATGCTGGTTAAATCCATCGGAATATCACCACCATAGGCAAAGCCGAGAGGCTCAAGGGTGTGGAGTACATGGACCTTGGCTTGCTGGTTGCGCTGAGCCACTTCTTGGGCGCGTTCTAAAACCAAGCGTGACTCATCTGAAAGATCAATGGCGACGAGAATATTTTGGTAAGCTTGACTCATGATTAGGGTGTCCTTCATCTAGGTGGTGATCTGAACGGCAGAGTATACATTCGCTCGACCTGCTGTGATCTCAGGCCCAGCGGGTTCGTCTTTTATAATAAAAGACGAACCCGCTACCGATTGTATCTTAGATTGATAACCGAGAGGTGTTTGTGTCACAAATTGGATGGATATTTCTTGTTCTGGTTTTGATTCTTTTACCTGTGAGCTGGCTTAAACCCAGTGCGCGTCAAAATCAGCTGGTGGCTTTAAGAGAAAGGGCACGGCGGTTAGGTGTCAAAGTGAGTGTTTTACCTTTAAAGATCAATGATCAAGCTAGAGTGGAAGGCGCTGCCTATCGCTGGATGCGCTTACCTGATGCCCCACCTTTATTGGGCTTTTGGAGGTGGATACGAGCTGATGTCGCTCGTGAGGTAGGGCAGTTTGGTGCACCGTGGGTTAAAGGCTGGATTCTACAACAGGGCGAAACTAAGAATCTGACGTCAGCGCAGCAGACTGCCTTGGCAGCATGGATCACCACACTGCCCGAGGGTGTGTTTGCGATAGAGTGGGGCAGCCATGCTTTTGCGATCTGGTGGGATGAGCGCCCAGAAAGTGATCAGCTAGAGGCTTGGGCTGAGCAGGTGCCTGAGTTGATGGCTCTACCTGCCTTGGCCTTACCTAAGGCTAAAGTTGCACAAGCTAGAGTCTGGTGAGCCAAAGAGCAGATGTTTACACTGGCTTGATCGATTTGGCTGACTCCCCCTCATGCGTTGAACCGCGCCTGAAGGCAGAGAGGGCTCTTGTCATACAACAAAGATAAAAATAAAAAGAAAGAGGTATGAAGAAGATGAATAAATTACTGCTGTTGAGTGGCTTGATTTTGCTGCTTGCACTGGGCTTATTATTGGTCACTGAAGGGTGGTGGTTGGTACTGAGTAGTGTGTTGATTCTCAGTGCTTTTGTGCTGAGCCATTTTGCCCGTCCTGCGCAAGCCGTTACGGATGATGTTTATCAGCAGGTGTTGAAAGCAGGTGCGGCCGAATTGGAGAGCGTGCGCCCGGCGTCCTCGGCTCCTGCCGCTTTACTCGATTATTGGGCGCTGAAGAAGATGGCTGTACGCTTGGCTGAGCGTGCCAGTGCCACAGCCATTTCGACCGCTGAAGTCTCCCATCATGCGGATCGTCTTGATCAGGGTTTTCAAAAGCAAGGACATGCGGCCTCCAATGTCAATCAGGCCGCAGGCTCTATTGCTGTTGCGATTGAGCAGGTTTCTCAGCATGCAGGTGCTGTTGCCGAAAAAGCGGCGCAGGCCAAAGAAGAAAGCGTGGCCAGCCGTGATGCGCTGCAGCGCCTACAAAGCGAAATGCATGCTCTGGCCGGAGAGTCAGAACAGTCATTGGGCCTAATTCAAGTCTTGGATGAAAAAAGCCGCAGCATCCAGCAGGTGACGCAAGTTATCGAAGGGATCGCTGAGCAAACAAATCTGCTTGCTTTAAACGCAGCAATCGAGGCCGCGCGGGCAGGAGAGCAAGGACGAGGTTTTGCGGTTGTGGCCGATGAAGTGCGCAATCTAGCCGCACGCACGGCAGACTCAACGCGCCAAGTGGAGCAGATGATCGATGAAATACAGCAAAGTACAGAGGAGGTTGTGGCGCAGATTGGCGCGGTGATGGAGCAGGTGGCGCAAGGTGTCGGCGCGGTGGATGGGGTTGGGCAGCGCTTAGAAGTCATGGGCCAGCAGTTTGATGAGGTAGAGCAGCAGATCCAGCAGATCGCTGCTGCAGTCAGCTCAAGTCATCAGCATATGCAGCAGGTGAGTGAGGATTTGGCAGGTTTGGATCAACAGGCAGTCGATGGGCAGGGCTCTATGCATCAATTAGCTCAGTTGGCTCAGCAGTTGATGCTGGCTGCAGAGCAGATGAATGGTGAGCTGGCGATGCAGAAGATCGATTCTGCACATCAGCAAGCCTATGCTTTAGCGCGGCGTGCGGCTGATCAAATCACGGCGCTTTTTGAGCAGGCGATCAGTGAAGGCCAGTTGAGTCGACAAGATCTCTTTGAGCCCCGCTATCAGCCCATTCAGGGGACACAGCCACAAAAATACACCACCGCATTTGATGCGTTTACGGATCGCCATCTGCCGCAGATTCAAGAACCTCTGCGCAAAGCTTTCCCATCTGGTTTCTACTATGCCATCACTTTTGATCGGCGTGGCTATGTGCCGACTCATAATCAAGAATACGCCCATCCGCCAACGGGGGACCAGCAGGTAGATCTGATTAAAAGTCGCAGCAAGCGTATTTTTTCTGATCCAACAGGGCAGCGCGGGGCTAAAAACACCCAGCCGTTACTTGTGCAAACCTACAAGCGAGACACGGGTGAAGTGATTCATGATCTCTCGGTGCCAATTAACTTGCAGGGTCAGCATTGGGGTGGTTTTCGGGTTGGCTATCGCACTGGGCGCTAGGCTTTAAAAAAGAAGGATCGGGAAGGGAGACCAATCTGCTCCCTAAGAAGCAGATTGGTAAAAGAGCAGGTTAAACAGCGCCCTGTTCAATCATCGCATCGGCGACCTTGCGGAAGCCGGCAATGTTCGCACCCAGCACAAAGTTGGTCGGATCATTGAACTCAGCGGCTGTATTAGCGCTCTGCTCATAAATACCGCGCATAATACCCTGCAAGCGCTGATCAACTTGATCAAAACTCCACATCGACATGCTGGCATTTTGTGCCATTTCCAGCTGACTCGTCGCCACGCCACCGGCATTGGCTGCCTTGCCTGGGCCGTAGGCAATTTTTGCAGCCAAGAAAAGATCAACTGCATCGGCTGTTGAAGGCATATTCGCGCCCTCACTGACACAAATCACACCATTGGCTAAAAGCACCTTGGCATCCGCAGCCGTCAGTTCGTTCTGTGTGGCGGATGGGAAGGCGGCCTGAGCGGGGAAGCGCCACACAGCATGGCCATCTTTGGGATAGTCCTTGACCGCAATATACTGCGCGGAGGGGTAAACCTTGAGGTAGTCTTCCAAAGAGGTGCGGCGCACTTCTTTCAGGTCTTTGAGCAGTTCAAGATCAATACCTTCAGCGTGATAAATCGTGCCTTGTGAATCTGAACAGGTGACTGGCAGCGCACCAAGTTGGTAGAGTTTTTCAATCGTGTAGATGGCCACGTTACCCGCACCAGAAACCAAGCAGGTCTTGCCATCTAGGCTGTCGCTGCGGCCACCGAGCATATTCTCAGCAAAGTAAACCGCACCATAACCCGTAGCCTCTTTGCGTACTAAAGAGCCGCCCCAGTTCAGCCCCTTGCCGGTGAGAACGCCTTCATAAGAGCCAGTCAGACGCTTGTATTGTCCGTACAAATAGCCGATTTCACGAGCGCCGACACCGATATCGCCCGCTGGAACATCAGTCGTTGCGCCGATGTGACGATACAGCTCTGTCATAAAGGATTGGCAAAAACGCATGATTTCAGCATCAGAGCGGCCTTTGGGGTTGAAATCTGAGCCGCCCTTGCCGCCGCCAATCGGCAGACCGGTCAACGCATTTTTGAAAATCTGCTCGAAGCCAAGGAATTTGATGATGCCTGCATTCACGCTAGGGTGAAAGCGTAGGCCACCCTTGTAGGGGCCAAGTGCAGAGTTGAACTGAATGCGATAGCCCTTGTTGACTTGAATCTTGCCTTGATCGTCGAGCCAAGTGACCCGAAACAGAATCTGTCTTTCTGGCTCGATGATGCGCTCAATAATGCTGGCTTCACGGTAGCGTGGGCTGCGATCAAGGAGTGGGCGAATCGATTCGAGCACTTCTTCAGCAGCTTGATAAAACTCAGTTTGAGCCGGACTGCTTTTTTGAAGGCGAGCGATGGTGTCATGAACGTAGGGCATGGAGTTTCCTTGGTTAATGATCTAATGAAAAAGAAGGAGTGTTCTTTTTACAGGCAGTGAGCTTGCCAAGCGGCCGAGTTCTTGTGCTCGTTATGGCCATCTTGGTAATCAACTTGACTGCTGCGTGGATCAAGGTTGTGACGGCAGGCCAAAAAAAAGGCCCCTGAAAAAAGGTGCCTTAATATAGCGCAAGCTTATGCTATGCGTCTAGGGTATGCTCTATGCTGGTGCGGCATGACCTAGCGGTCAGGCTGGATGATTTGGGTTATTGTTTTTATAAGCTGCTGATTTTGTTCTTTATTTCCTATAGTGATGCGCAGGAACTGATCGATCTGAGGATGCTTAAAATGGCGCACTAGGATCGCATTCTGGCGCAGTTGATCGGCTAAATCTGCTGCACAATGGTGCGAATGGCGCGCAAAAACAAAGTTTGCTTTGGAGGGTAAGACCTCAAAACCCAGTAGAGTGAGGTCTTGGCTCAGCTGCTCACGACTCGCGATGATTTTCTGATTTAAAGCTTGATAATAGGGCAGGTCCTCCAGTGCGGCCTGGGCGCCGACCAGCGCGAGGCGATCGAGTGGATAGGAGTTAAAGCTATCCTTGACGCGGTTCAGAGCTTCGATCAAATCAGGGTGGCCGAAGGCAAAGCCGACTCGCAAACCCGCTAAGGCCCAAGACTTAGAAAAGGTTTGTGTCACCAGTAGATTGGGGAAGCGATTGACTAAAGACTGGGCGGATTCCGTACCAAAATCGACATAAGCTTCATCAATGATGACCACTGAGTCGCGATTCTGCTCTAAAAGCGCAATAATGGCGGCCTGTGAGAGAGCGATGCCTGTTGGTGCGTTGGGGTTAGGGAAGATAATGCCGCCGTTTGGTTGCTGATAATCGGCCAGTGGCAGCGTGAAATCAGCCTTGAGTGGCAGCATCTTATAGTCAACTTGATAAAGTTGGCAGTAAACAGGATAGAAGCTATAGGTGATTTCAGGGAAGAGCAATGGGTGGGCTTGGCCTTGAAAAAAGGCTTGAAAAGCCATCGCCAAGACTTCATCTGAGCCATTGCCAACAAAAACCTGCTCGGGGTTAAGATCAGCATATTTTGCCAGTGCTGATTTTAACGCCATCGCCTGTGGATCTGGATAGAGACGCAGGCTCTCGTTATTGGCTGCGGCAATGGCTTCCATCACACGAGGCGAAGGCCCATAGGGGCTTTCGTTGGTGTTGAGTTTTATCAAATTGGGAATACGGGGCTGCTCGCCTGGAATATAGGGTGACAGCTGTTGAACCTGGGGGCTCCAGTAACGACTCATGGTGTTCCTGCCTTATCAAGATCAAGATAAAAGAGAAGATTACACACGATGCGCCAGAAAACTCAACGCTTAGATAAATTTATTAGCCATACGACGGGCTTAACGCGCGGTCAAGTGAAGCAACAGCTCGCACTGGGAGAGGTGACGGTCAACGGGCTGCCGGTGAAGCAAGCATCAATGGGCGTCAGTGCTGAGGACCAAGTTTGCTGGCAAGGAGAGCGGCTAGAGGAAGTTGGACTGCGCTATTTGTTGCTCAATAAGCCGTTGGGCTATGAGTGTTCGCGCAAGAGCAGCCATCATCCTCTGGTCTTTGATTTGATCGATCTTCCTCTGGTGGATCGTATCCAGCCGGTCGGTCGTCTTGATGTAGAGACAACAGGACTCTTGCTGCTGACGGATGATGGACAGTGGGCGCACCGCTTGACCTCACCAAGGCATAAAAAGAAAAAAATCTACCGAGCTGAGCTGGCTGAGCCCTTGTGTCCAGAGGCAGAAGCCAGATTAGCTGAAGGTTTGCTGCTAGAAGGCGAAGAAAAACCGACACTGCCTGCTGAGTTAGAACGCCTGAGTCCAACTTCTGTCAAGCTGGGCTTAACGGAGGGGCGTTATCATCAAGTGCGGCGTATGTTTGCCGCACTGGGTAATCATGTGGTGAGCTTGCACCGTGAATCGATTGGTGATCTGGTACTGGAGAGCGAGAGTTGCCCGGAAGGAACATGGCGACATTTAACAGCACAAGAGATACAGATCCTGACTTAAAAGCCAAGGTTTTTGGATGAGGGCTGGTTATACTCAACGCGAGTGTCTTGTGCGAATATAAGGCAGCCATCAAGAAGATCAGAAGGATAGAAAATGAAAAATCGTCTCCTTATCGAACTGGATAACCTGCGTCGTGGTGTGAACCGCTCGATTATCAACCCTTTGGTGCCTGAGTTATCGATGGAGTCTCTGACGCCCTTGCTCACTATGGTCGCTCAGGCGCGTGCAGAGTATGTGCAGGCGGTGCTGAACTTGGCCGATCAGCAGCAAGGGCAGGCGCCCAGTGTTGAGCAGATTGATGCACTCAAAAGTAAGCGGGTGGTTTTTGAAGAGCTAGTCAGCGCCGTGAATGCACTTGAAACCGTGATTCAGCGCGAATATATGGATGTCAAAACCACGCGCAGCGCCTCGAAAACACGGGCGGAAGACCCATCTTGATACTAGGTTTTCAAACTGGTGTTTGAGTTTTACTGTTCTTTTTCTCAGTAAAAGCATGGTCTTCTGCTGCCGCTATGCTAGAATGCGCGCCCATAAAAACCAGCTAAAGAAAGACAACAAGGTGATTTATGGCTTCTAATTTAGCCTTTGTTTTCCCAGGTCAGGGCTCCCAACAGTTGGGGATGCTGGCTGAACTGGCCGAGCGCTATGCGGTCGTCCGTGCAACCTTTGAAGAGGCATCGGGCGTGCTGGGCTACGATATGTGGCAGCTTGTCCAAGAAGGCCCCATCGAGCAGCTCAACCAAACAGACAAGACACAGCCAGCTCTGTTGGCCGCTAGCGTCGCTATTTGGCGAGTTTGGAAGGAGTTGGAAGGCGCGCCGCCCGCCTGGTTGGCTGGGCATAGTCTGGGCGAATATTCCGCGCTGGTGTGTAGCGGCGCACTCGATTTTGCCGACGGTTTGCGCTTAGTGCGCAAGCGTGGTGAATTGATGCAGGCGGCTGTACCCCAGGGTAAAGGTGCGATGGCCGCGATTCTTGGCTTGGGTGCTGAAGAAATAGAGCAGGCTTGTGCCGCTGCAGCGCAGGGTGAAGTTGTTCAGCCGGTCAACTACAATGCGCCGGGTCAGATCGTGATCGCGGGTAGTGTTGCAGCTGTAGAACGTGCGATGGCGGCCTGTCAGGCTGCTGGGGCGCGTAAGGCGATGCCGCTGCCTGTGAGCGTGCCTTCTCACTGTGAGTTGATGCGCCCAGCCGCAGAAGAGTTGGCCGCTGAATTGGCTCGTATTCAGCTGAACAAGCCGCGTGTTCCAGTGGTGCAAAACGTACACGCCCAGCCTGAATCAGATGTGAATGTGATTCGTGCGCACCTGGTTGAGCAGCTCTTCCGTCCTGTACGCTGGATAGAGTGTATTGAATATATGGCCGAGCAGGGCGTCGACACTTATATTGAGTGCGGTCCGGGTAAGGTGTTGATCGGCTTAAACAAGCGCATTGTTAAGAATGCAAAATCCTTAGCGGTCAATGATCCTGACTCAGTGATGTCAGCGCTCGACCTGTTCCGTGCCGAAGCCTAAAAGGAAGCTGTGATGACTTCTTCATTGATGCAACAGAATTTGGAAGGGCGTGTAGCCCTGATTACTGGGGCCAGCCGAGGTATTGGCCGAGCGATCGCTTTACAGCTGGCCGCGATGGGCGCCACTGTCATTGGTACGGCCACCAGTGCATCGGGCGCGCAAGCCATTAGTGAAGGCTTCCAGCAGGCTGGCGTGCAGGGTGAGGGCTGGGTTCTTAATGTCACGGATGCCGATTCGATTGATCAGCTGATGAAGGCTGTGACAGAAAAGTATGGCGCTCCGTTAATTTTGGTGAATAATGCCGGCATCACAAAAGATAATTTGATGCTGCGCATGAAAGAAACGGAATGGGATGAGGTGATGGACACCAACCTCAAATCTGTTTTCCGGATGACCAAAGCCTGCTTGAAAGGCATGACCAAGGCGCGCTGGGGTCGGATTATTAATATCAGCTCCGTCGTCGCGACCATGGGTAATGCGGGTCAGGCTAACTATGCTGCTGCTAAGGCGGGTATGGAAGGCATGACGCGTTCTTTGGCGCGTGAACTTGGTGCGCGAAATATTACTGTCAATGCTGTTGCCCCTGGCTTTATTGCAACAGATATGACTGAGGTGTTGCCGGAGGAGCAAAAGGCTTTTCTGGCACAACAGATCCCGCTTTCACGTCTTGGACAACCAGAAGAAATTGCCGCAGCCGTTGGCTTCTTAGCTAGTGTGCAAGCTGGATACATTACTGGTGAAACCCTGCATGTGAATGGCGGTATGAACATGCGTTAATGCTGTTTCTTCGAAGCTGAGTCGAGGGTTGGCTTTTAAGTCAGTGATTTAACAAGTTAAATCAGTGGTTTGAATTTTTACCTTGCATGACTGAGTTTCGGTTTATAAACTAGCCTGCAAATCATCAAGTGCACTGCACGGCAAGAGTCTAATCAGGAGTAATAAAACGTTATGAGTACCATCGAAGAGCGCGTAAAAAAGATTGTCGCCGAACAACTGGGTGTGAAAGAAGAGGAAATTCAGAACTCTTCCTCGTTCGTTGAGGATCTGGGCGCTGATTCTCTGGACACTGTTGAACTGGTCATGGCTCTGGAAGAAGAGTTTGAGACAGAGATTCCTGACGAAGAAGCTGAAAAAATCACGACTGTACAAGAAGCGATTAACTACGTTAACGCGCATCAGTAAGACGTGATGGGTTGGGTGCATTGGCCCAGCCCGCCGAGCATGAAGCCGCTTCACCTCAAACAGGTGCAGCGGTTTTTTATTATTTAAGCTATAATCGCGCCAATTTTTTGAGCCCCGCTGCGTGTGCGAGGCAAAATTGGATAGGGTTGAATGGTCAGCTCGACCTAAGTGTGGAGAAGAGGCATGTCTCGAAGAAGAGTTGTGGTAACGGGGATGGGGTTAGTCACTCCGCTGGGTAATACACTCACTGAATCCTGGGAAGCTATTCTTGCTGGTCGCAGTGGCATGTCCCTGATCGAGAAGTTTGATGTCAGCGCTTTTAGTACGCGTTTTGCCGCTGAAGTGAAGAATTTCAATGTTGAAGACTACATGCCAGCTAAAGATGCACGCAAAATGGATACCTTTATCCAGTATGGTATGGCTGCCGCGATTCAAGCGATTGAAGATGCGGGCCTAGAAACCACTGAAGCCAATGCTGAGCGTATCGGCTGTGCGCTGGGTTCAGGTATCGGCGGTTTGCAAATGATCGAAAAAAGTCACGAGTCTTTGCTGAAAAGTGGCCCGCGCAAGGTCTCTCCTTTCTTTGTGCCTGGTTCGATCATCAATATGATTTCTGGCAACCTGGCTATTCGCTATGGCTATCGTGGCCCGAATATCGCCATTACGACGGCCTGTACTACGGGCACCCATAATATTGGTTACTCTGCCCGTACCATTGCTTATGGCGATGCGGATGTGATGATTTGTGGTGGTGCAGAAGCGGCGAGCACTCCGCTGGGTCTCGGTGGTTTTGCCGCAGCGCGCGCCTTGTCCACACGCAACGATGATCCACAAGCGGCTAGCCGTCCTTGGGATAAAGACCGTGATGGTTTTGTACTGGGTGATGGTGCCGGTGTTTTGGTTTTGGAAGAGTATGAGCATGCCAAGGCCCGTGGTGCGCGGATTTATGCAGAGTTGACTGGTTTTGGTATGAGTGATGATGCTTATCACATGACTTCACCACCTGAGGATGGTCGTGGTGCGGCGGCGGCGATGCAGCACGCTTTACGTGATGCTGGACTCAATCCAGATCAGATTGATTATATCAACGCACATGGTACCTCGACGCCAGCGGGTGATATCGCTGAAAGCTTGGCGATTGAAAAAACCCTGGGGTCAGCAGCTAGCCAGGTGGCCGTGAGCTCGACTAAGTCGATGATTGGTCACCTGTTGGGCGCGGCGGGTGCTGTTGAAGCGGTCTTTTGTATTCTGGCTATGCGTGATCAGGTGGCGCCACCAACGATCAACCTCGATCAGCCAGAAGAAGGTTGCCGTTTAGACTATGTGCCGCATCAAGCTCGTGCGATGAAAATCCAGCACACGCTGTCCAACTCCTTTGGGTTTGGTGGCACCAATGGTAGCTTGATTTTCAGCCAAATCTAAGCCATGTCTTTGCTGCTGCTGGATGGTCGCGCCCCTCTGCCGAGTGACCTTGATTGGTTACTGGCCAGTCGAGCCCTTGCTTTTGGCGAAGGCTTGTTTACCAGTGTGCGCCTTTGGCAGCAGCAACCTCTTTTTTGGCCCGATCACCTTCGCCGTTTGCAAAGAGGGATGCAGCGACTGGGTGTGATGTTCAGTCCAGCCATCTGGGAGGCTTTGGAGCAGGAAGTGCTGCAACTGGCCCAGCAGCAGGGTGAAGGCCGCTTGAAGGTCATGTTGCTTGCTGGTCCAGGAGGGCAAGGCTATGCCCGTCAACAAGCAGACCTACCTTGGCATCGCTTGGTACATGCGCAACCTCTGCCGATCGATGCGACCTTATACCAAGGTCAGCCTGTTTGGTGGCTGGCTTGTCCCGCAGCAGGCCCACATTCAGAAACCAAGCATCTCAATCGCTTATCACAAGTTTTGGCGGCGGATGCCTGCCCAGCACCTTACCGTGAAGCGCTTTTATACAGTGCTCAGGGTGATATCAAAGAGGGGATCGCACGCAACCTTTTTTGGCGATCTCAGGGATGTTGGTTTACCCCCTGTTTAGCGTCTGGCGCCCTCGCTGGTGTCATGCGCCAACAGTTGATCGGCTTTTTGGGCGAAAACCTGCGCGAAGTCAAAACCCAACTTGTTGATCTGCAACAGGCTGACGAGGTGTTTTTGTGCAACAGTGTGCAAGGTCTCTGGCCTGTGACCCGTCTTGATCATGCTGGCGGTACGCTGGCCTCTTGGCCTCTTGGCCCTTCGACTCGCCAATTAATGGCTCATTTTCATGTTCAGATGGGCTTACCTCTCCCATCTTCAGTCTGCTCCTTGTGATCTTCTTATGATGAAAAAGTTATTGATGGGTGTCTTGCTCAGTCTGCTGCTGATCAGTGCCAGCGTGATGTGGGGTTGGCAGCAACTCCATCAGCCTTTGCAGCTCGATGCCTCGCGCAGCCTCGATGTCCCAGCTGGACGCGGCTTTATGCAGGTGGCTCAGCAACTGGAACGCGAGGGCCTCGTGCGGCACCTCTTGCCGATGCGCCTCTGGTTACGGTTGACGCAAGATCCAGCGGCCATTCGAGCAGGAGAGTATCTTCTTGAACCTGGGCTGACTTTCATGGAGCTCAAAGCGCTGCTCGAATCGGGTCAGGTGGTGCAGTATAGCCTGACGATTCCAGAGGGCCGGACGTTCAATGATTTTCGTGCACGTCTTGCAGCCGCGCCTTATCTTGAGCCGATAACGTCCGAATGGACGGAAGCGGACATCATGGCGGCCTTAGGTCAGCCTGATCAGCCAGCAGAAGGCTGGTTCTTTCCTAGTACCTATGTGTATCACAAGGGGATGCGTGATCTGGATATTCTGCGCCAGGCGCATCAGCGCATGCAGCGTCTGCTCGAGACAGTCTGGGCAGAACGTCAAGAACCTCTACCCTATGCTTCGCCTTATGAGGCTTTGATTATGGCCTCGATTATTGAGCGAGAAACTGGGGCACCGCATGAGCGTCGTGATATAGCGGGTGTTTTTGTGCGGCGTTTAGAGCGCGGAATGCGGCTGCAAACCGATCCGACCGTGATCTATGGTATGGGAGAGCGCTATCAAGGACGGATTACGCGTCGTGATCTGCGCGAGCCTACCCCTTGGAATACCTATGTGATCAACGGTCTACCACCGACACCGATTGCCCTGCCTGGTGAAGCGGCCTTGCGCGCCAGTGTCGACCCAGCACCAGGGGATACCTATTATTTTGTAGCGCGAGGTGATGGGACGCATCATTTTTCACGCACCCTGCAAGAGCATAACCGTGCCGTGCGCGAGTATCAGCTCAATCGCCGTGAGGGTTACCGCTCATGGCCCGCCCCCAACACGACGGAGACCCCTGCTGATGACTAATCGCCCAGGATTATTCTTGACCCTTGAAGGCGGTGAAGGCGCTGGCAAAACTACGAATCTTCGTTGGATCGCCGAGTGTTTAGATCAAGCCGGTATTCCTTGGGTCGCAACCCGCGAGCCAGGTGGCACACCCTTGGCCGAGCAGTTGCGTGGACTCTTACTTCAAGCCGCCTCAGATGAACCCTTGAGTGCTGAGACAGAGTTGCTGCTGATGTTCGCCGCGCGCTCACAGCATTTGCAGCAGGTGATCCATCCTGCCTTAGCGGCAGGTCAGTGGGTTTTGTGCGATCGCTTTACAGACGCCACCTTTGCTTATCAGGGCGGTGGGCGGGGCTATCCTGTTGCGGATATTGCGTATCTGGAGCAGTTAGTGCAAAAGGAGCGACGTCCTGATGCGACCTTTTTGCTGGATCTGCCACTCGATCAAACCGCCGCTCGTCTTGATCAGCGCGGGCAGCAGCGAGATCGTTTTGAACAAGAAGACGAAGTCTTTTTTACGCGTGTGCGAGAAGCCTATCTGGCGCGCGCTGCTGCTGAACCAGAGCGCTTTTATGTCATTGATGCCGCGCAACCTTTAGAGCAGGTTCAGCGCCAGCTTGCGACACCGCTGGATCGCTTGATCGAGGCTTGGCAAGCGAGGCCAGTCTGATGTCGGCCTTGCATGTCGAGCAAAAGCCCGCCTTGCCACTGCCTTGGCACGCCACCATCTGGCAGCAGTGGCACCAACAGCTGTACGCCGATCGCCTGCCGCATGCTCTGTTGATCAGCGGTGAGGCGGGTTTAGGCAAGCGGACACTCGCCCGCGCTTTGGCCCATTTTTTATTGTGTGAGCAGCCTCAAGGCCAGCATCCCTGTGGGCATTGTGCTGGCTGTCAGCTGCTCGAAAGTGGCTTTCATCCTGATTGGTATAATCTTCAGCCAGAGGCCGAAGGGAAGGCCATACGGATCGATGCGATTCGTGATCTGACTCAGCGTTTACATCAGAGCGCGCAGAAGGGGGGCTATAAGGTCGTCCTGCTTTGGCCAGCGGAGGCGCTGAATCTTCATGCTGCCAATGCGCTTTTGAAAACATTAGAAGAGCCAGAGCCTGCAACCCTTTTTATTTTGGTCAGTGATCAGCCCTCGCGCCTGCCGGCAACGCTCAGAAGTCGCTGTCAGCATTGGGCTTTACCGATTCCGCGCCGAGAAGACATTCTGCCTTGGCTGAGTTGTCAGCTGAGTGCAGATCAACAGCCAGAGCAGCTGCTACGCGCCGCAGGTGGCCGACCTTTCGCAGCGCTGAAGCTTCTTGATACGAGTATTGAACAGCAGCGTATTGAGCTCGTGCGCTTGATGGAGCAGCTCACCTGCGGTGCTGATCCTTTAGAGTTGATCGCGCCCTTAAAAAAATTGGAGCTGCCTTGGGTGGTCAGCAGTCTCAATCGTTGGTGCGCTGAAACGCTGCGCCTGGTGATGGTGGGTGAGGCGGCGGTACAGGATACGCGACAAATGCCGCTTTATCAGCAGTGGGCGGATTGCTTTTCTCTACAGCAGTTATTGGCTGTACAACAAGAGTTGCAGCAACGCCAGCGCCATCTGCAGGGCCACCCAAACGAAGAGCTTTTTCTAGAAGGTCTGGTGATTACACTTCAGAGGGCATTGCACGATGAATGAAACATCTAAGCATCTTACGTTGACAATCAAGGATCTCCCCAGTCTCTATGCGGCTTATATGCCTTTTCTCAAGAATGGCGGCCTTTTTATCCCAACGGCCAGCTATTTTCATCCTGGGCAGATGATTTTTGTCAGCGTCCAGCTACCCGGCGAAGCCGAACCGCAACGCTACCATGGACGAGTGGCATGGCGTACACCTGTTGGTGCCCAAGGGCGAAGAACACCGGGCGTCGGGATTCATTTTGATCAGGTTGAAGATGGCGTGATTTCACCGCGTCAACAGATCGAAAAACTGCTTGGCGATCTGTTGCAAAGCGATAAACCCACCCAAACGATTTAAAGCCAGTCGCTGCTGTCTTACAAGGCAGACGGTGGCTTGCGAAGAGAGAAGACGATGCATCTTGTTGATTCCCACTGCCATTTAGATATGTTAGACCTCACGCGCACCTCAGTCGGTGCGCAGGCCGATCTAGCGCAGGTGCTGGCCGCTGCGCGTCGTCGCGGTGTGAAGCACTTCTTATCGATTAATGTTGATCCGCAGCAGTTCGATGCCCTGCAGGCGCTGGTGGCCCCCTTTGCTGATGTCAGCCTGAGCCTGGGCTTGCATCCACTGCATTATGCTGATGCCCAGCCGTTGAGTCCGGAGGCGCTGTTAGATAAAGCGCGCCATGAGCGCGTGGTGGCCATTGGTGAAACCGGTTTGGATTACCATTATGATCAGACCCACCACGCACAACAGCGCGCCTCTTTTGCTGAGCATCTTGAAGTGGCTCTGGCGGTTAATAAGCCGGTGATCGTACATACTCGTGATGCTGCTGAAGATACTCTGGCTTTATTGCGCCCTTTTTGTGAGCGTGGTGGTCAGGGCGTGATTCATTGTTTTACCGAAGATCTGGCCTTTGCGCGTGAAGTGATCGCCATGGGTTTGTATATCTCCTTCTCTGGTATTGTGACCTTTCATTCTGCCAAGGCGCTGCGTGAAGTGGCGCGAGTGGTCCCCTTGGATCGACTGTTAGTCGAAACCGATGCGCCTTATCTTGCGCCTGTGCCCTTTCGCGGCCAGCAGAATGAGCCTGGCTATGTGCGCGAAGTGGCCGGTTGTTTGGCCGAGCTGCGCGGCTTAAGTCCAGAACTGGTCGCCCAGCAAACGACGGAGAACTTTTTCCGTCTTTTTCAGTGTGCGCGGCCTGTGTTCACGTCTGAGTCAGAGCTGAGCGGCTAGCTGCTGCAAGAGCCAAAGGCTTGCTTTCATGCCTGAAGCTGATTAATCTTGTGACCAATATTTGTTTTCTGGTCATCCGGTTGAGGGTGGCTCGCCGCTAGGAGTTGTCCATGGTTGAATCTCCCGTAGAAAAACAAGCGCGCCGAGTGCGTGAATTTCGTCAGCGTGAACAGCGTATTCTGGAAGCCGCCTTAGCGCTTTTTTTACAGCAGGGTGAAGATCGCGTCACGGTGGAGATGATCGCCGAGCAGGTGGGTATCGGCAAGGGCACCATTTACAAACACTTCAGCACAAAATCAGAAATCTACCTGCGCTTAATGGTGGATTACGAGCGTGAAATGGCCGCCTTGTTTCAGTCGCCGAAGATTTCTCAGGATAAAGAAGCGCTCTCACGCGCTTATTTTGAGTTTCGGATGCAAGAGCCAGCCAAGTATCTTCTCTTTAATCGCTTAGAAGAAAAGCTGGTCAAAAGCAACGTAGTGCCGGATATGATCGAAGAGTTGCATCGGTTTCGCGCCAAGAATTTGGAAAGCCTGTCTGAGCTGATAGGCGCGCGGGTTGATGAAGGGCTGCTGGAAGATGTGCCACCCTATTTTCACTACTGCGCCGCCTGGGCTTTTGTGCATGGTGCAGCCGTTTTATATCAATCTGAGTTTTTTCAGGATGTGATTCAAGATAAAGACGAGTTCTTTCGTTTTATGATGGATATCGGTGTACGCATGGGCAATCGCGGCCAACGTGGTAAAAAGCGTCCTGATGCCCCTCAAAGCGATCCGACTCTTTAGGAGGTGATGTGTCTCGTTTGCAGGGCTTAATTCAACGTAGCCTGCCATTGGCGCAAGAAACGGCACGGCCACCCGTTGAAAGCTGGTCACCCACCCAGATTTTGACGCTGGATTTCTTTGTTGATCGTTTTGGACAATGGTTTTATGAGGATCGCCCCTTTACGCGGCCTGATGTTGCGCGTCTGTTAACCCGTCTGTTACGCCGTGAAGCGGATGGCGAATATTATCTGGTCACGCCGACAGAAAAAAACTGGGTGCGCGTTGAAGAGACCCCGCTGTTAGTGATCGATTGTGAACGTCAGCTGACGGCCGCGGGTCCAGTCATCCGCTGTGAAACCCAATATGGGGATTGGCTGACGCTGGATGCGGCGCATCCGTTGCGCCTAGTCGAGAGCCAAGTCGATGAGAGGGCAGATCAGCCAGGCGAACGCCAGCTACGTCCCTATATCACCACTTGGGCCGGTGTTGAAGCCCGCTGGTTGACTCAGGTCTACTACCGCATGCTGGAGTGGGCCGAAGAAGCAGATTGGGCTGGGCGTCCGGCCTGGGTACTCACCAGCAGCCAACAGACTTTTTTACTCGCCTATCAGGATGCAGACGCGTGCTAACCCCCGAGCAGCAAGCGGTTGTCCACCACCAGCAGGGGCATGCCAGAGTGCGTGCGGTGGCTGGCTCAGGCAAGACCACGACCCTCGTTGCGCGTGTCGTCCATCTTTTAAAGCAGCAGGTGCCGGCGCAGCGCATTTTGGTCGTGATGTACAACCGCGCCGCCAAAGAAGATTTTCAAGCCAAGCTGATGCAGGCTTTAGCCGGTACTCCGCTTCGTCCACCTGATGTGCGCACCTTCCACTCCTTAGGCCATCGTCTGACAGAAAGCTTTGTCCGCTGGGGCGTTTTACCAAGACGTCGCCTCGTGCAAGAAGAATGGATGGTCGATCGTTTGACCCGCCAAGCTTTAACGCTACTTGCCCAAGAGCAGAATGAAGAAGCCGCACCTTGGCTTGAAGAAGAAACCCTTGAGGGGTTTAAAAGCTTTTGTACTCTGGTGAAAAGTGGCCTTGAGCCGGCAGCAGATTGCTATGCCAGTTTGAATTTAAGCGGCCAGCATCAGCATTTTGTTGCGGCCTTTGCGCGCTTAGAAGCATTGCTTGAGCAAGAAAAACTGATGTTTTTTGATGATCTTCTCTGGCGGCCTGTCTTGTGCTTACAGCAACAGCCTGATTTAGAAGCGCGTCTTCAAGGTTACCTTGAGCAGGTGATCGTCGATGAGTATCAGGATATTAACGCCGTCCAGCAGCGTTTGCTGAAGGCCCTGGTTGGGCAGGCGCAGGTGATGGTGGTTGGCGATGTTGACCAATGTATTTATGAATGGCGTGGCGCGCGCCCAGAATATATGCTCAAGCGCTTTGCGACTGACTTCTCTCCTGTCACCGATTACCCGCTTAGTCGTACTTTTCGTTTTGGGCATGCGCTGGCACTGGCTGCGAATCAGGTGATTCAGCACAACCTTGAGCGCCCACCACAAGTGACGCTGGCGAGCCCAGAAGCTCAGCCTGTCACCCTGATGCAAGGGCAAGGTGCAGCTTGGTTGCTACACACTTATCAGGCCGCCCCAGCAGAGCAACAGCAAGAGGCGGCGATTTTAGTGCGCAGTTGGTCACAAAGTTTGGCGGTGCAGCTGGCTTTTCTGAAGGCTCATCAGCCATTTCGCTTATTGCGCCAAGAGCACTTTATCTTCAATCGTCCGCAGATCAAGGGTTTGATGGCCTATGCGCGTTTGGCCTTTTTTGGTCAATCGGGGCAGGCGCTGAACTTTGAACACCCCAAGGTGCAGCAGGATTTTGATCAGCTACTGAGCTTTCCTACCCTCTATTTAAGCGAGGCTGAGCGCCAGCAGTGTGTGCAGGTCCAGCGTCAGGCGGGCAGTGTGGGCCTAGAGGCTGCCTTGGCCCAGTGGCCGGTGGCAAAAAGGCGGCGTGTGCAGCAGCGTCTTAAGCTTCTTGAACAGCTCAGAGTCAAGGCTCATCGGCTCAGCCCAGTGCAGCTGATCGATCAGATTATGGAGGCCACGCGCGCTCCGGAAGTACTGCGTAAAGCGGCATCTCACCAAGAAGCCGCCGATGAAGCCCTGCGTCTGATTGAGGGTTTACGCCGCTATGCAGAACGTGGCCCTGCCAGCCTAGAAGCCTGGATTGCCGAGCTGGAACAGGCACAGCAAGAAGGCAGTGCCATGCAAGCTCAGCAGCAGGAGGGAATACCACTGATTCTGACGATCCATGCTGCTAAGGGGTTGGAATGGCGTTGGGTGGGCTTATATGGCTTAAATGAAGGTGATTTCCCTTATACAGGACGTTTTGGGCGTCTCAGCACCCAGCAAGAAGAAGCCGAACGGCGTTTATTCTATGTCGCGATGACACGGGCCAAGCACGCATTGGTGCTGGTCAGCGGCGATACGGCCAGCCCAGTGAGCCGCTTTGTCGAAGAGGCGCAGCTGCAGGATGCTTTACGGCTGGCGGAGGCATTGATGCAGGCGGAGCCACCGGCTCAGCTGAAGGCCCATTACCCTGAGCTACAGCGCCACTATTGGCAGCAGGTGCATCCAAGTGCAGCGCCACGCTTTCTCGCTATTGAGTTAGACAATACTGCCGATGCCATGCCATCACCTGCTCGATCTACTCGCGCTGACCCGCTCAGCATTTGGCGGCCAGGAGCCGAGGTGGAGCATCCGCGCTTTGGGCGCGGTCGACTCCTTGACATTCAGGGGGATCAACCCAAGCGCTTGTGTCGAGTGGAATTTACGCAGGCGGGCGTCAAAACCCTCCATGAAGCTTGGTTGCAGCTGGCTTAATCCAGTTTGATCTTGCTTGGCGGTTGCGCCAGTGCGGCCTAGCCGCTGGATTTGAGGGCGCGAAGTCGCTGAATATTATCGCATAAGATGGCCCCAGCCACGCCCACATTCAAGGATTCTGCCTGCCCAAAGGCGGGTATCGTCACACGACAGTTGACCCAAGCTTGCAGTGAGGGTCGAATCCCTTGTGCCTCATTGCCAAGCAGCAAGACGCCGGACTCTCCCAGCTGATCGGGTGTCAGCTGGTGAATGGATTCCCCTTCCAAAAAAGCACCCAGCACGGGAACTTGAGGAGTAAGCTGGCTCAAGAAATCCTCGAGTGGGCACACATGCAGCGGCATGCGCAAAAAAGAGCCCTTGCTGGCGCTGATGACCTTGGGGTTGGTCAGTTCGGCTGTCCCTGGAGAGCAGATCAGTTGCTGAAAACCATACCAGTCAGCAATCCGTAATAGGGTGCCGAGATTGCCAGGATCATTGATTTGATCGAGTGCCAGTGTCCAGCCAGTGGTCTTCACTGGTGGTGGTGCTGGGAAGGCGACGACGGCTAGCGCCGTATGGTTATTGCTCAAGGTACTGGCTTGAGTCAGAGATGCGGCAGAAGCGGGATAAAGAGGGCAGTCTAAGTGTTCGAGTCGCTGAGTGTGGCGATTGATAAACTCTTCGCTGGCATAGAGGCTGAGGATTTTCCAGTTGGCGTGCAGCAGTTCGACGACACTCTTCTCGCCTTCAACAAGAAAAGCCTGCTGCTCTAAGCGCCCTTTTTTCTGATGTAAAGAACGCAAAAACTTGAGTTGATTTTTACTGATCATGCCCCAGATTCACTTATTGATAAGATAAAAGCCAAGAGTATAAGGGGCAAGATGGCTCAGGAGAAGGAAGACTTGCTTTGTCTGGTGATTCAGCTTTTAATCCAGTCTGGCCTCAAGTTGAAGCTCTCGCTGTCTATTCTTTGGAGAAGACCATGCTGCAAGTAAATGAATATTTTGAAGGAAAGGTCAAGTCGATTGCCCTGAATAATCAAGAAGGGCGCTTTACTGTGGGTGTGCTGGATATTGGTGAGTATACCTTCTCGACCAGTCAGGCTGAAGAAATGTCGGTCGTCACTGGCTCCATGCAAGTGCTGCTCGATGGTGATCCTGCTTATCGTACCTTTCACCAAGGCCAAAGCTTTAATGTGCCTGCTGCCAGTGAGTTTCAAGTGAAAGTTGAGGTGCAAACGGCCTATCTATGCCGCTATTTTGATTAGCCCATCTCGTTAGCCGGGCCGGTGGCCGGTGTTTTTATGGCTGTGCTGGAAGACGAAGAAAAAAAGGAGGCCGAAGCCTCCTTTGTTTTTGCTTGCTTCTGGGTTACATGTTGGGATAGTTTGGGCCACCGCCACCCTCAGGGGTCACCCAAGTGATGTTTTGTGCTGGGTCCTTAATATCACAGGTTTTGCAGTGAACACAGTTCGAGAAGTTGATCTGGAAGCGTGGTGCACCATCTGCGCCTTCGACGACCTCATAAACGCCAGCAGGGCAGTAGCGCTGCGCGGGTTCATCGTATTTGGGCAGATTGTCACGAATCGGCAGATCAGGATCCGTTAAACGCAGGTGTACGGGCTGATCTTCTTCATGCACCACGTTAGCCAAGAAGACAGAAGAAAGCTTATCAAAGCTGAGCTTGCCATCTGGCTTGGGATAGTCGATTTTTGGGCATTCGCTGGCTGGCTTGAGTGCAGCATGGTCAGGCAGGGTGTCATGCAGCGTCAGCGGAAGTTTACCGCCAAAAATATTCTGGTCGATAAAGTTAAAGGTGCCACCCAAGAAGGTGCCGAACTTGTGCATCGCCGGGCCAAAGTTGCGTGAACGCTTCAGCTCATCATAGGCCCAGCTGCTTTCCCACTTCTGTTGGAAGGCCGTCAGTTCTTGTCCGCCTTCATCACCGGCTTGCAGCGCCTCAAACACGGTTTCAGCTGCCAGCATCGCCGATTTCATGCCCGTGTGGACACCCTTGATCTTGGCGAAGTTCAGCGTACCCGCATTACAGCTCAGAATAAAACCACCTGGGAAGGTCATTTTGGGCAGGCAGTTAAAGCCGCCTTTGGCAATCGCACGGGCGCCATAGCTGACGCGCTTGCCACCTTCGAGATGCTGCTTGAGCACAGGATGGTGCTTTAAACGCTGGAACTCATCAAAAGGAGACAAGTGAGGATTACTGTAAGACAGATCAACAATCAGGCCGACTTCAACTTGATTGTTGGTATCGTGGTAAAGGAAGAAACCACCGGCAGTATCACCACTGAGTGGCCAGCCAGAGCCGTGAACCACCAGGCCGGGCTTGTGTTTGCTAGGATCTATATCCCACAGCTCTTTGATGCCGATCGCATAATGCTGCGGATCCTTGCCTTCATCGAGTTTAAATTTGGCCAGAAGCTGTTTGCCCAGATGACCGCGCACCCCTTCAGTGAATAGCGTGTATTTGGCACGCAGTTCCATCCCTGGCTCAAAGCTGTCTTTGGGCTGCCCATCGGCACCGATTCCCATGTCTCCAGTGATGACACCCTGGACTTCACCCTGCTCGCCATAAATAATGCTAGAAGCGGGGAAGCCAGGGAAGATATTCACTTCCAGCGCTTCGGCCTGCTCACCCAGCCAGCGAGTCACATTACCAAGACTGACAATATAATTGCCATCATTGTGCATGGGCTTAGGAACAGCAAAACCAGGCAGTTTGACGCCAGAGGTTTCACTGCGCAGCAGATAGACCTGATCTTCGGTCACGGGGGTATGGAGCGGCGCACCCTTTTCTTTCCAGTCAGGAATCAGTTCATTCAGTGCGCAAGGATCAATGACGGCACCGGATAAAATATGAGCGCCAATTTCTGAGCCTTTTTCAACAACACAGACTTCAAGCTCTTGACCTGCCTCATTGGCCAGCTGCTTAAGGCGGATAGCTGCAGAGAGCCCCGCTGGGCCTCCACCGACGATGAGTACATCAAATTCCATCGATTCGCGTTCCACAGTATTTCTCCTCAGGCTAATCTTTCATTTTTTATTGGGATCTGCATGGAAGGGGCAAGACGCTTGCGTTCCCAGTCAGAGCTGTTAGAGTGTATTTAAAACGGTCGTTTGGTTTTGGTCAAGTCACCCTGTCAGTCAACAGGTCAAAAGCCCAAGAGTCAAGCGACAGCCCAATGTTTGACCTGCGGGCATTATAAGCTTAAAAATGTGACCCGTCAGTTTAAGCAGAAGTTTGACTGAAAGCGCGAATCGAGTCATTATCAAGCGCAAGTCACAGTCTGATCGCCCTTTGTAAGTGAAAATCAGGTCGGTCAGCACCCGTGAACACCGATTTATATCGTGCAGATTCATCTTATTGAATCTGTGAGTGCCAACCCTAAAGAAAACGGAGAATCTATGAAGGTTCTTGTTGCGGTGAAACGTGTCGTTGATTACAACGTCAAGGTTCGCGTCAAAGCGGATCAAACCGATGTCGATCTGACTAACGTCAAAATGTCGATGAACCCATTTTGTGAAATCGCAGTAGAAGAAGCGGTCCGTTTGAAAGAAAAGGGGATCGCTACGGAAGTGATTGCTGTCTCTATCGGGCCTAAGGTAGCACAAGAGCAGCTGCGTACCGCGATGGCTTTGGGTGCAGATCGCAGTATTCTGGTTGAAACCGATGCGGCTGTGGATTCACTCAGCGCGGCTAAGATTCTGGCCAAAATCGTAGAAGAAGAGCAGCCACAAATCGTGCTGCTGGGCAAACAGTCTATTGATTCTGACAACAACCAGACCACGCAAATGCTGGCTGCACTGGCCGGCTTGGCTCAGGGCACCTTCGCTTCTGAAATCACTGTGAATGGTGATAAAGCCCAAGTGAAGCGCGAAATTGATGGTGGTTTACAGACGCTGGAAGTTCAACTACCTGCGGTCTTCAGTGCGGATCTGCGCTTGAACGAACCACGTTATGCCAAGCTGCCAAACATCATGAAGGCCAAGAAAAAGCCTCTCGATGAGAAGAAGCCAGAAGACTATGGTGTGACCGTGGCTTCTAAGCTCAAGGTGCTCAAAGTTGAAGCGCCTGCAGAGCGCTCAGCAGGCATCAAGGTGGGCAGCGTAGAAGAGCTGGTGGATAAACTGAAAAACGAAGCGAAGGTGGTCTAATGAGCATTTTAGTTATTGCCGAGCACCAAAATACTGAACTGGCTGCAGTGACCGCTAACGTTGTTGCCGCTGCGCAGGCAATCGGCGGCGATGTGCACCTGTTGGTGGCTGGTGAAGCTTGCCAAGCGGCGGCTGAAGCTGGCGCGAAGCTGGCAGGTGTGAGCAAAGTTCTGCTGGCTGACAATGCGGCTTATGGTCATCAACTGGCAGAAAACGTTGCCGCACTGGTAGCCGAAATCGGTGGCAACTACAGCCATATCCTGAGCGCGGCCACCACTTCAGGCAAAAATATCAGCCCACGCGTTGCGGCACTGCTGGATGTGAACCAGATCTCTGAAATCATTGCCGTAGAAAGTGCGGATACCTTTAAGCGTCCTATCTACGCAGGTAACGCCATTGCCACAGTGCAAAGCGAAGACAGCGTGAAGGTGATCACGGTTCGTGGTACGGCTTTTGATCCTGTAGCAGAAACAGGCAGTGCAGCCATTGAAGCACTGGACAGTGTGAAAGACACTGGCTTGTCGAGCTTCGTTGGCGCTGAAATCGCCGCTTCTGACCGCCCTGAACTGACAGCAGCAGGCGTGATTGTCTCTGGTGGTCGTGGTGTTGGCAGCCAAGAAGGTTTTGAAGTGATCTTCAAGCTGGCTGACAAGCTGGGTGCGGCTGTTGGTGCCTCGCGTGCAGCAGTGGATGCGGGCTATGTGCCTAATGATCTGCAGGTCGGTCAGACAGGCAAGATCGTTGCACCTCAGCTGTATATCGCTGCGGGTATCTCCGGTGCGATTCAGCACTTGGCTGGTATGAGCGATTCTAAAGTGATCGTGGCGATCAACAAAGACGAAGAAGCGCCGATCTTCCAAGTTGCTGATTATGGCTTGGTCGCAGATCTGTTTGAAGCTGTACCCGCGCTGGAGCAACAGCTCTAAGTTATTGCGCGATGTCGCATTCAAGGCCGGCCTCGTGTCGGCCTTTTTATTGGCTGGGCTTTGTAAACGAGCCAATAAAGTGTAAGTTGGTTGTATGAAATTTGATGTTGATCAGTTAAGATTTGGATGAGAGTTCAATATCAGTAGAACGCAATGTTGCCACAGAGATCACTATGCCATTTACCAGTCTCGACCTACAAAAAATCAACTCTGGTCAGTTGCAGATGCATCAGCCTGTGCCTTGGGCGATCTGTGATGAGAAGGGCCAGCTTTTACTCGAAAAAGGGGGGATGATTGAGTCCACTGAGTTTAAGCTGATTCTGGAAAAATTAGGCTATTTTGCTTATCAAGTTGAAAGTGATGTGCCGCAGCCTGTGCAGTTTAACAAGCGTAAGGTCAACCCTTTTGCTGAATTTGAAGATCTGAGTTTTCGTTTAGGAGAACTCTTTAGCCAGCTGGAAAAAGGCACTGTCTTTGGTCCTGGTGTGGTCAAACGTCGCATTTTTGATGTGATCACCCAAGTGCAGGGCTTGGTTCAGCATGATGCGGATGCCTTGCTGGGTGCCGTGCATCTCAATGATCGACTTGATTATATTGTGCATCACCCAATGCAGATCGCTATCTTGACTGAGTTGGTTCTCGAGCGTCTGAAAATCCCACAGAAAATTCGCCTGAGTGTGTTGGCCGCGGCGCTGACCAGTAATGTGGCGATGAATCCCTACCAAAAAATCCTGCATCAGCAAACTTCGCCATTAACGGATAAGCAGCGCGATATGATTCATCGCCACCCTGTTGAAGGGGTGCGCCAGCTCAAAAATGCAGGCATAGATGATGAACTCTGGTTGATGCTGGTGGCGCAACACCACGAAAAATTGGATGGCAGTGGTTACCCAGCTGGATTAAAGGGCGAAGCGGTTCGCTATGAGGCTCGTCTGCTCGCTGTGGCCGATGTCTATTCAGCCATGGTGACGCCGCGTGTTTACCGTGGTCCGCTACGCTTAAAAGAATCTTTAAAGGATTTGATGCAGCAGGGTGGGGTGACTTTGGACGCCAAAATTATCCGCATCTTTATTACTGAACTCGGCTTATATCCACCGGGTGTGTTTGTCCGCTTAAATAATGGTGACCTAGGTGTGGTGGTGGGCCGAACCCCTGATCCCAAGTGTCCTGTGGTCGCCAGTATCAAAAAATCAGATGGTAACTTCTTTCCCTCGCCGCGCAAAAGGCGGACATCAGATGCAGACTATGGCATCAAGTATGTCTGTGATGCGACAGAGCGGGTACAGATTAATCCAGCCAATCTTTGGGGCCTAGATGCGATCCGTGTTGAAGTGCGTCGTCCTGAGTTTTCCGAGGTTTCTGAGTTCTTGCGTCAGTTGAGCTAAACTGCGCATCTAGAGCTTCAGAGGCTGCGCCTAGGCGTGGCCTTGCTGGAGAGCCAGCAGGAGTAGCCGTAGGCTGAGCCACATCACCACCGCGCCCAGTGCCAGATGAAGCCAAGCAGCGACCTGCCATAAGCCGCGCTTGAACCTATGCTTGATCCTCGCCCAGCGCGTTGAAGGCGTGGATTGCTGAAGAAAAGGATGTTGAAAAAGGCTGACCAGGCTGCTCCACCAGAAGAGCAGCAGACTGGCGATCCATACCCAAGGTTGAGCCGGATCGAGTGGTGGGTATAACAGGCTGAACAGCCCCAGGGCCAAACTAAGGGCCAGTACTAGCAGGGCGAGCCATCGCCAAGGCTGGCCAGCTTGAGCCAAGCGCAGATAAAAACGTAAAATCAATACTTCTCCTTACTGAGCCAGAGATCAGGTGTAAAGCGGATGACGCGATTGCGGCCCTGATCCTTAGCCGCGTAAAGCGCTACATCGGCGAATTTCAGCACCTGCCAGAAGGCCTGTCCATCAGATGGGAAGTCGGCCAGCCCGATAGACAGGGTTTTATTGATCAGCAGATGTCCCGCCTTGAATTGATGCTCCTCGACAGCCAGACGTATTTTTTCGGCTACCTTTTCACCAGCAGCAGCTGGGGTATCGAGCAGTATAATCAGAAACTCTTCACCACCATAGCGGATCACGAGATCAGAATCGCGCACTTGAGCCAGAAAAATCTGCGCTAAATCGATTAAAATCTGATCGCCAACATCATGTCCATAGCTATCATTGACGGTTTTAAAGTAGTCTAAATCAAGCATCATCAAGGTCATCGCGCTTTCGCGGCGTTTGCATTGGCTCATTAGACTCTCTGAGTACTCTTCAAGGAAGCGCCGGTTACGCAGTCCAGTCATTGCATCATTCAGTGTGGATTCTTTCAAGCTCGCCATCAGGGATTTGGCTTGAAGGACTGGGGCAGCTTCGCGCAGATAGGCCTCGATCAAGGGGAGTTGGGTCGGGATACGGGCCTGCTCTTCGTGGTTGAGTACGAGTTGAATAACGCTGCCGACCCCCCCAGCTTGCAGAATCGGCAAGCACAGATAGCTGGATTCTGCTTTGCGGGCCTCATCGGCAAAAGAGCGGCATAAACTGGTGTGATCTATCCCATCAATGCGGTGTCCAGTGCGGACGGCGCGACAAGCTCGACAGTGTTCATTGATATCGGCCGAGCACCAGTAGGTCGGTGCCTGAGCGATGCCATCGACATTGACGGTGATCAGTCGTTTTTGTTGTGCATCAACCTCATAAATACTAAAGGTGTGTAGTGAGAACTCTTCTTGCAGCACATCGCTGATCCGTTGATAGACCTCACTGATGTGTTCATCTTCTTCGATAGCCTGTTTGAATTTGGCGACCTTGACCAGTCCGGCAACTGTTTGCGCTGTTTCGGCAAGTAGATCCCCCTGCTGGCTGGGCTGTGTCATGACCAGATGGGCGACATTACTTCTGATTTCACTGAGCTTTTGGTTGATCCCTGCCGTGAGCCGATTAAAACTTTCGGCAATGCTGCCGATCTCATCCTGACTACGTGGTTGTAAACGCAAATCAAAATGTCCTGCACTGGCTTGATCAACAGCGGTTTGAATTTCTTGGGCGGTCAGGACCAGTGGGTTCAATAGGCGCTTTAAAAAGAATAAGCACAGCAGCGCGAAGGCAATCACGGCCAGCACTAGAAAAAAGACCGTAATCAGTGCAGCTTGGCGCATGGGTTCAATCGATGCGGTCAGCGTGACGGCACCGAGCACTGAGTTTTCTGGTACGGCATGGCAGCTGAGACAGTTCACCTCGCCTTGGCTGCTGGCGATATAGGGTAGGGTGGCGCGAAAATACGGGCTCAAATAGCCGCCTGAGAGGGTGTAGACTGGTTCGCCGCTGATCAGCACCGCATGATCTATTGCGTCGCCTGGTGTTTCTGCCAGTAAGCCATGACCAAACTGCTCTTCGACCTGAGGGCCGCGAATGACGCGCACACTATCGAGGCCTTCAACATGAGCAATCCTCTGAAGAAAAGAGTCTCGCGTATGGATTGTGCCATTGACCATGGACTCGGTTAGGGCCACCAGTGTGATTTCGGCCGCAGTGCGCGTATGTTCGGTTGCAGCACGAATAGAAAACTCGCGCAGTGACAGCAGACTGGCGAGCGTGATGACCAGCGTCAGCAATAACATGACAGTGACAAGGGCCGCCATCATTTTGGTTTGTAATCTGGGCATGCGCTTTCGGTTCCTTGAAGGTGAGCACGATCTGCTACTGAAGCATAGCGTAAAACTGAGTGCGTTCGAGTCAGAAGCGCGTTATTTTAAAGGGGCTGGGTGAAGTTAAACTTGATCTATAGCTAAGAAAACTCGCGTGAATCATTGGGTTGGTTGATCTTGATTCACTGTTGTATTGATGGTGGTTGATCCAAGGCTGAGTGAGTGGGTATTTTAAAAAGGTGGAATCAAGAATGGCGCTAGAAAGGAGAGGTAAGGTGGATAGGTTAAAAGAGCGCGAGCCCAGACTCTTTCGTGATCGGCGTCAAAAGCCAGATCTTTGGACGCGTATGATCAGTATTTTTGGTGCTTTAAGCTGGCTGCTGATGCTGCCAACCCTATTGTTGATTGATCATGCCCGCCCGCAGGTCGAAACCTTCTTTGATCGCTGGCTAGGTTTGAGTGTGCAGGCAGACTGGGACCAGACTTTTTTCTTTCAAGCTTTTTTACTGATGCTGCTGATCCTGGTGCTTTCAGGCACTGGCCTGCTGCTCAATGGGATGCGTCGGCGGCGTCGGCAGGATAGTTATCGAGTGAATTTGATTCTTGTCTTTACCCTTTCATTGGCGGGTTGCCTTCATTATTTGTGGCGTTTCGGCTTTTAGGCCGTTCTGGCCCAGTGATCCAAAAACGCCCTGCTGATCGTCAATTAAGACATCGGCAGGGCGTTTTGCTTAACGGCTTCAACCTAGACACATCCTGGCCTCGATTTCTGGGGGAAGGCCGGGCTTTCAGCTAAGGTCTTAAGCCTGTATCTGTTCTTGCAAAAAGGCCAAGGCCTGATCGGCAGGCAGCATCTGGGCTTCACTGGCACGACGGTGCTTGTATTCCAGCTGGCCTTCTTTGAGGCTGCGTTCGCCAATCACGATACGGTGTGGAATACCAATCAATTCCAGATCCGCGAACTTGGAGCCAGGGCGCTCATCACGATCATCCAGCAGCACATCAATACCCGCCGCTTGTAGCTCTTGGTAGAGACGATCACTGGTTTCACGAACCAACTCTGATTTATGGGCATTCATTGGCACCAAGGCCACGGTGAAGGGGGCCAAACTGTCTGGCCAGATAATGCCCGCTGCGTCATGATTCTGCTCAATCGCCGAAGCGACAACACGACTGACACCGATACCATAGCAACCCATGGTCAGGGTGGCTTGCTTGCCTTGTTCGTCAAGGACGCTGGCTTTCATTGCTTCGGCATATTTAGTGCCGAGCTGGAAGATATGGCCGACTTCGATACCGCGTTTGATCAACAGCTGGCCTTGACCATCTGGACTAGGATCACCGGCTTGGACATTGCGCAGGTCGGCCACCTCGGGCAGGGGCAGATCACGCTCCCAGTTGATGCCAAAATAGTGCTGACCATCTTGATTGGCACCGGCGGCAAAGTCGCTCATCAGTGCCACTGAACGATCGATGATGCAAGGCAGTGGGAGTTCAACTGGCCCCAAAGAACCAGGTCCGGCGCCAATGGCGGCACGGATGGCCTCATCACTGGCCATTTCAAGTGGGCTGGCAACCTGGGGTAAATTGGCTGCTTTGATTTCATTCAGTTCATGATCGCCGCGCAGAATCAAGGCAATGAGGCCGCCTTCCGCTGCCTTCACGATCAGGGTTTTTACGGTTTTTTCTATGGGCAGATCGAACTGCTCGACCAGCTGAGCGATGGTCTTGGCTTCGGGTGTGGGCACCAGACGCAGCGCCTCGCTTGGCGCAGCACGCTGGGTCTCACGCGGCAGGGCTTCAGCTTTTTCGATATTCGCTGCATAGTCAGAGGTATCGGAGAAGGCGATATCATCCTCCCCTGAGTCTGCCAGCACATGGAATTCATGCGAGCCTGTGCCGCCGATCGAGCCGTTATCGGCAATCACTGGGCGGAAATCCAAGCCCAAGCGAGTGAAGATACGGCAATAGGCGGCATGCATCGCATCATAGGTCTGCTGCAAGGATTCTTGAGTCAGGTGGAAGGAGTAGGCATCCTTCATAATGAACTCACGCGCACGCATCACACCAAAGCGGGGGCGGATTTCATCACGGAATTTGGTTTGGATTTGATAGAAATTGCAAGGTAGTTGCTTATAAGAGCGCAGCTCGCGACGAATCAGATCCGTGATCACTTCTTCGTGCGTGGGGCCCACGCAGAATTCGCGCTCATGGCGATCTTTGAGGCGCAGGAGTTCTTTGCCGTATTCTTCCCAGCGGCCGGATTCTTGCCAAAGTTCCGCTGGCTGAATGCCGGGCATTAAGACTTCCTGCGCGCCAGCTCGGTCCATTTCTTCACGCACAATTCGCTCGACCTTGCGCAGTGTGCGCAGACCTAAAGGCAGCCAAGTATAGAGGCCAGAGCCGATGCTGCGAATCAAGCCGGCACGCAGCATCAGCTGGTGGCTGATCACCTGCGCATCATTGGGGGTTTCTTTGAGTGTGGCGATCAATAATTGAGAAGCGCGCATGATCTTTCTACCTTAGTGATACAAGAATAAAAGGTCCGAATAAAAACGCGGCAAGGCAAGACCTGACCGCGCTTTTGTCCGCATTAAAGAGGGGGTAAAAGTGAAGCGCAATGTACAGGAATCAGCGATTCACGTCCACCAGCAGCCGGCCGCGAATCTGCCCAGCCAGCAGAGCTGGAGCTTGCTCGATGGCCTGCGCCAAAGGAAGCTCTTCGAGCAAGAGCTGCTGGTAGATCTGTTGATCAAGCAGCTTACTGAGTCTTTGCCATGCGGCTTGTCTTTCTGCCTTCGGGCAGTAAACGCTATCGACACCAGCCAGCGTGATACCCCGCAGGATAAAGGGCGCGACGCTGGCCGGCAAATCCATGCCTTGTGCCAAACCGCAGGCGGCCACGACCCCACGATATTGCAAACTGGCGCAGACGTTGGCCAAGGTATGACTGCCCACACTGTCGATTGCTGCCGCCCAGCGCTCTTTCGCTAGAGGCTTGCCAGGCGCGCTCAGCTCAGCGCGATCAATCACCTGCTGTGCTCCCAGCTGGGTTAAAAAATCAGCCTCAGCAGGACGACCCGTTGAGGCCACCACCTGATAGCCAAGCCGAGATAGCAAAGCCACGGCCACACTGCCAACGCCGCCGGCTGCACCGGTGACCAGCACTGGGCCTTGTTCAGGTGTGATGCCATGACGCTCCAGTGCCATGACGCACAGCATGGCGGTATAGCCGGCCGTGCCCAGCGTCATCGCCTGGCGTGAGCTCATGCCCGCTGGCTGGTGGATCAGCCAGTCGCCCTTTAAGCTGGCTTGTTGCGCTAAGCCACCCCAGTGCTGCTCACCAACACCCCAGCCATTGAGAATCACCGCATCGCCCTGCTGAAAATCAGCATGGCGGCTTTTTAATACCTTGCCAGCACAGTCGATGCCGGGAACCAGTGGAAAGCGGCGTACTACCGGCGCTTGGCCAGTGATCGCCAGTGCATCCTTATAGTTCAGCGTGGAGTAATCAATCGCGACCAGCACTTCTTCATCAGGTAGATCGGCAGGGGTGATCGAGGCAAGGCGCGCCTGAGTTTGGCCATCTTGTTGTTCGAGCATCACGGCTTGAAAAGTCATTAGCGGCTCCTTAAGGTGGTCACGAATGTTGGATCGAATGATCCAAACTTCATGAATGGGTGTATTAGCTACTTGGATTGCTGCGCACACTGAGTGCCAGCTGGCGCGTACTCATCTGCTGATCCAGCGTCGCAAAAAGCTGGCGGCTGTGTTCTGTAAACTGCTCTAAATCTTGGCCTTCAAGGCGCTCTGTGGAAGGCAGCTCCACCCGCATCGCGTTCACTGGGCGGCCACCGATGTGCAACTCATAGTGAAGGTGAGGCCCGGTGCTGCGGCCTGAATTGCCTGTCTGAGCGATTTGTTGGCCACGACGAACGCTTTGGCCGCGGTTGACCAGAATGCGGTTCAGGTGTAAGTAGCGGGTTTCATAGCCCTGGCCGTGCGCTAGGACTACATAGTGTCCGGCATAGGGGTGCCAGCCACGACGCAGCACGGTGCCATCGGCGGGCGCGACGACGCTAGTACCGATCGGTGTCGCAAAATCGGTGCCATAGTGAGGCTGAACTCGTCCAGTAATAGGGTGGCGACGGTTGAGATTAAAGTGTGAGCTGATACGAAAGTTCTGCGCCAAGGGTGTGCGACTAAAGGGTGGGATGAGACTGGCTCCGTCAGGGGTATAAAAGCGATCATCACTGTGGCGGGCCGCACGGATCTGGAGTCGGTCACCCTGGTATTCAAAAGCCATCAGGCGGGTCGAGTAAGGTCGTGGGTCGCCACTAAGCCATTCTTGCTCCACTAATAAAGAGAAGCGATCACCATTACGCGCATCACGGCGCAAGGGCAGGTGGCGATCTAAAGCAGCGGCAATAGCCCCTTCTTGGCCGGCAATTTCAGGCATGTTCTGGAGGCTGTTGATGAGAATGCCGTCCAGCACGCCTTCGAGGCGCACATAGCGGACTTCTCGCTGGTTGCTGAGACTGTTAAAAGCAAACTGTTGGCCGTCACGTACCCACTCATGTCCTTCGGCTCGATTCGCCCAGATACGCAAGGCAAGCAGCTGGCCATCACGGCTGGCTAACCACTCAATATGCTGGCCAGGATGAATACGGTGCAGCAGCTGAGCCCCATCTTGCTGATCCAGTAGGCGATAGAGGGTCGCTAAAGGCAGGTGCATCCGGTTCTGCCACAAATGAGACAGGCGATCTCCAGTTTGCAGTGTGTATTGTTCCCATTGAGGCGGGGGAGAGAGGGCCGGAATCAGTGCATTATGGAAATCCGTGGCCTCAAGGACTTCTAACACCTCATGGCTCAGTGGCGCGGCTTCAGGCTCCGGCATGGGGCTAGGGAAGAAAAAGAGAACCAAGGCCAGAGCCAGAATAAGGGGGAAAAAAAACATCAAAAAGCGCGGAACAAGGCGGGTCAACATGGTCACTTCACAACTCTGGCTAGGAAAAAGGGGATGATAAGCAAGCGAGAGGCGGTAATACTATAACAAGACAGCTGTTTTATCATCGGTTCGGCAGAGTATGACCAATCTTTTTGCATTTATTTCAGTTAAAATGTCGCTTTTTTGTCGCAGGCACTCTGTGACCTGTTGTCTCAGCCCCCGTGCCTGGTCGTGAGGATTGCAGTGTGAACCTGGAAGTCAAATGGTTAGAGGATTTTGTGGCCTTAGCCGCCACACGGAGTTTTTCTCAGGCAGCCAAGCGGCGTTATGTCACTCAGCCCGCATTTAGTCGGCGCATTCAGTCTTTAGAGCGTTCTGTCGGTGCTACTCTAGTGGATCGCACCAAATCCCCGCTTGATTTGACGGCCGATGGACAGCTTTTTTTAATCACCGCACGCAATGTGGTGGAGCAGTTGGGCGAGGCCTTGCGGCATCTGCGTGGGTTGGATGCAGAAGCTGGCCAGCTGCTGGAATTCACCGTTGCGCACTCGTTGGCCTTTAATTTCTTTCCGCAACTGGTGCGCCGTCTACAGCAGGTGGCAGGGCCGATTAATTCACGGATGACTGCAATGAATGTCGGTGAAGCCACCCATGCCTTGCGTGAAGGACGCTGTGATTTGATGCTGGCCTATCATGATCCGCTCGGTAGCCTGCAACTGGATCAAGAGCACTTTCCGTCACAGCGTATGGGCCACACTGAAATGCTGCCTGTTTGCGCGCGTGATGCGCAAGGGCAGCCCTGCTTTGATCTCGATGCCTCAGATGAGCAGGAGCTGCCGCTGTTAGCCTATACACAAGGTGCTTTTTTAGAGCGCTCCTTGCGGATTTTGTTGCGCCAAAAACCTGTTGGCCTGCAATTTAAAACCGTTTACGAAACCGCCATGGCCGAAGGCATCAAGGGCATGGCGCTGGAAGGTCTTGGCGTCGCTTGGGTGCCTCGGCTCAGTATTGAGCGCGAGCTAGCAGAAGGCCAGTTGGTCATCTGTGGCGGCCCACACTGGGTGATTCCGCTAGAGATTCATCTTTACCGTTGTACGCTTGTGCATAAGCCCTTGGTGGAGCGCTTGTGGCATAAGCTGGAACAGCCACAGCCCCACTAACTGAGGTTTGGATTCAATGGGTGTTCTGGTGAAAATTCATCAGACTAGGCTATAATGCGCCCCTTGAAATGGGATGGTCTTGCCCCGATTGTGCCTGGGTTGATGCTGATCAACCCCCTTTAGTTAGTCTTTTGGATAGAGCAATCATAGAGAGAGAAGAGGCTTACATCATGCCAATTTACGAATATCAGTGCCAGGCTTGTGATCATCAACTTGAAGTGATGCATAAAATGAGTGAGGCAGGCCCAACGCGCTGCCCTGAGTGTGGTAAGGATAGCTTGGCACGCCAAGTCTCAGCAGCAGGCTTTCGTCTGGCCGGTGGTGGCTGGTATGAAACTGATTTCAAAAGTGGTAACAAAAAGAACGTGGCTGAATCAAGTTCGTCAGGCGCCTCCAACGCGGCCTGCGCTTCTTGTCCAGCAGCAAGTTAAGAGACGATCGGTGTGAGGCAGGGCGATGACCGTCTCTCGCCAGCTTCACCCATCCCGCTGTTACATTACTTTACATTGACCCCAGAAAATAGGAATTATCTATGCGAAGCCATTACTGTGGTGATTTAAACACCAGTCACCTCGATCAAGAAGTTCTCCTCTGCGGTTGGGTACACCGCCGCCGCGATCATGGAGGGGTGATCTTCCTCGATATGCGTGATCGTAATGGTTTAGCGCAGGTGGTGGTCGATCCTGATACCGAAGAAGCCTTTGCGCGCGCAGATCGTTCACGCAGCGAATATGTGCTGAAAATCCGTGGTTTAGTGCGTCGTCGCCCAGAAGGCACAGTCAATCTGAACATGCCGACTGGCGAGATTGAAGTGCTGGCCAAGGAAGTTGAAGTGCTCAACACCGCCGAAACACCGCCCTTTATGCTCGATGAGCACGGTAAGGTCGGCGAAGATGTGCGCCTGAAGTATCGCTATGTGGATCTGCGTCGTCCAGATATGGCGGAAAAGCTGCGTTTTCGTTCACGTGTGACCCACCAAATCCGTAACTTCCTTGAAGAACAAGGCTTTTTGGATATCGAAACCCCGATTTTGACACGGGCCACACCAGAAGGTGCGCGTGACTATCTGGTGCCGAGCCGGACGCATGAAGGTCATTTCTTTGCCTTGCCTCAGTCGCCGCAGCTCTTTAAGCAGCTGCTGATGGTGGCCGGTTTTGATCGCTACTATCAAATTGCCAAGTGCTTCCGTGATGAAGACCTGCGTGCTGATCGTCAGCCAGAATTCACCCAGATCGATATCGAAGCTTCATTTGTCGATGAAGCCGATATCATGGGTGCGGCTGAAGGCATGATTCGCCAGATTTTCCAAGGTTCACTGGGTGTAGATCTGGGTGACTTCCCGCACATGCCTTACTCCGAAGCCATGGATCGTTATGGCTCGGATAAGCCAGATCTGCGTATCCCGCTGGAGCTGGTGGATGTCGGTGATCTAATGGCCAATGTTGACTTCAAGGTCTTCTCTGGCCCCGCCACGGATCCCAAAGGCCGTGTCGCGGCGCTGAAAGTCAAAGGTGGCGCTGAGTTGTCGCGCAAGCAGATTGATGACTACACCAAGTTTGTTGGTATCTATGGCGCGCGCGGCTTGGCGTGGATTAAAGTCAACAAGCGTGCGGATGGTCTAGAGGGTTTACAATCTCCAATCGTCAAGTTTATGGAAGGCATCATCGATCAGTTGCTAGATCGTGTTGGTGCAGAAGATGGCGATATCATCTTCTTCGGTGCCGATAAGACCAAGATCGTGAACGAAGCCCTCGGTGCACTGCGTTGCAAGCTGGGCGAAGATCTGAACCTCTACACCTGCGAATGGGCACCGCTGTGGGTTGTTGATTTCCCCATGTTTGAAGAAAACAGCGATGGCAGCCTCAGCGCACTGCATCACCCCTTTACTGCGCCCAAATGTACGCCAGAAGAGTTAGAAGCCAACCCTGCTGAACAGCTCTCGCGCGCCTATGACATGGTGCTGAATGGGACGGAGTTAGGTGGCGGTTCGATCCGTATCCACCATCAAGCCATGCAGCAGGCGGTCTTCCGTGTGCTGGGGATCAGTGCTGAAGAGCAGCGTGAGAAGTTTGGCTTCCTGCTTGATGCGTTGAAGTTTGGTGCGCCGCCCCACGGTGGTCTGGCCTTTGGTCTGGACCGTCTGATGATGCTGATGACCGGTGCCAAATCGATTCGCGAAGTCATTGCCTTCCCGAAAACCCAATCTGCCGCCTGTGTGATGACAGAAGCGCCTGGTGAAGTCAGCCCCGCGCAGTTGAAAGAACTCAGCTTGCGCCTGCGGGTGAAGGCCAATACCGAAGCGGAATAAGCTCTTTGGTAGCAGGATGTCGGCCCAGCCCTTCGGGGTTGGGCTTTTTTTTGACCGAGGGATGGTGAAGAGCACCTTGTTAAAATGCTGATTGTTGAGAGAAAGATGAAAAGTCCAAATCTGCAAGCCCCGTCGTGGCATGATCTGCAGCGAGCAGACCACTCATGGCGCTGATTCTCGGGATCGATCCAGGCTCACGCATCACAGGTTACGGCTTGGTGCAGGCAGAACACGGGCGGTTTACCTATCATGCCAGTGGCTGTATTCGCTTGCAGGGGGAGACACTGGCGCAGAAGCTGGCGCAGATCTATGCCTCAATCAGTGAATTGATCGCCCAGTATCGTCCAGATCAAGTAGCCATTGAGCAGGTCTTTATGGCTAAAAATGCCGATTCTGCTCTGAAACTGGGGCAGGCAAGAGGCGCGGCGCTCGTCTGTTTAGCCAATCATGGCTTTGCGGTGCATGAGTATTCTGCCAAAGAGGTGAAGCTGGCGGTCACCGGCACCGGCGGGGCAGATAAAACGCAGGTGCAGCAGATGATCGTCCATCTTCTTAAGCTCTCCGCCACCCCGCAGGCTGATGCTGCTGATGCACTGGCGATTGCCCTATGCCACGGCTATACCTCTTCTGGCTTGCTGGCTTTATCTGGGCAGCTGCAAGCCAAGGGGCGCGGGGGGAGTCGTTGGCGTGATTATGATCCGCAGCGCCATAAAGGGACTTAATCTTCAGCGCGACCTTCGATCAGTATCCAGCGGCGATCAGGTTCAGTAGAATGCTCGCCTTTGTCTTCAGTGGAAGTGCGTAACATGACTTTTGATCTGCCTCTCTTTATTCTGATTCTCGATCTTTTTGGCACAGTGGTTTTTGCCGCTGCGGGTGTGCTCGCGGCGGCCCAGCGTCGCCTGGATCTCTTTGGTGTGATCGTGGTGGGTACGGTGACCGCCATTGGTGGTGGGACACTGCGCGATTTGATTCTTGGTCGACTACCGGTCTTCTGGGTGCAGGATAATCTGTATATCTGGATTACCGTGACCACCTCAGTGGTGGTTTTTGCCTTGGCGAGGCGTTTGCGCTTTCCGCATCAGGCGATACAGATTGCCGATGCGATAGGCTTAGCAGTATTCACCATTATTGGTGCTAATGTCGCCTTGAGCTTGGGCCATTCGCCGCTGATTGCTGTGGTCACGGGGGTGATGACCGGTGTCTTTGGTGGTATCGTGCGCGATGTCCTCACCGCGGTGAAGCCGATGATTTTTGAGAAGGAAATCTACGCCACGGCCGTTTTTGCTGGCGCTTTTGTTTATGTCAATTTGACGTGGTTTTTACCCGATCACTGGGAAACCTTTAATACACTGGTGGCGATGAGTGTCGTGTTGGGATTGCGCTTAGCCGCCATCCGCTGGCATTTGCATCTGCCGGTTTTCTTATCGGTCGAAGATCAGCGAGATCAACAACCGCCTGAGCGTGAACCAAACAAGAAAGAAGGCTGAGGCGAGATGCTGTGCTGGTTTCGATCTTCTGATGAGGCAAGATCATGATAGGACGTTTGCAAGGCCAATTGATTGAAAAGCAGCCCTCTTGGGCCGTGATCGATGTGCAGGGTGTGGGTTATGAAGTGGAGTTGCCCTTATCGGTATTTGCGCAGCTGCCAGAGTTAGAGCAGCCGTTGACGCTGTGGATTCACCATTTGGTGCGTGAAGATGCGCAGCTCCTGTATGGATTTATGCAGTTGGCCGAGCGCCAGCTGTTTCGTGAGCTGATTAAAGTCAGCGGCATTGGCCCCAAGGTGGCACTGGCGCTGTTGTCTTCGCTGAGTTTGAATGCGCTTTTACATGCAGTACAGCAGCAGGATGTGGCCACTTTAACGCGCGTCCCTGGTATCGGCAAAAAAACGGCCGAGCGGTTACTTTTAGATTTGAAGGATCGACTCAAGGCCTGGTCCGCACCCGCCACGGCCAGCTCCAGTGCAGTGGAAGCGCGCTCGGCAATCAGCGTGGATCCGCAGCTCGAAGCCGAAGCCGCCTTGGTTGCTCTGGGCTATAAACCAGCGGATGCCGCGCAGGTGATCAAAGCGGTGGCAGAAGAAGTGGAAGGCACCTCAGAATTGATTCGCGCTGCCCTCAAGCGCTTGGCGCGTTAATAGCGGCGTTGCGAAGGATCACGAATAAAAAAACAGCCTCGTTATGAGGCTGTTTTCGTCAGTCAAGACTGCATAGCTAGAGCGCGCGCTTCAGCAAGGCGCGCACTTCATCTGCGCCGAGCTTGCCCTGCTCACCCAGTGGGAACATCTGATGGGCTTCGAGCTGTTCGATCACAGCATCGATGGCTTCAGCACCCAGATCCACCTCACTCAGATGAATCGGTGCTCCAAGGCGGTGGAAGAAATCAGCGGTTAAGCGGATAGCACTTTGGATGCGTTCTTCCTCGCTACCCTCACTCAGCTGCCAAACACGTTCTGCATATTGTAGTAACTTCGCGCGCTTGTCCTGGCGGCAATAATCCATCAGCGCGGGCAAGACAATACTCAGGCTACGGGCATGATCGACCCCATAAAGGCCAGTCAGCTCATGGCCGATCATATGCGTGGCCCAATCTTGGGGGACACCGACACCCAGCAGGCCGTTCAGGGCTTGGGTCGCGGCCCACATAATATTGGCGCGCACTTCAAGATCATCGGGTGTGGTCAGGAGTTTGGGACCTTCCTCGATCAGCGTCAGCAGCAGACCTTCAGCAAAGCGATCTTGCACCTTGGCGTTGACTGGGTAGGTTAAATACTGCTCCATCACATGCACATAGGCATCCACGACGCCATTGATGGAATAGTGCAGCGGCAGGCTCAGCGTGGTGGCCGGATCGAGAATGGCAAACTCAGGGCGCACCTTGGATGAGGAGAAGCCACGCTTTTCATGACCACGGTTGACCACCGAATTGGTGTTGGTTTCAGAACCCGTGGCCGGGAGCGTCAGAATACAGCCAAGGGGCAGGGCTTGAGCGACGACAGCCCCTTGCGTCAGAATCTGCCAAGGATCATCGCCTGCAAAACAGGCTGCCGCGGCAATAAACTTCGCCCCATCGGCAACGGAACCCCCACCAACGGCCAGCAGGTAATCAAAACCTTCTTGTTTGATCTTCTCGACCGCGCGCATCAGTGTGTCATATTGCGGATTGGGTTCAATCCCAGAGAACTCGCCCCACTGGTGGCCTTCTAGGGCCTGAGCCACCTGTTCATACACCCCGTTTTTCTTGATCGAGCCACCGCCATAGAGCAGCAGCACTTTTTTGTCTTCAGGCAAGCAGCGACTGAGTTGTTCGATCTGTCCTTCACCAAAAAAAATCTGCGTGGTATTGCTATAGCTAAATTTCATCATCATCAACCTGAGTGCGAGTGGGTTTGTCCTGATTGCAGCGCCCTTAGATGCTCGGGCGAAAACGCCTTTCTATCCCTGCTTGAGCGAGAATGCGGGTCGAAATCTCCTCGATCGAATAGTGAGTGGAATCAATATAGTCAATATTGTGGCGTTGATAGAGGCTTTCAACCTCTTGTACCTCGCGTTGGCAAATTTTGAGAGAGGCGTAATGGCTATTGGGCCGACGTTCATGCCGGATCGAGGCTAAGCGCTCTGGTTCAATCGTCAGGCCAAACAGCTTATGGCGATAAGGACGCAGGGCCTTGGGCAGCTCGCTATCCAGCAGATCATCCTCAGTAATCGGATAGTTGGCCGCTTTAATACCAAATTGCAGTGCCATATAAATACAGGTGGGGGTTTTGCCGCAGCGTGAGACGCCAACCAGAATCAAGTCGGCCTTGTCATAGTGGTGGGTGCGTGCGCCATCATCATTATCTAAAGCAAAATGAACCGAATCGATGCGTGCCTTGTAGGTGTCTTCTTTCTCTTTGGTGAGCGCGTGATTTTTGCCGACTGAATAGGTGGAATGGGTTTGCAGCTCCTCTTCAAGCGGCGCTAAAAAGGTCGAGAAGACATCAATGTTCAAGGCTTGGCTCGTATTGATGATGCGACGGATTTTTTGATCCACGATGGTATCAATCAATAAAGGTCGTCTTTGCTCTTCTTCACAGGTTTGATTGATCAACGCGACCAGCTGCTGCGCCTTCTCTTCTGTATTGACATAGGGCTTGGTGATCATCTCAAACTGAATCGCCTCAAACTGAGCCAGCAGGCTGCGCCCCAAGGCTTCAGCCGTGATCCCCGTGCCGTCAGAAATGAAAAAAGCGGTGCGTTTGTTTGGCATAGGTGCATCCTATTCTCAATACAATTCATGTTATGATGGCACACAGACGAGCAACCTCAGCTCTATCCATGTGAAAAGTGAAATCTAGCTGTATTGTGCCTAGATTTGCTTTTTTATGCTATTGAGCCGCATTTGAATGGGAGACAGGTCTTGAGTGCAACAGCGATGAATAATGCGCATATCCTTTGGTTTGATCACCTCGGTATGCAAGATGTCGAACGTGTCGGTGGGAAAAATGCCTCTTTAGGCGAGATGATCAGCCATCTTTCCGCTGTTGGTGTTCAGGTGCCCGGTGGATTTGCCACCACGGCCCAAGCCTATCGTGATTTTTTACAACATGATGGCTTAGCTGAACGCATCAATCAGGCTTTAACCCAGCTTGATGTGGAGGATGTCAAAGCGTTGGCCAGCACTGGCGCCCAGATTCGCCGCTGGATTATCGAGACACCCTTTCCGCAAGAACTTGAAGCGGCCCTCGCCGAGGCCTATGCCGAGCTTGAGCGCCTGTATCCTGATCTCAAAGTCGCCGTGCGCTCCTCAGCCACCGCAGAAGACCTGCCCGATGCCTCCTTTGCCGGTCAACAAGAAACCTTCCTCAATATCCAAGGGCTGGCGCAAGTCAAGCAGGCCGTACATGAGGTTTTTGCCTCTTTGTTTAATGATCGTGCCATCTCCTATCGTGTTCATCAGGGTTTTGATCATGCTCAGGTCGCGCTGTCGGCCGGCATCCAAAAGATGGTGCGCTCAGAAACCGGTGCCGCTGGGGTGATGTTTACCCTCGATACTGAATCGGGTTTTCGTGATGCGGTGTTTGTGACCAGTGCCTATGGCTTGGGTGAAACCGTGGTGCAAGGGGCTGTCAACCCGGATGAGTTCTATGTCCACAAACCCACGCTGGAGGCTGGTCGTCCTGCTATTTTACGTCGCAATCTTGGCAGCAAACTGATCAAAATGATCTATGGAGATTCGACCAGTGCCGGCCATTCGGTCAAAACGGTTGAAGTTCCACTGGCCGAGCGGCAGCGTTTCTCGCTCAGTGATGACGAAATCATGCAGCTGGCGCGTCAGGCCATGATTATCGAGCAGCACTACCAGCGTCCGATGGATATTGAATGGGCGAAGGATGGTGATGATGGTCAGCTATATATTGTTCAGGCGCGTCCTGAAACTGTCAAAAGCCGCGATGCCAGCAATGTGATGGAGCGCTTTTTGCTCAAGGAGCAAGGGCAGGTACTCGTGGAAGGCCGTGCCATCGGTCAGCGTATAGGTGCGGGCAAGGTGCGCATTGTGGCTGGCCCCCATGAGATGGATAAGGTGGAAGCGGGCGATGTGCTGGTCACCGATATGACTGATCCAGATTGGGAGCCGGTGATGAAAAAGGCTTCGGCCATCGTGACCAATCGCGGTGGTCGTACCTGCCATGCGGCGATTATTGCACGTGAGCTGGGTATTCCTGCGGTGGTTGGCTGTGGTGATGCCACCGAAGTGCTCGAAGAGGGTCGCCCCGTGACCGTCTCCTGCGCCGAAGGCGATACTGGATTTATCTATGATGGTATTCTCGATTACGAACTGTTGACCAATAGCATCGAGGCCATGCCGCAACTGCCTTTCAAAATCATGATGAATGTCGGCAATCCAGATCGTGCCTTTGGTTTTGCAGCCCTCCCCAATGAGGGGGTTGGTCTGGCACGGCTTGAATTTATCATCAATCGCATGATTGGCGTGCATCCTAAAGCGCTGCTCGAATTCGATAGCCTGCCGAGTGATTTGCAAAAAACCATCTCGGCCCGCATTCAGGGTTATCAGGGGCCAGTGGATTTCTATGTCGAGAAGCTGGTTGAGGGGATTGCCAGTCTCGCGGCGGCCTTCTGGCCCAAGCGCGTCATCGTGCGCCTGTCTGATTTTAAATCCAACGAATATGAGAACCTGATCGGCGGTAAGCTTTATGAGCCAGCAGAAGAAAACCCGATGCTGGGCTTTCGTGGCGCTTCGCGCTATATCTCAGAGAAGTTCCAGGATTGCTTTGAGCTTGAATGTCGCGCCCTGAAGAAGGTGCGTGATGTGATGGGGCTCAATAATGTCGAGATCATGGTGCCTTTTGTACGCACTGTCGGCGAAGCCAAGGGCGTCTCTGAACTGCTTGAAGCCAAGGGGCTGGTGCGTGGCGAAAACGGCCTGAAGCTGATTATGATGTGTGAGCTGCCCGCCAATGCCTTACTGGCAGAAGAGTTCCTAGAATACTTTGATGGCTTCTCGATTGGCTCGAACGATCTGACGCAGCTCACGCTCGGTTTAGATCGCGATTCGGGCATCGTGGCGCATTTGTTTGATGAGCGGAATCCCGCCGTGAAGCGTCTGTTGTCGATGGCGATTCAAGCCTGTAAAAAACAAGGCAAGTATGTTGGCATATGCGGTCAAGGCCCCTCAGACCATCCCGATCTAGCGCGCTGGTTGATGGAGCAGGGGATCGACTCTGTCTCTTTGAACCCAGATGCCGTGCTGGACACCTGGTTTAACTTGGCGAATGATGCAGCTGAATAGAGATAAAAAGTGGCTTGAGCCTTGTTCTATTCTTTATCCAATGAAGGAGTTTGATATGCACTATGTAACGCCGGATTTATGCGATGCCTACCCAGATCTTGTTGAAGTCGTTGAGCCCCTGTTTAGCAACCTCGGTGGCCGTGGCTCTTTTGGTGGCGAGATCGTCACCATCAAGTGCTTTGAAGACAACTCGCTGGTCAAAGAAGAAGTTGAAAAGCCAGGTGAAGGCAAGGTCATGGTCGTCGATGCTGGTGGTTCTTTCCGCTGCGCGATGCTTGGCGATATGCTGGCAGAGAAGGCCGTGCAAAACGGCTGGGAAGGCGTGATCATGTATGGCTGCATCCGTGATGTGGATGTGATCGCAGATCTGGATCTGGGTGTGCAAGCACTGGGCACTCATCCTAAAAAATCAGAGAAAAAAGGCGTAGGCGAATATCAGATTGCCGTGTCTTTTGGTGGCGTCACCTTTGTTCCAGGCGATTACCTCTATGCGGATAACAACGGCATCATCGTTTCTCCCGAACCTTTAGCCATGCCGCAGGACTAAGCGCTGCGCTGCGTGCAACTGCATCACAACAAAGGCCTTGCGGGGCCTTTGTTTTTTTCACCTCGCTTGATTGAAGAGAAGAGACCCATGCTCCAACGGCTGACCCATTTGACCCTCGCCTCGGCCTCGCCCCGTCGCCAGCAGCTTTTACTCCAGTTGCAACCCGCGCTGCAGTTGATGATTCAACCCGCAGAGATAGATGAAAGCCTAATCGAAGGTGAAGCGGCCAGTATCCGTGTGTTGCGTCTTGCTCAAGCCAAGGCCGAAGCCAGCTGGCAGCGCCTGACTCCAGATCAACAAGCTTGGCCGCTTCTTGCCGCCGATACAGAAGTGGTGCTCGATGGACAGGCCCTGAGTAAGCCTGCCAGTCCAGAAGAAGCGACTAGCTTTCTGACGCGCCTTGCTGGGCGCGAGCATCAAGTACAAACCTCCGTGGTGCTCAAAACAGCCCAGCAGACGAGCCACTGTCTTGTCACCACGCAGGTCAAGATGCGAGCCCTTGACCCAGCTGAAATAGAAGCCTATATCGCGACGCAGGAGTATCAAGACAAGGCAGGAGGCTACGCAATCCAAGGTCAGGCGGCTGCTTTTATCGAGCAGATTCAGGGTAGCTATACCAATGTCGTTGGTCTGCCGCTCGAAGCTGTCTACCAGTTGCTGACGCATCACGGATATACCGTTATCTAATTTGTTCGCCCCTGATCTCGATACAATCTGTCGCAGGAGAGGGGCTTGGGAGTCAAGCATGGCATGGACTTTGGCTGAACCAGTCACGAGTCATTTGGA
>SKOQ01000106.1 GCA_007119985.1 Marinospirillum sp.
GCGCAACTGGTTGAGCAGCAGGCCCAGCAGCAGTTGATCTATGCGCAGGAGGCTTGGCAGCGTTTAGTGGATGAACAAGCTGAACAAGAGCGCGCGCTAGAGGCTGAATTGCGCGAACAGCATCAGGCTTGTTGTGCGCAGATTCAAGCGCTGGAAGCCGAGGCCCAGCAAGCCTTTCAAGCTCTGGATCAGCAGCGCGAGTCGCAGCGTCTGGAGCTTGAAGCTGATGCTCAGCAGCAACGGGCCGAATTTCAACAACGCTGGCAGCAACTGGAGCAAGCGCTGGCCGATTTTCAGCAGGCTCAGCGTGAGCAAGAACAAGAGCTGCAAGCGGCCTGTGATGCGCAGCTGCAGCAGCGTGAACTTGATCCTGACACCCTGCGTCAAGTGCGCCAGCGGATTCAGCAACGCCAACAGCGCATCCAGAAAACGCGCGCCCGCAAGGCCGAGCTACTGGATTATCAGCAATTTATCCGTGTGGATTGGCAGCAGCTCAAACCTGAGTGGCTAGAGCAAGAAGAAGAGCTGAAAAGCCAGCTCTGGCAAGTCGAAGAGACACTGCGCAGCGTACAGCAACAACAGCAGCAGCAAGAGCAGCAGTGCCAAAAGCAGCTCCATCAAGCGCAGAAGCAATCTCAACAGCAGCGCATCCTCATTGATCAGCTGATCCAGTTACGCGATCAATGGCGCGCGTTGGAACTGGCTGGTCTTCACGTCGCCGAGATCGACCCGCCACGTTCGAGCGCCGAGCTGCTGGATCGAACGCGCCAAGCCTTGAAAGATCAGCAAAAGCGCGCTCAGGAGCAGCGTCAAGCCTTGAGTGCCTTTGAAGGACAGCTGCTCAAAGAGGCCAGTGCCGACTTTAGTGCCGCTTTGCTGAAAGAAAAAGAGCAGCTTGAAGCGGCAGGTCCGGTCACCGCGCAGATGTGGCTGGCGCTGCTCGCAGACTGTGTTCAGGTGCTGGCCAGCCAGCAGGCGAGCCTGTTGCTGACAGGGCGCAACTATGGCGAAGATTTAAGCCAGTTCTTTACTGTTTTTCGTGATTTAAATCGCCGTATCGGTGAGCAGAGTCGCCGACTCAGTGCTGAGGTGGCGGATGATCTGCTGTTAGAGGGGATACAAAAGGCCGAGGTCAAAATCGAATCAACGATTGATGAGCTGGGCTTTTGGAAGCCGCTGAAGCATTTCGCCGATCTTTATCAACAGTGGCGTACTGCTGGTCATCCACTTCCGGATGAGAGTTATCTCGATGCCCTCTCTGAAGTAGCGGAGCTGCTGCGCAGTGATCAAGAGCTGAATTTTGCCAGTCTGCTGCGTCTGGAGCTACACCTGAACGAAGGCGGCAGTGATCTGATTATTCGTAATGATCGTCAGCTTTTAGAATCTTCGAGCCACGGTATGGCCTATCTGATTTTGTGCAAGTTCCTCTTGGCTTTTACACGCTTATTGCGTGGTTCGGCTCAGGTGGTGATTCATTGGCCGATTGATGAGATCGGCACGCTGGCCTATCACAATGTTGAAAAGCTCTTTCAAGCCTGTGATCAACACCAGATCAGCATTGTCGGAGCCTTCCCGAATCCTGAATCGGATGTGTTGATGCTCTTTCAGCAGCGCTATTTGATTGATCGCGATCAGCAGCGTCCGCATCTGCGTCAGCTCAAGCGGATTCAACCACAAATCAGCCGCCTTGCTGCCAAGTTGCAAGCGCGTCAGGTCGCAGAGGAGAAGCTTTGATGTCGGTGTTAGGGAGTCTTGTTGAGCGCCTGCTGGCGGGCGAGTTTATCTGTGCCGTCACTGATGAAGAGGCTTTTCGTCGTTTGAGTGAGCCGGATTTACAGGAAGAGATCAATCACTATTTACAGCCTTTGAACCGCCGTCTGGCTACAGACAGCGAGGAGCAGGTTTTTTATCTGGCCTGGAAGCAGCTCACCCCAACGGCCCGCCAACAGCTCGAACAACAGCTCAACCACCTCTATCTGAGCTTGATCCCTGTGCTGGAATGGATGCAGTTGGTGCAGGAGGCGCTTGGCCGAGATGCGCTGCTCAATGCCGGAGATCTATTGCGAACCTCTGAATTTCTACAGCGTTGTGAAGAGCATCAGGCGCTGAGAGCGCGTGTGCAGCAGCTGGCCAATGATCGCTTTTTTAACTCGCAGAGTGAGGCGCTGGATCAACAGATCAAGTTGATTTTCAAAAGGATGAAAGAGCAGGGCTATCTGGTTCAGCCACATCAGGAACGTGGCTATTTTATGGTGACCAATAAGGTGAACTATCTACTCGACATGCTGCGTTTTATTCGTGATGAACAGCAGCTACCTTTAGATGAGCCAGAGCAACAAGAGGTCAGGTTTTAATGGCGCAGTGGACAGATCAGATGCTCCAGGCGGGCGCAGCACGCCTTGCTCTGCTGGGTAAGCATGCCAAGCTGCTGATGCGCGCCTACCTTGGTGAACCCATCAGTGAGACAGATTTGAGCGATGCGGCGCTGAAGAAGCTGCTGGCGGCCCGTATTCTCTGGCGAGCAGAGGATGAACCCGGTTTGAAGCTGAGTCACCGTGTGGCGGATCTATTGGCGGAAATGCTGGCCGATGAGCAAAGGCGTCAGGTGCATGCCGATGTCGGCGAAACACTGGAAAAACTTCATCTGCTGATTCAGGCCTACCGTGAAGCCCAGCATCGCGGTGATTATCTGCTGCAGGATCAGCATCAGCGTCGTTTAGTGCAGGAAGTGGATCATCTGAATAGCCGTCTCAGTGATGCAATCGATAGTCTCTGGAAGCGGCTCAACAGTGACTTTGGTTTTGTCACTCGCCTGAGTGATAAAATCCGCGAAAATGAGCGCGCACAAAAGCAGATTACCCGCTTGCTCGATGGGTTAGCGCTGATTGATTTTGCCCAGTTGATTGAAGAAGTCGAAGGCTCTGGCCCCTTGCGGCGCTTATTGGTTAGCCAGTTGCAGCAGCAGGTGAGTCGTCACTACGCCAGCTTAAGAAGTGTTCAGGCTCGCTTGATTGAGCTGATGGCGCGCTGGCGTCAGCAGCAGGCTCGCAGTCTTCTGGCGCAGGGCATGCTCAGCTTTTTGAAGGAGCATCCCAGTTATTCGCTGCCTAACTATGCGCAGCAGTTACAGCCCCCCGCATGGTTGAATGTGGCTGCTCCCTTGATCCCTGCGGCGGCGCTCACACTAGAGGACTTGCAGCAGCAGGCCTTGATGCAGCATCTGCACCAGTTGCCGGTATTGCAGGGTCGGTCTGATCGTTTCAGCGAGCAAGCGGCACCCAGTCAACAAGAGCCTCCAGTCCATATCGAAGCCGGTATGCCGTTGATGAAACAGGCCGTCGAAGGCTTGTATCTTGAAGTGTTAGACAGCCAGTCTCCGCTGAGTGCCTTAGCTTATCAGCAGCAACACTATCCAGAATGGGATGCCGAGATCTGGCTGTTTCAGGTGCTGGCCGAGTATCTGGGCCTGCCTCAACATCAGCAGCAGGCGCTGCGCTTGTATCCAGTCGAGGAGGCGGCCAGCAGTTGGAATCAGGTGCAGCTGATTCGTGATCTGCTCTTATGGGACCCGCAGCAGGTCACGCCCCATCTTGAGTCGCTCACTCAGGAAGTTTCGGGTCGCCTGCCCTAATCCAACCCAGCCTCACGCAAAACTCTTGATGCAGCCGGGCCAAAGAGGTGTGCCCAAAAGAGGTTTACCTCTTCACGATTTTCGCCTGCGCGCATTAATGTTGCGGCATGAATAATCGGTGCATGGTGGTTGGCCTGCATTTTGAGCACAGCGCGCTGCTGGGCAATGCCCCCTTCGACTGTACGTTGATAGGGTAAAAAGCCGATCGGGATCTCGCGTGTGCGAATCAGCTCAAAGTAGTTTTGAAAGGGAGTGGCCTCCTGTAAGCGAGGCTGCATTTCTTCGAGCATTTCATGGCGCTCAAGAATATCTAGCGCGGCTTGATGGTAGGGTGAGGTCGCTGGAGGCAAGCCTATAGCCTGGTTCTGAAGACGCAATACGCTAGTGCTGCGCACGGTTTCTAAGGGGGCCCAGAGGGCGACGCGCCCGACTGCCCAGACACGGGATTCAGTGGCCAGGCCACGGCGTACAAACTGGTGTGCATCACGCATGCGCCCGCTAATGACGATGTCAAAAACTTCACCATCATCTAAAAAATCTTCGACCTGCTGATGATGACCAACATGGATACGAAAAGGGCGCTGGCTGTTTTCTTGATAGCGATCAATCACGCGATGCAAGACCCATTCAAGATCTGGGTCCACTGCGAGCCGGATTAAATCAGCTGGCTCATCGCGGCCACGCTCGTGACGGCTTTCAGGAACAAAGCCTTGAAAGTTGAACTGGCTCATCGGCAGTTCAGACTGGCTGGCCTGGGCGCTGAGCAGACTCAAACCAAATAAGGTCATCAGCAGGTAGAAGAACACTAAACGGGATATGAAAAGCTTCATGCACTCACTCTTGGCAACAGATCGGGTGGCTTGATATCAGCCTTATCTTACTTGCTGTACTCGTGTTTGCCTATCGCTCTTTTGCTGCTGGACTGTTACCCTTGCGCTCTTTCAATCGATGAATTTTTACAGTTGGTCGCCTTGATCTTATTCAATTTGTTTCGATTCGGTCTTGATTTTATTGAGCATGATGTCGATCGCCAAGGAAAAGCATGAGAACACCCAAACCCCTTCCTTCTAGTAAGTTGTACCAACCTTGTCGAGCCAAGGATTTTTCTTTTGAAGATACGCGCCGCCTTCCACCGTTGGATCGCTTTATTGGTCAGGCCCGCGCTGAAGAAGCGATCAGTTTTGCGACCAGTGTTCAGCGCAAGGGCTATAACCTCTTTGCGGTAGGGCAGGCCGGTCTGGGCAAGCGCACCATGCTGCGTCGCTTTCTGGAGCAGAAGGCAAGCGAGTTGGAATCACCATCAGACTGGCTGTACTTACAGAACTTTACCAATACGCGCCGCCCTTGGGCTGTGCGTCTGCCAGCTGGACAAGGGCAGGCCTTCACGGAGGCTTTACAGGCTTTTATTTTGGAAGCCAAACAAGCCATACCAGCGGCTTTTGACAATGAAGGTTTCTTTGAGCGGGCAGAGAAGATCAAAGATCACTTTGCTGAGCAGGAAAGCCTACAGCTCAAGGCGCTGGCCAAAGAAGCTGAGCCTCAGGGTTTGAAGCTCGTACTGCAAACGCCCGGTGGCTATATGTTTGTTCCGGCAGACGCAGAAGGCCAGCCTATGGAGGCTGATGCCTATGCCGCTTTGAGTGAAGACGAACGTGAGCAGGTGCGCAGCGCGATTGATCCGATGGAAAAGAAACTGCGCCTGGTCTTGCGTGAGTTGGCGCAGCTAGAAAAAACCAGTCGCCAAGAGCAGCAAAAGCTCAATGCCCAGGTCACGGATGATGCACTCAGTGAGAGCTTTGCTGAACTCCAAGCCAGTTTTGGCGAACACCCCAGATTGCAAGAATATCTGACCGCTCTGTATCGCGATATCCATGACCATCTGGCGCTGTTTCTTGAAGACTTTGATGAAGAAAGTGAGGCTGTTGCCAGTGTGTCAGCCAATAAGCGCATTCCAACACGTTATCAAGTCAATCTGCTGGTAACCCATGCGGCTCAAGGGCGGGCGCCAGTGATTGAAGAAGCCCTGCCCACCCATAACAATCTGGTCGGGCATGTTGAGAATGTGACCTATCAAGGCACTGTTGCCACGGATTTCTCCTTGATTCGCCCCGGCGCGCTGCATCGTGCCAATGGTGGCTTTTTGCTCTTGGATGCCGAGCGCCTCCTCAATCAGCCCTATGCTTGGGATGGTTTGAAGCTGGCCCTGCGCACTGGCACGCTCCGTATCGACACGCTGGAGCGGCAGCTGTCTGTTTCTGGCAGTGTGAGCTTAGAACCTGAGCCGATACCGCTGAACTGCACCGTCGCGCTGATGGGTGATTATGAGCTGTTGCATGCGCTACAAGAGCAGGACCCAGAGTTTGTTGAGCTGTTTAAAATTGTGGCTGAGTTTGAAACCGAGATGCCGCGCTCACTTGAAAACCAGCGCCTCTATGCGCGCTTGATTGCCAGCATGGTGGCGCGTGATGAACTCTTGCCCGTTGCCAAAGATGGCGTGATGCGTTTGGTTGAGGAAGCCGTGCGCTCTGCTGAGCATCAGAAAAAAATCTCGCTGAATGCAGCTGAACTCAATCATCTGCTGCGCGAGGCTGATTATCTGGCCACAAAAGAGCTGAGTCCTGATATCGGTGCTGTGCATATCGAGGAAGCCTTAGCGGCCAGACGTCGTCGCGCGGGACGCTATCCAGAGCAGGTGCTGGAATCCATCTGTGATGATTTCATCATGGTCGCGACCCAGGGTGAACGTGTCGGACAGGTGAATGGCCTGACGGTTGTGGGTAGCCATGATTTCTATCATGGTCAGCCATCGCGTATCACCGCACGGGTTCACTATGGCCATGGTGAAGTGCTGGATATTGAACGTAGCGTCCATCTTGGCGGCGCTTTGCACTCCAAGGGTGTCATGATCCTCACCGGATTTTTATGCGGTTTATTCGGTGCTGAGGACAGCCTGCCCTTGGATGCCAGTCTGGTGTTTGAACAGTCCTATGGTCAGGTCGATGGCGATTCGGCATCGCTGGGTGAGCTGATCGCGCTTTTATCCGCGATGGCAGAGCAGCCAGTGAATCAACAGCTGGCGATTACCGGTTCGATCAACCAGCTTGGCGAAGTCCAGCCGATAGGCGGCGTGAATGAAAAGATCGAAGGCTTCTTTGAAGTCTGCCAAGCCAGAGGCCTGACTGGGCAGCAGGGTGTGATCATCCCGCGTCAGAATGTTGTGCAGTTGATGTTACGCCAGAATGTCCGTGATGCCGTCGCCGCAGGTCAGTTTCATATCTGGGCGGTGAGTCAGGTTGAAGAAGCGATTCAGCTGCTACTGGGTTTGGCGGCTGGTCAGAGAAATGCCGAGGGCCAATGGCCGAAAAACACGCTTTATGGGAAAATAGCCCAACGGCTTGAAAAGCTTCGTGATAAAGAAGCTGAAAAAGAAACCGATCAAGAAGCCGAAACTGAGGCCGCGCCTAAGGTGCGTGCCAAGAAGACCAAGGCCAGTCCACTGCGCCGCTCGCGCTCGATAGAAATGAATGGATAAATTATGTTAGATGCCAAGTTACTCCGCACCGAACTCGAACAGGTTGCCACGCGCTTAGCCGCACGAGGATTTACGCTTGATCAAGCAGCTTTTAGTGCTTTGGAAGAGCAGCGTAAGGCGCTGCAAGTCAAAACCGAGCAGCTCCAGGCCGAGCGCAATAGCCGCTCGAAGCTGATTGGTCAAGCCAAGGCAGCGGGTGAGGATATCCAACCCTTGCTCGCTGATGTGGCCCATCTAGGCGATCAGCTTGATCAGGCCAAGCAGGAACTGGTGCAGGTGCAAGAAGCCTATCAATCGCTGTTAGCAAGCCTGCCTAATCTGCCTCATGCTTCTGTGCCTTCTGGGCGGGATGAAGCCGATAATCAAGAAGTACGTCGCTGGGGTGAGCCACGGCCAGCCACGGCTGAGATTCGTGACCATGTCGATCTCACCGAAGCCAGCGGTCAGCTGGATTTTGAAATGGCAGCCAAGCTCACCGGCTCACGCTTTAATGTGATGCGCGGCGGTGTGGCGCGCTTGCACCGCGCCTTGGCTCAATGGATGCTGAATGTGCAGGTTGATGTGCATGGTTATGAAGAATGCGCAGTCCCGTTGATCGTCAATGGTGATAGCCTGTTTGGCACCGGCCAGCTGCCCAAGTTTGCTGAGGATTTATTCCGTCTGGATTTGGAACAGGAGCAGCCTTATTACCTGATCCCGACGGCTGAAGTGCCCTTGACCAATCTAGCGCGAGATCAGATCCTGCCGGCGGAACAACTGCCCGTGAAACTGACTGCGCTGAGTGCCTGCTTCCGCTCAGAAGCGGGTGCTTATGGCCGTGATACACGCGGCATGATTCGCCAGCATCAATTTGAGAAGGTCGAAATGGTGCAGCTGGTGCACCCCAGTCAGTCCTATGCGGCGCTCGAAGAAATGGTCGGTCATGCCGAGCGGATTTTGCAGGATCTCAAGCTGCCTTATCGTGTTATGGCCTTGTGCGCCGGTGATATGGGCTTTGGTGCGGCGAAAACCTATGATCTAGAAGTTTGGTTGCCCAGCCAGAAAACCTATCGTGAAATCTCCTCTGTCTCGAATTGTGAAGACTTTCAGGCGCGCCGTATGCAGGCCCGTTTTCGTGATCCACAAACAGGCAAGCCAGAGTTGCTACACACGCTGAATGGCTCGGGTCTGGCCGTTGGCCGCTGTTTGGTGGCCGTGTTGGAAAACTACCAACAGGAAGATGGTTCAGTGGTCATTCCTGAAGTGCTGCGCCCCTATATGGGTGGGCTAGAGCGCCTGACGCTCGAAGCTTAAGCGATCCTTGCCCAGTCAGCCTTGACGCCAACGCGTCTGAGTTGACCAGGTTGTTGATCCGCTGATCTAAGGCACTAACAAACCGCGCTGAACCAGCTGGCTGGGCGCGGTTTTTTTACCTCATCTATCTGGATGACGTTCATTCGAGGCTTCTTAGTAGAGTCCGGCTTCTAATCCGGCAGCAAAAGTCAGTGCCAGTTCGGTGGCTTCTTCCGGCCAGTGATCTTGCCACTCTCCTTGTAGCACCTTGGGTTCTTGAATCCAGCGCCATTTCATACCGCTGGTGATGCTTTTTAGTGCGCGGCAGGTTCCTGTGCCATCCATGCCAGCACGCACCAGAGCGGCACAAGAGAGCCCTTGAGTCTGTTCGAGCAAGGGCATATAGCAGCGATCAAAAAAGTCCTTCATGGCGCCGCTCATATAGCCAAAATTTTCTGGTGTGAACAGCAGCACGCCAGCAGCATCCAGAACATCCTGCGGTGCGGCGTCAAAAGGCGAGAGGCAGCGCAGTGTTAAATCAAGATCAGGATGGTCTGCGGCTGCGAGCAGCGCTGTTTGAAGGCGCTGAGTGTTCGGCGAGGGCGCATGAGAGATGATCAGTAGATGGCGCATACTAGACTCCTGATAATGTGAGAAATCAAGATGATATTATGCATACAAAGATGCTGCGCATTCTCAACAGCTTCAACTCTAGCACAGCCAAACCGACTGCTTGGGTTGATAGCGTCGCTGCAACAGGTCATTTTTGATTGCAAGCAAAGGATTACTCTTGAATGAGATCTGATCATCTGGAATTCGACAGTTAAGGAAACTGAATGAACCGTTTTGAAGAAGATTTTTTAGATTACGCGGGTTTTGGCCCAGCGATGCAAAGTAAGGTTGTGCCCGCCGATAAAATAGCCCGCTTTCGTGGCAAGTTGCCGGATAAACTGCTGGAGTATTGGCAAACTTATGGCTGGTGTGGTTACGCCAAAGGCTTATTCTGGACAGTCGACCCAGATGAGTGGGAGCCAGCGTTGGAAGCTTGGATAGGCGATACGCCTTTTATGGAGCAAGACGAATATTATGTTATTGCGCGCAGTGCCTTTGGAGAGCTGTATTTATGGGGCCGAGAAAGCGGTGATTCTTTAAC
>SKOQ01000038.1 GCA_007119985.1 Marinospirillum sp.
ACCCATCCGCTTAAAAATCAAACCCCAGTATAAGTAAGCCGGCCATCTGCTGTGCGCCAGCGGCCAGCCTAGGGGCGGCCAAGTCACTCTGCATCTAGATCGCCCAGCCTTATCGATGGCAAGCAATCTCAAGCGACAGCACGGCCATGCCAAGAGTGAACTCAGCTTAGCGAAGTGTCGAGCACGCCGGATGGGAGCAAACTGGTCCTGTGCAGGTTGGAGGCTTTCAGTTGTACTGGTCGTGCAGGTCTCTATCCCCCGCCTCGCCTAGAAAAAGCCCACCTGTGGTGGAATAGTTGAGAACCCAAAATTTAGCCGCAAGCCGCGATCTATGCCTCCGTAGCCGACCTGAGATCACCATAAAGGGACCCAGACTTTTGGGGCAGCCAAGGAGATGGAGCGGTTGTGGCGATGATAACCACAGCTGAATACTGACGTGTGGGGGAGCGGGTCACTTTTACACAGAGCGTGGGAAGGCTGGCTAGGTGCAGGGGAGCGGTCGTAAAGTGCTGCCAGCGACAAGAACACTTGCGCCAGTAAAAAGACAAAAACAAAAACGGCCACTCGATCAATGATCTCAGTAGCCGTTTTTGTTAAGGAATTTGGTAGGACTATCCGGACTCGAACCGGAGACCTCTACCATGTCAAGGTAGCGCTCTAACCAACTGAGCTATAGTCCTAAGGGGTATTGCTTTCAACAGCTGCGCATTATAGAGACTTGATTTTTAAAAGCAAGCTTTTTGTCAGACTTTTTTGAGGCGGTTGACTGAGGCTGGGTTGGAGGTGTCAGTGGGTTGGAGGTGTCAGATTGCAAGGCGATGGCTTTTTGTGTTCATCAAGCTGCTGGAGTAAAGTGATCGTTTGAGTTAGGTCTGAGTCAGAAAGCAAGGAGAGGATCATGCGGTATGCAGGAATCAAGCGCGGCTTGCTGGTAGGGTTGAGCCTGGGTTGGGCGCTCAGCGTGGCGGCGGTGCCTTTAAGTGCTGAAGACAGTGATCCAGCGCGATGGGGATGGATGCAGGGATCACCGCCACCACCTGAAAAGCGTATTTCTTTTGCCGATGGCAGCTATTTTCAGTTTCCGCAAATGCGCTGGAGTGTGGCGCATTTTCGTCAGTTGATGCCGACGGTGCAGGTCGCGCGTGGCACGGGTCCGATACAGCCTCTGGCCTCTCATTCTTGTGCGGCATTAGATGCACTGACCTTTGTGCCTTGGGGGCAGAGCGAGCCGATGACTTGGGCTGAATCCATGCGCGCCAACTATACCGATGGCATCGCTGTTTTGCATCGTGGGCAGTTGATTGATGAGCGCTATTTCGGTGCCCTGACTGCAGAGGGGCAGCATGCGGCTATGTCGGTCACCAAAAGCTTTATGGGGCTTTTGGGCGCCTTGCTGATTGAGGAGGGTCTGCTCGATGCAGAGCGGCAGGTGGTGGAGTATGTTCCTGAGCTGGGCGCTTCGGCTTTTGGTTCGGCCACCGTCGCGCAACTCTTGGATATGACTACGGGGATTCGCTTTAGTGAAGACTATGCCGATCCCAATGCGGAGGTGTGGGCGCATGCGGCGGCAGGCAATCCGCTGCCCAAGCCCGCTGACTATGTTGGTCCGCGCTCTTATTTTGAGTTTTTGCAGACAGTTCAGCCGGAAGGAGAGCATGGGGCTGCCTTTCATTATCGCACCGCGAATACAGATGCCTTGGGTTGGGTGATGACACGGGCGACTGGGCAGAATGTGGCCCAGCTGTTATCCGAGCGCATCTGGCAGCCGCTTGGAGCAGAGCAGGATGCTTATATGACGGTGGATAGCTGGGGGACGCCTTTTGCCGGTGGCGGTTTGAATCTGAGTTTGCGCGATCTGGCGCGTTTTGGTGAGCTGCTTCGCCAGAATGGCCGGGTTGGTGAGCAACAGGTGATTCCTGCTGCGGTAATCGCGGATCTGCGCGCTGGAGGAGATCAAGCCCAGTTTGCTCAGGCCGGTTATTCGCAGCTAGAGGGGTGGAGTTACCATCAGATGTGGTGGATCACCCATAATGCACACGGTGCGTTGATGGCGCGCGGTGTGCATGGACAGGCCTTGTATATCGATCCCACCGCAGAGATGGTGATTGCGCGTTTTGGCAGTCATCCGGTTGCGGCCAATGCGGCGAATGATGCCACTTCGCTACCGGCTTATCAGGCACTGGCGACCTTTTTGCTTGAAGGTGGCTGCGCCTTGCCAGAAGGCTAATCAGGGGGCTGCTGAGCAGGACGCCGCAAAACAATCACATCACGATGGACCTCAAGCAGCTCTAGACCGAAATGGGCTGCTATCCAGGCAAAGCTGGCTTCGCTGAAAAAGCTGATATGGGTGGGGTCCATCAAATAATGCCAACGCTGAAAGGCGGCTTGATCTCTTGGGCGTTGCGTCATTACCACCAAGAGGCCATTGGGTTTGAGGCAGCCAAGCAGTTGCTTGAGCACGGCATAGGGCTGGCTGAGGTGCTCAAAGACTTCTGTGCTGGTGATAAAGTCATACTGCTGCTGAAGCCTAGCTGCTTCTGGATCAAAATAAAGATCATAGTTGAGGCAGGTGAGGCCCGCTTCTTCCAGCATCAAGCTCAGTGTTGGGCCAGGCCCGCAGCCAAAATCCAAGCCTTGGGCTGCCGGTGGCATCAGACGCAACACGGGTTCTGCCGCGCGGGCCAAAAAACGCCGATAGCCTGGGTCATCTGGGCGATTATCATGCTGCTGATAAATGGCCTGCTCTGCCGTGGCGTCCCAGTGAAAAACGGCAGGAACAAACACCAGTTCACACTGGCCGCAGCGCCAGTATTCACGCCCCACAAGGGGGCGATGGGTTGCGGTGTGCCAGAGATCTGCAGTGACACTGGCACACAGAGGGCAGGTGTGCACTTTATTCACTGCTGCTGATCAGGCGGCCAATCAGATTGCGTTGATCGATACGGACTTCGGTGAGTTCGATCTCGATCTGATCTGTCAGGCGGTAGTGGATTTGATCTTGAATCATCACCCAGCCCTGTTCGCCATCACAGATCAACTCATCACGATTGGCATGGATCGTGGAGGCAGGGATAAAGACCGCCGCACCGTTCGCCAGCAAGCGGACTTTCATGCCGCCACGATTGATGCTGAAAATCTGCGCGGCAAAACGCTGGCCGACCTGATCTGCCAAGAAGCGTGCATAGAGCCAGTCTTTCACATCTCGCTCGGCCATACGATTGATCTTGCGTGCACTGGTTAGGGCTTCAGCCAGTTGATCATCTAAAGGGGTGGCGGGTGCTTGGATCAACCAGGCCTTGAGCAGGCGATGATTGAGCAGATCGCCATATTTACGAATCGGTGACGTCCAGGTGGCATAAGCGCTGACGCCCAGACCAAAGTGAGGCGCTGGGGCCAAGGACAACAAAGAAAAGCCTTGGTACTTACGCAGGCGGGCATCCAGCCAGCCTGAAGGCAGCGCATCCAGTTGACGGCGCAGATCACAAAAACCCGCTAGGCTCCCCAGATACTCGGCATCAAAGGTTTGACCTGCCTCGGTTTTTAGGCCGTTTTCTTCAAGCAGTTTTAAAACCTGTTCGGCTTGATCCGCCTCAAAGCCAACATGAGTGTTGAACACACCTTGGCCCAGCTCGCGGCTGAGTAGATCGGCCAGTGCCAAGTTAGCGAGGAGCATGGCTTCTTCGACCATGCGATGCGCCACGCGCCGCTCTTCGGTGTGAATATCGATGACCTGTCCGGCTTCATCGAGCACAAAGCGATAGTCGGGTGTTTCTTTAAAGACCAGCGCATGCGCATGCCGCCATGCCAGACGCTGTTGTGCCAGCTGAGCGAGGTGTTGGAGCTGGGCAGCCTGCTCTTCTGAATCGGGTTGCCAAGCGGCGGCAGTGGAGTGCTCCAGCCAATCGGAAACCAGCTGATAGTCGAGCTTGGCTTGTGAGGTGATCCAGGCCGCGCAGAAGTGCGGGGCTGTTGCCAATTGGCCATCGGCGGCGACTTCTAAACGGGCCACCAGTGCTGGACGGCGCACATTCGGCATCAAAGAGCAGAGGTCGTCGGACAGAGGCTTGGGCAGCATGGTGATGGTACGCGCAGGCAGGTAAAGCGTAAAGGCACGTGCCTTTGCCTCGATATCGGCAGGGCTGCCTTCGGCCACATAGGCGGAAGGATCAGCAATCGCGACCCAGAGGGTCCAGCCCCCTTCAGCGCGTGGGCGGATGCAGAGGGCATCATCCATATCCTTGGTTTGTGCACTATCGATGGTGACAAAAGGCAGTGCAGTTAAGTCTTCACGGACCAGCTGGGGCGGATCTTGACGCTGCCAGTCTTCATCGATTTCAGGTTGATCATGAGGCAGCGCATGGCGCGCCAAAATCACCCACCAAGGCGCATAATGATCCTGATCCTTGGCAATCAGTTCAGTCACTTCAACAAAAAAGCTGTTGTCCTTGGGTTTCAGTGGATGGCGCTCTAGATGCGCGACCACCCAATCGCCATCTGTCAGGCTGGCCTCATCTAATCCGCTGACTGTTTTGCCCTTTAAAGGTTGATTGAGCTGAGGGTGATCAGGCACCACGGCCAATTTACCCTGCACACGTTGGATGCGGCCGATAAAACGGGTCAGGCTGGGTTCGATCAGGGTTTCGGGTTCTGCGGTCTGCTTCATCTCACCCTTGCGATCTTGCTCCTCATGTAAGGCGGCTTGAATACGATCACCATGCAGGACCTTCTTCATATTGGGTGGGCTGATGAAATAGCTTTTGCCATCTTCGGCCTCTAAAAAGCCAAAGCCCTTCTCGGTGCCTTTAACGCGGCCTTCGATGCGCGGTGTCGTGGCGCGCAGCTGGCCTTTGAGTTGCGCTAAGAGGTCGTTGTTTTTCAGTAAAGCATTCTGCATAAAAAGATCAGCCTGTAATTAAGAAGGTGCTGCTATTAAGAGTAAGGGGTAAGACACCTATAAGAGGTAAAACACCTACTGAGCGCCAGGGAACATGAACTGGCGCAGTTGCATCTCGCGCATTTCGCTGGGGCTGGGGCCAACCCAGTGCCCGTACCACACAGGCCCAGTAGCAATCAAAAAGCCCAAGAGCGCGATGGCGATGCCCAGTTTAGGGCGCTTTTCTTTCAGTGTTAGGCCCAGAATGACGATTGCCAACCCAATAAAGTGCATAAAAAAGATGCTGGGTGCCATCCGGTTCTCCTCTTGAATGGGATGAATGAGGGCTAGAGTTTAACCGAATCTATGATAAGTTTCAGTTCCTGATCCGAGTCTGCACGCTTGAGTGCAGCTCCTAGCGATGCTGATGAAAAGGAGAGCTTCCTATGTTACACCCGCGTGTTCTGCCTGACCCCCAAGCCTCAAGTCTGGTGGCGGCCATCCAGCTCTGTTCAGCGGCGGATTGGCCAACTAACCAGCAGCAGGTGGCTCAGGCTTTGGCTGAAGCGGCTGCGGCAGGTGCCCAGTTAGTGGTTTTGCCTGAGTATTTTGTTTTGATGCACCCTGATGAACAGCAGCGTTTTGCGTTGGCAGAAGAAGACGGGCAGGGGCCGATTCAGGATTTTCTCTCTGCGCAAGCCGCGCAGCATGGGGTCTGGCTTGTGGCTGGGAGCCTGCCTTTACGTACGCCTTTTGCGGATAAGCTCACCAATAGCTGCTTGGTTTATGGACCCGAGGGTGAGCGGGTGGGGCGCTATGATAAGGTGCATCTGTTTGGTTTTCAGCGTGGGGACGAGCGCTATGATGAGGCCGCGACACAGCTAGCTGGCGATCAGCCGCTGATTTTTGATACACCTTTAGGCCGCATCGGAGTGGGGATTTGTTATGACCTGCGCTTTCCTGAGTTTTTTCGCCACTTAGATGCGGTGGATCTGTGGGTTTTGCCGGCTGCGTTTACGGTGACGACAGGCCGAGCGCATTGGGAAGTGCTGCTGCGCGCGCGCGCGATAGAAAATCAGTGCTACTTTTTAGCCGCCGCGCAGACAGGAACACACGAAGGTGGGCGACAGACCTATGGTCATAGCATGATGGTCGATCCTTGGGGGGAGATCCTGGCTCAGCTGGATGATCAGCCAGGTATTTTGTTAGCGAAGCTGGAAGCCGAGCGCTTGAGCGAAGTCAGAGCGCAGCTGCCTGCGCTCTTGCATCGCCGCTTGGGAGTCTAAACCCTTTCTGAGGCTTGGCCATCCCGTTCTTGCTGGCAGGCTTTGATCAGAAACTCCTGTAAGATCTGTGGCCAAGACTGATCAGGATCACGCTCTTGGCTCATTAAAATCAGCGGTGTTTGCTGAGCCAAGGCCAAAAGTCGCTCTGTTTTGCTGCTATCGTTATGGAGTTCATCACGGTAGCGGCGTGCAAAACGCGGCCAATCCATTTTTTCTTGTGTCCATTCACGTTTGAGGCTATTGCTGGGTGCGGCTTCTGGCCACCAGTGATCAATGCTGAGCTCTGAGCGCGTACGCCCATGTGGCCACAAGCGATCAATCAGAATCCGTGGCGCAGCGTGGGCATCGAGATCATTGTTATACAGCCATTGCAATTGGAAGTGCGCTTTCATGGTCGTCCATTATCCCTTGAGGGTGCTTGTCAGTTACAATGCACCTTCTTTTTTAATGCTGATTCACCTGCTGAACATCCCAAGGGGGTTAAAGTGCCAGTTTCTGTGACTGAATGGCTCAAGCCATTTCAGGGTGTATCCCTTGATGATCGAGAACATGCAGAAATTCTTGCTGAATGTCAACTGATGCATTTAGCGGATGCCTATGTTTTTTTTATGCGCTGCTGGCAGCGGGGCGAAGCGGGCCCGCTGATGCGCGCTGTGCGGGTGTTGGAAGCGATCGTTGGCTTGGATTGGATCAGCGCTGAAGAGGCCGAGGCGTGGCGCGCGCGCTGGGTAGCGCGTTTACAAGCTAGCTATTCAACAGCGGCGGATTTTTTGCAGGCGCTAGAATCGATGGATGCCAGTGAAGCCTGGATCACACTTTGGAGCCAAGGTCGCTCGGTGGCTGATTTCCCGCATTGGAGCGCAGAGATTGAGCCTGTTTCTGATGCGCCATTAAAGGTCCGCAAAGGTCCGTTGGGCTATGCCTTAGCGGCGCGGGCCTCCAGCTTTCCTCTCTTTCAGCAGGCTTTGGATGATCCGCAGCGTTTGCGGCAAGCCTTCTGGCCGGATGTTGAATCCACCCTGCAAGAATACTGGCAGGTTGATTCAGCCGAGAGTTGTCGCCAGCTGCTCTATTGGTTGGCAGGGCAAGGTCAGCGCTATGCTTGGCAGTTGGATCATCAGTGGCTGCAAGAAGCCAGTGATGAAGAGCATCACACCTGGCAAGAAGAGCTGCCGGATGGGATGGAAGGCTATGCCGAGCAGATGCTGAATGCCTTGGTGCTTCCCCAGTTGGATGTTGCGGCCTGGGATTGGGTGCGGATGGCCGATCTGGCACTGGCCGGTTATATGGCGGGTTATCTCTCTGCCAGTGAATGGCGTAGTTTTGCACTGGTGGCGCTGTGGCTGCTGAAGCGGCGTTATGCCTCTTGGGAGGCCATCCACCAGAGCTATCTGCTCGGTTATCGCTTTTGGCGCACCCAGAGCCAGCTCAATTTGAGCCCGGAAATTGAAGAAAGCTGGCAGCTGTTGCTTGAAGTGGATTTTTCGCCCCAGCGCCAGCTGAATTGGCAAGCCCTGAATGTTGATCATCCTGATTTTCGTGATGCGGTGCAGCTCTTTTCAGCGGGCTTAGAAGCGGGTCCGTTGCTGGTGAGCCTGCTGGCCAGTGTGCGCGATGATGCCTGTGTATTGACAGGTTTGCATAGTGCACTGCCGGATGAACGAGAGCAGGAGGCCAAGGAGTTTTTACTGGCCCATGTTGAGGTGGATTTAGAAGAAGGCTTGCGCAATGCCCTGACGCGTTTTTGGCAGCCAGGTCGTGTGCATCACTATGATCAGCTGGCGCTGAATTGTCGGACGGGTGTTGCACCTTCCTTGCCTCCCAACTTGGGCGCGGTGGCTGAAGTCTGGCAGGCCTGGCACCAGCAGCAGCCTTTACTCGCTGGGCTGGTGAAGCATCCTGCCGGTATTGTGATGGCAGAGAAATATGCCTTTTACCTAGTGAAGGCGCAAGAGTCTGGCTTGTTTGCGGCCAGCGAAATTGCGCACCTGACGCTGGCAGTACAGGATTATTTGAGCTGGCACTATCCTGATGCGGAATCCTTGCTGGCGTCATGGCAGGCTTGGGATGAAGTGCTGTGCTTGCAAGGTGATGAACGGCCCTTAGCGGCAGAACTGGCTTGGCATCGCCAAGATCCAGGCAGCTTATTTCACTTTGTGGCTTGGAAGCGGCCGCCAGCACGGTTGGTGGAGCCAGGTCGTCCGGTCAGTGAAACCGAGTTGGCGCTGTTGAATCTGGTGGGGCCGTTAACGGGTATTCACTGGTCGTGGCCAGAACGTCTTCCCAGTGAGCCAGCGGATGAACTGCGACAGCTGCTCCAAGAGACGCATCTTTTTCATAGCCCCGAAGATTTGAAAGACTATTTACAGCACCTCTACAGTGCGGGTGATCGTCAAGAATATCTGGTGGCCTTTTCTATTTTTACCCTGCACCCAGCGCGCTTGGATCAAGAGTTAGAATTGCAAGAACAAGACGAAGCGCGCGATGAAGAGCAGGAGACCTACTACCAGCGTTTGCTGCGTGTGAAACACAACACCCTTGGCGTGAATGATGTTGATCTCTGCGCCTGGGATCTGGTGCAGCTGATCGATCTGGCTGTAGCGGGCTATCAGCTGGGCTGGTTGGACCAGCAAGAGTTAGCATTATGGCTTGAAAAAACCCAGCAGCTGTTGACGCAAAGCTATACCGGGTGGAGTGATTTTGCAGGTGCGCTCTTGGCAGGCTACAACTTCTTTATGAACGAAGGGCCGCAAAGAGGCGAGTTGTTAGAGGTCTTTAGCCAACGCCTGCTCGGTTTGCTGATTGCCGTGCCACCGCAGGCGGGGCTTTGGTCCACGCTGCACTGGCCAGGCGCACCAGCGCGGCGTTGGCAGGATACCAGTCATGCGCACCTGGCCCCCAAAAAGCGCCTGCATTAGAGGCGCTGGGTTGTTGATGGACTAGCTGCCGTCACCAAGCCGCTGAGCCAATCGGCGGCTGTGATGGCAAAGTCTCGCGGCCATGTGGGGTCAGCAGATCCAGCGCTGGCCCTTGGGGGACGACTTGGGTTGGGTTGATCTGCGTATGGCTCTGGTAGTAGTGGCCTTTGATATGCTCAAAGTTCACTGTCTGGGCGATGCCCGGCCATTGGTAGAGTTCTCTTAAATAGCCAAAGAGGGCGGGATAGTCAGCAATACGGCGCAGGTTGCACTTAAAGTGGCCAACATAGACCGCATCAAAGCGAATCAGCGTCGTCCACAAGCGCCAGTCTGCTTCGGTGATCTGCGGGCCGCAGAGGTAGCGCTGTTGGCTGAGTAGGCTCTCTAGCGCATCCAGTTCTGCAAACAAAGGCTGCACGGCCTCTTCATAGGCTTCTTGTGTGGTCGCAAAGCCAGCACGATAAACCCC
>SKOQ01000037.1 GCA_007119985.1 Marinospirillum sp.
CGACACTGATGCCGCCTTTGAGTGCGTCAAAGCCTTCCAAGAACCCGCCTGTGTGATAGTCAAACATGCCAATCCCTGTGGTGTGGCGGTGGATCAGGATCTATGCAGCGCTTATGATCGCGCCTTTAAAACAGACCCCACCAGCGCCTTTGGCGGCATTCTGGCTTTTAATCGCACACTTGATGCCTTAACTGCGCGCACTATTGTTGAACGCCAGTTTGCTGAAGTGATTATTGCCCCTGGTATTGAAAAAGCCGCACAGGAAATCCTTGCTACCAAGCCTAACCTGCGCGTATTGGATGCCAGCGCCTTCTGGCCAGGTGAAGATCAGGTCGCGCTGGATTTCAAACGCGTCACTGGCGGCCTGCTGGTGCAGGATAAAGACCTAGGTGTGGTCGCTGAAGATGATCTCAAGGTGGTCACTGAGCGCGCCCCAACCGAACAAGAGCTGAAAGATCTGGCTTTTGCTTGGAAGGTTGCCAAGTATGTGAAATCTAACGCGATTGTTTATGCCAAACAGGGCATGACCATCGGTGTCGGTGCAGGACAGATGAGCCGCGTCTACTCCGCCAAAATCGCAGGTATCAAGGCCGCTGATGAAGGCTTAGAAGTCGCGGGTTCCGTGATGGCCTCTGATGCCTTCTTCCCCTTCCGTGATGGGATAGATGCGGCAGCAGCAGCCGGCATCACTGCGGTGATCCAGCCAGGTGGTTCCATGCGGGATGAAGAAGTCATCCAAGCCGCGAATGAAGCCGGTATTGCGATGGTCTTCACTGGCATGCGCCATTTTAGACACTAAACCAAACTTGCCCAGCACAACCCGCCCCAGTGGCGGGTTTGTTTTTTTGCCGCCCGCCGCTTCTTGATCTGTGCGATAAGAAGCCTTATAAGCTTTGTTGAATTGATCAGAGACCCAGACGAGCATGAGCCAAGCACAGCGTCAAGCCAGAATCCTCGAACAGATTCAGCTCAAGGGCTACCAGAGTATTGATGAGCTGGTGGCGACCCTTCAAGTCACACCGCAAACCATCCGCCGTGATCTGAATCAGATGGCAGACAGAGGGGAACTCGAGCGTCATCATGGCGGTGCTGGCCCTGTTTCCAGCACGCAGAATGCGGCCTATCAGCTGCGTCAACGCAACGCCACAGCAGAAAAACAACGTATTGCGGCCTGTATTGCGCGCCAGATTCCGGATCAAGCTTCGTTATTCATTAATCTGGGGACCACCAACGAGCTGGTGGCTCAGGCGCTACTCGGCCACCGCGAACTCAAGATCGTCACCAATAATCTGATCGTGGCCTCCATTTTGAGTGCCAAAGCCGATTTCAGCGTGATTATTGCCGGTGGCGAGGTTCGGCATCGTGATGGCGGCATCGTGGGTGAGGCCACCCGCGATTTCATCCATCAGTTCAAACTCGATTACGGCATTATCGGCATCAGCGGGATAGATGAAGATGGTAGCCTGCTCGATTTTGATTATCAGGAAGTGCGTATTGCTCAAGCGATCATGCGCAATTCACGCGCTGTTTTTCTGGCCGCCGATCACAGCAAATTTGGCCGTCGCGCCATGGTCCGCCTAGGGCATCTCCAGCAGTGCACAGCGCTGTTTACTGATCGCACACCACCAGCTGCGATCAAGGATCTGCTCCAGAGAGAAAATATTCAGCTCCATATCGCCGAATAAAGAACATTATCGAACATAAAGACTTGTCTTCAACACTGAATCAGCCTTATATTGTCCAGATCGAAGCCAGAAAGTTGAATTTATTTTCGTTTCTTTTCATTTTGATGACAAAAGGAGAGCAGCATGGAGTCAAGGCACTATGATGTGCTGGTGATCGGTGGCGGCATCAATGGCGCGGGCATCGCAGCGGATGCGGCAGGTCGCGGACTCAGCGTCGCACTGCTTGAGGCTGAGGACTTGGCCAGCGGTACCTCAGCCTGGAGTTCAAAGCTGATTCATGGTGGATTGCGCTATCTGGAGCATTATGAATTTCGTTTAGTCCGCGAAGCACTGGCCGAACGCGAAGTCCTGCTGCGCATAGCCCCCCATCTGGTCACTCCACTGCGCTTTCGTCTGCCGCACCATCAAGGTCTTCGCCCCGCATGGATGATCCGCGCCGGACTTTTTCTTTATGATCATCTCAGCCGCCGTGTCAGCCTCCCAGCTTCACACGCGATCACCTTTGGTGCTGACTCAGCACTGAAACCTGAGTTTCATCAGGGCTTTGAGTACAGTGATTGCCGTGTCGATGATAGTCGTCTGGTCGTGGCCAATGCACAGCTTGCCGCTGAGCAAGGGGCCAGTATCCTCACGCGTCATAAAATGCTTCGCGCTGAACGCCAGCCTGGTGGATGGCAGGTCGAGGCACTGAGTCCCTCTGGCAAGACACTGAGGCTCTTTACCAAGACCTTGGTCAATGCAGCTGGCCCATGGATTCGTCAGGTGCTGGATCAAATACAGGGCAGCCAGAGCGATCAGGATGTCAGATTGGTCAAGGGCAGCCACCTCATCGTTCCCCGTCTTGATGCCAGCGATGCAGCCTATATTCTGCAACATCAGGATGGACGTATTGTCTTTGTCATCCCCTATGGCGAGGCCTATTCACTGATCGGGACGACCGATGTTGACTATCAAGGTGATCCACGCGCTGTACACATTGATGCCCAAGAAATGGATTATCTGCTCACCCTCGTCAATCAGTATTTCACGACTCAGCTGAAGCCTGAGGCTATCCTGTGGAGCTTCTCCGGCGTGCGTCCGCTGATGCAGGGCGAGCAGGCAGGACAAGCTGCGGCCAAGGTCACGCGGGATTATCACTTGGAACTTGAGCAACCCGCTGGACAAGCACCGCTGCTGTCGATCTTTGGCGGCAAGCTCACCACCTATCGCAAACTGGCAGAAGCGGCCTTAGCCAAGCTCCAGCCTTTTCTACCCCAAATGGGACCCGCCTGGACAGAGCAGGCACGCTTACCAGGCGCTGAATCTATCTCGAGCCTCTCTCAGGCTCAGGCAGAGCTTCAGCAGGCTTATCCCTTTCTGCCACCAGCGACGGTCAAGCGCTTAATACAGGCCTATGGATTACGCGCTCACCACTGGCTCAACGGAGCGCAGTGTCTTGCTGATCTCGGCCCCAGCTTTGGGCCACTCTTTGCCCGCGAGGTGGATTACTTAATCCGCCATGAATGGGCGCAGACAAGCGAGGACATTCTATGGCGGCGCTCAAAAGCAGGCTTAGGACTCAAGGAACAAGATCGCCTCGCGCTGGAAGCCTACCTCACCCAGAAGTAGCCTGCCAGCTTCACTGAATCACACCCACACACCACCTTATTGCTCGCTGACGCCCTCGGATCAAGGGCGCTCGGCTGAGTCATCTGCGCGTCACAGGTGACTTGCCATCTTCGCTCAACAAAAAAGTCATCAAACTGTTGTTTGAAATTCATCTTCCCTCTCTAGTCTCAGCCCTCTACTTCTCTTCCTTCCAATAAATGAAACAAGAGCTACAGGGAAAAAACATGAACAAGAGCCGACTTTTAGGCGCGTTAATGCTGAGTGTTGCTTGCGGACAGGCCATGGCAACCACCACGCTGCACTGGTGGCATGCAATGGGTGGCGAACTGGGTGAAAAAGTAGAACAGATCGCCGCTGATTTTAATGCCACACAAAATGAGTATCGCGTTGTTCCTAGCTTTCGCGGCACCTATGCTGAGACGATGACGGGCGCGATTGCGGCTTTTCGCGCGCGCCAACAGCCTCACATAGTGCAGGTATTCGAAGTGGGTACAGGCACCATGATGGCGGCAGAAAGCGCCATCTATCCAATTTATCAGCTGATGAATGAGCAGGGCTATCGCTTTGAGCAACAGGCTTTTCTACCAGCGGTGGTCGGCTACTACACGGATCCACAGGGCAATATGCTGTCCTTCCCGTTTAACTCATCAACGCCGATCATGTATTACAACCGCGACGCCTTTGTCCGTGCTGGCCTCGATCCAGATCAGCCACCACGCACCTGGGAAGAGATGGCCGTGGTATCGCGCCAGTTACGTGATACGGGCGCCAGTCGCTGTGGCTTTACCACCTCCTGGCCCAGCTGGTTAATGCTGGAGAACTTCAGCGCTTGGCACAATTTGCCTTTAGGCACCCGCGCCAATGGTTTTGGTGGTTTTGATACCGAACTGGTCTTTAATAACCCAACCGTGGCCCGTCATTGGGATAACCTGAAAACCTGGCAAGATCAAGGCCTCTTCCGCTGGGGTGGCCCAGGTCCAGGTGCCGATGCGGCGCCGATGTTCTACTCAGGCGAGTGCGCGATGTTCTTCGGTTCCTCTGCCAGCCGCGCGGGTGTATTGGCCAACGCTCAGTTTGATGTCGGCTTTGGCTTCCAGCCCTACTACAGTGATGTTGAAGGCGCACCACAAAACAGCATTATCGGTGGCGCGACTCTTTGGGTCCTTCGCGGTCATCGTCAGGCTGACTATGCTGGCGTGGCTGCTTTCTTCAATTACCTGTCTCAGCCAGAAGTGCAAGCCGCCTGGCACCAAGATACCGGTTATCTGCCGATCACTCAGGCCGCTTACAGCTTGAGCCAAGAGCAGGGCTACTACGCGGCCAACCCAGGTTCGGACACCTCGATTCGTCAGATGACACTCAATCCGCCAACAGAAAACTCGATGGGATTGCGCTTTGGTCAATTTGTGCAGATCCGCGACATCATTTCTGAAGAGATGGAAGCGGTGATGACTGGGCGCAAAACTGGCCAGCAAGCCGCTGATACCGCCGTTCAGCGTGGCAACCGCCTACTGCGCGAGTTTGAAGCCACCCACCGCTAAACGCATTTTTGAGTCTGCCCCCAGCCAACTGGGGGCTTTTATTTGTCTTGGATTGTTCGTTTTTTCACTATTTGGATTCGCTATGCAAACCAAACGTATGACCTTTCAGCACCGCTGGCTACCCTATGCGCTGCTCGCTCCCCAGGTCATGATCACGCTGATCTTTTTTATCTGGCCGGCTTCTCAGGCTCTTTACCAATCCGTGCTCAGGCAGGATGCTTTTGGTATTCATACCAGCTTTGTTGGCTTGAAGAACTTTATGGATTTGTTGACCGATCCGCTTTATCTGAACTCGATGAAGGTCACGCTGGTTTTTGCACTGAGCACCACCTTGCTGTCGATGTCTGTCGCGCTGCTGTTTGCCCTGCTGGTCAACAAGATGCTCCGTAGCCGCGATGTCTATACAACCCTGCTGGTCTGGCCCTATGCCATTGCACCGGTCATTGCTGGGGTGCTCTGGTGGTTCTTATTTAATCCCTCTATTGGGATCATGACCTATCTACTCCAAGGGCTAGGCTTTGAGTGGAATCATCGCGCCAATGCCAACCATGCTATGGCTTTGGTCGTCATTGCCGCCGCCTGGAAGCAAATCTCCTATAACTTCCTGTTTTTTCTTGCTGGCTTGCAATCTATCCCACAATCCTTGATTGAGGCGGCTGCCATTGATGGCGCAGGCCCCTTCAAGCGCTTCTACAGCCTGATCCTGCCTCTCTTATCGCAGGTGACCTTTTTTCTGCTGGTCGTCAACATCGTGTATGCCATGTTTGACACCTTCGGGGTCATCCACGCCACCACCGAAGGCGGGCCAGCACAAGCCACCAATATTCTGGTGTACAAGGTGTTTCGTGATGGCTTTATCGGCATGAATCTTGGCTCATCGGCAGCCCAGTCAGTGATTCTGATGCTAATTGTGATCGGGCTGACCGTGGTGCAGTTCCGCTTTATTGAACGCAAAGTGAACTATTGAGGCTCAAGTTATGGTAGAGAATCGTCCGTGGGCCAATATCCTGGCTCACCTGCTTTTGATCAGCGGCGTGGCACTGGTTGCCTTTCCGATCTATGTCGCTCTGATTGCGTCCACCCATCCAGCAGGCAGCTTTGTTTCAGGCAGTATGCCGCTGTTGCCCGGTGGGCATTTCTGGGAGAACTACACCACCGTGATCCAGGAGGGGCGTTCACGCGCAGGCACACCACCCATCGGCCTCATGCTATGGAATAGCCTACTGATGGCGCTGGCGATCACCCTGGGCAAGCTGGCTGTGTCTCTGCTGTCGGCCTTCGCGATCGTCTATTTTCGCTTTCGCTTTCGGATGGTGTTCTTCTGGCTGATCTTTCTGACGCTGATGCTGCCTGTCGAAGTCAGAATTGTGCCAACCTTTCAAGTGGTGGCCAATTTAAACCTGCTCAATAGCTTTGCCGGCCTGTCTATCCCGTTGATTGCCTCTGCTACCGCCACCTTCTTGTTCCGTCAGTTTTTTATGACCGTGCCAGAAGAAATGCTCGAGGCTGCACGCGTCGATGGCGCAGGCCCGTTTAAGTTTTTAAAAGATATTCTGCTTCCGCTTTCGATCACCAATATCGCGGCCTTGTTTGTGATCATGTTCATTTATGGCTGGAACCAGTATCTCTGGCCCCTGCTGATCACCACCGATCAAAGCTACTACACCATTGTGATGGGCATACAGCGCATGGTGACGGCAGGTGATAGCGAACCTTTATGGCATCTGGTGATGGCGACCGTCATTCTTGCCGCACTGCCCCCAACCCTCGTCATTTTGCTGATGCAGCGCCTCTTCGTGAAGGGCCTGACTGAGACAGAAAAATAATTGGAGAACAACAAGATGGCAACGATTCAAATTCAACAACTCGCCAAAACCTATGCGCAGGATGTGCATGCCGTGAAGGGGATCGATCTGGATATCGCCGATGGCGAATTTATTGTGCTGGTTGGCCCCTCCGGCTGTGGCAAGTCGACGCTACTGCGCATGATTGCTGGCCTTGAAACCATCACCAGCGGACAGCTCCATATTGGTGATCGCCAGGTTAACCATCTCGAACCCTCTGAGCGGGATATCGCGATGGTGTTTCAAAACTATGCGCTCTATCCACATATGACCGTGTATAACAATCTTGCTTATGGCCTGAAGAATCGCGGCTATCGTCAAGCAGAGATAGAAGAGCGGGTACAAAAAACAGCCAAGATGCTTGAAATTGAGCCCTTTCTGGCACGCAAACCTAAGGCTTTATCCGGCGGACAACGCCAGCGTGTTGCCATGGGGCGAGCCTTAGTTCGTGAACCCGCCGCCTTTTTACTGGATGAGCCACTCTCGAATCTGGATGCCAAGCTACGCGTCCAGATGCGGGTCGAAATCAAACAGCTACAAAAGCGTTTGCACACCACGACCCTCTATGTCACCCACGATCAGCTGGAAGCCCTCACCCTGGCAGACAGGTTAGTCGTCATGAACCAAGGCCGCGTTGAGCAGGTCGGCAGCCCGATGGAAGTTTACAAGCGACCTGCCAGCCTGTTTGTTGCCCAGTTTATCGGCTCACCCGCGATGAACCTGCTGCCGATCGAGGCACTGGCCAGCAGCGAAGTGGCCAAGTTGAATTCTCTGCCGCCAAAAACAGATATTCTGGGTGTGCGACCAGATGCACTGAGCTTGACCTGCCCACAAGAACCAGCGCTGGCGCTGGCCTGTCATTGCACCCTCTTTGAACCCGCTGGGGCAGAAAGCCACCTGTATCTGACGCTGGATCAGCAGCAGCAACCTCTGTGTGTGCGTGTTGAGAGTGACTGTGCTATTCGAGAAGGTGAGGCCGTGACCCTCTATCTGCCGCTGTCACAGATCCATCCCTTTAACCAGCACACGGGGCAGCGCACTGATTCAGACCCAGCGCTCTCCTCCCCCAAAGCCTCTCCGCCACAGCAGCATGATCTGGCAACGCAATGGCACGCGCAAGGGCGTCCAGCACTAGAGATCAGGTGATAAAAAAATTGAGGCAGTGAGGATCAAACGCCAAGCCCTGCAAGCCCTCGGACTGACATAGATCCTTGAGGGCTTGCGTGGCGTACAGATGCAAACAGCCTTCCATCTGAGATTTAAACACCCATTGGCCGCGCGCATCTTGCGGATCAAACACCAATCTGGTCAGCTCACCGGTTCGAGGACAAACTTGAGTCTGGCTTGGGTCTTCGCGCCAGAAGGACAAGACACGCGCCAGCGTCGCAGACTCTCCATCAACCTTGAGCGGCAAGAACTCGACATCTGCAGCCAACTGAGCACGCACGAGCTGCTCGGCATGTGAGTTAAGTAGCAGAAAAGTCCCCCATACAGCCAGATCCGGCCGCTGAGTGCTGGACCTATCACGCATCACCCAGCGTGCAGAACCCGCCTCCCAAACATCGGCCAGCGGCTGTTGATCCTGCGCCTGATGGCGTAAGCGCCGCAACAGGGCCAGATCTTGCTTCTCAAACGCGCGCTGATAGAGATCAAATTCGAGGTAGCAATCCGCCTGCTGCGCATTTTTCAATAAATAGTGATGCATGCTCATCCGTCATTTAACTGATACAAACCCTGCTCTCAGGGGCAAGGGGGGCTTGTTCCTGCTGCGCAGCTTGGCGCTCACGGCGACGCTCCCAGATCTTCTCGTGGATATGGTAAGCCACGGTATTCACAGCCGGTTCAATGATCGCCGCCAGGCTGCTGATCAGCAAATCCCCAGTCATCAACCAGACAACAGTAAAAGCAACACTGAAATGGGTGATCGCAAAAGTGATGGTCTTGGTCATGGTGGATCTCCTCTTATTCATTGATCAGCGGCCGCAGCCGATAAGTGAATGATACTCATTCTCATCAATAAATCGAGAAAATCGTTATCATCAAAAAGATAGCCAAAAGCTATTTAGAGGGCCGTATCCAATCCAGCAGCAGGCAGCAGATGACCCAGAACTGAGTCTGGGCCAGCACAGGGCTCTTAGAAGCCAGCGCGCAGGTAAGCACCGACATAGGGGCCGCTGAGCGTCAGATCACCATAGGTGTCATCCAAGTCATCTAGCTCAAGGCTCATACGACGATAACCCAGCTCAACACCCGGTTTAATCAAAGGTAAGGCGTTGTATTGATAACGCAGATAGGCGCTCATATCGCTGAGGCTGTTACCGCTATAGCCTATCGCATTCACCTGCCCACCCACAGAAAGATTCAGTGGCAGATCTAAGCGACCACCCAGATAACCCATCGGCACTGGCGCGCTCAGGCTGATGCTTTCGCGTGCTTGCTCGCCGTTACTATTACCTTCAACGGTAAACTCACCATCGAACAGGCGCAGGGTCACACCTAGCTCAAGGCGCGCCGTCACCAAAGGCAAAAAGGAAGTGACACCATCCAACAGGCGATAGTAGGCAGTTACATCCGTGTGCGATAAGTCGACTCGGTTATTCAACTGGCCGTTAAATTCGGTGCCATTAAAGGTAAAGTTGGCAGTGCGCTGCCCGGTCAGATCAAGCTGGGTTTGGCTCAAACGCAGATTCGGCAGCACCGGCAAGAAGTGATCAATCTGCAGGCTCAGTGCTGTCGCGCCTTCACTCGACAAACCAAGGCTGTCTTTCAGGCCAATCGGCTCTTCAGTGCTCAAACCTTGAATTTCACCGGACGGACTGGCATTCCAGTA
>SKOQ01000078.1 GCA_007119985.1 Marinospirillum sp.
CGCTCTTTAGCACCGCCCGGCTACTCCTATCATGCCATTGGTGACTTTGATGTGGGCAAGGTAGGCTTTGGCTATCGCAACTTCACCGATGATTTTGCCGATACCGACGTTTATAAACGCCTGCAAGATCTTGGCTTCGTTGAAATACGCTATACCACCGATAATGCTTATGGTGTGCGCTACGAGCCTTGGCACATTCAAGTCAGCTAAATGCTTCTTCTCTCTTTCAGCCCAGCACTTTGCTGGGCTTTTTCGTTTATACTCTGTCTTGCAAATAAAATAACTTGTTCATTTTCTGGAGCTGACGCATGGCATCCTCCCCTCCTCAGGCTTTTAGGCTACTGATCGCCTTGAGCTTGATCATTGCGCTCTGGGCTGGCCTCAAAGAAGTCTTCACGCCAGCCGAGACACACCGCTTTACTCACTTTGAAAGTCGCCCGCTTGATCCTCTGGCGCAGATGCCTGATTTCAGCCATATCAGTCATATTCCTTGGCGCAAAGAAGCTTTTTTTGATGCACTGCTGCCGCTAGTTGTAGAAGAAAATCGCCGCCTCGCGTGGCAAAGGGAAGTCGTTTCAGATCTGCTGCGTCTTTCAGCTGAAGAGCGTGATCAACTATCAGCCCAAGATCGTCAGCTGATTCAGGCCGTGTTACAGGAATATCGTGCTGACTGGCCCACCAGCGCCTCACAAGGATCGCGTTTACTCAAACGCATTGATCAGATTCCAATGGAGCTGGTTCTGATGCAGGCCGCCAATGAATCGGCATGGGGCACCTCACGCTTTGCGCAAGAAGGCAACAATCTCTTTGGAGAATGGTGCTTCTCTGTCGGCTGCGGGCTGGTTCCAGAACGACGCCAGCCTGGCCAGCGCCATGAAGTCCGTCGCTTTCCCAGCGTGCAGGCCAGCATCCAAAGCTATATGCGTAATCTGAACACTCACCGCGCCTATGCTCAACTACGCCAAATCCGTGCCCAGCGCCGTGCTGCAGGCGTCGAAGTGACCGCACAGGATCTACTACCTGGACTCCTGAGCTATTCAGAACGCGGAACAGCCTATATTCGTGAGCTGAATGCCATGCTGGTCGTCAACCAGCCTTTGATAGATGAAGCGCTGCAGCGCTATCAGGCGTTACTTGAATCTGCATCCCAGCCCTAGAGCGCCTAGCTCATGAGCCCACACCCCCTGAGCGGGTGAAAAAATAGGTCAATCAAAGGTTTTTATATGACAAAAGATGTTCGTGTTGCTGTTGTCGGTGGGGGAAGCTTTGGTACAGCACTCACCTCAATCATCGCTGGCAATGGCTATCCGGTGAAACTCTGGGTCCGTGATCCTGATCTCGCCACGGCAATCAATCGTGATCACGCTAATCCGCGCTATCTGCCTGATTTGCAGCTCCCTCAAGAAGTCGAGGCCTCAACTGATTTAGGCGCGGTCGTCAGTGAAGCCGAGTTGATTTTTCTAGCTATTCCGAGCAAGGGATTTGCTGCAGTTTTACGCCAGGCCCAGCCCTATTTGACTGCCGATCACCTCCTCGTCAGCACAACCAAGGGCTTTGAGGAGCAGGGGTTTCAGTTGATGAGTCAAGTCATGCAGGCGTTGGCACCCACCCAACATATTGGTGTGCTTTCTGGGCCGAATTTAGCCAGCGAACTGGCGCAGCAACAATTAACGGCCACAGTGATTGCCAGCGCTGATCCGATCACCCGCCGCCAGGTGCAGGAAGTCCTCAGCAACCACTACCTGCGTGTCTATGCCAATACAGATATGTATGGCGTGGAACTCGGTGGGGCCCTGAAAAACATCTACGCTATCGCAGCAGGCATGGCCGCCGCCTTGGGCATGGGTGAAAACACCAAAAGCATGCTGATGACGCGCGCTTTGGCTGAGATGAGTCGCTTTGCAGTCAGCCTTGGTGCCAACCCGCTGACCTTTCTTGGGCTCGCTGGCGTCGGAGATCTGATCGTCACTTGTAGCTCACCGCTTTCACGTAACTTTCGTGTTGGACAGGCATTAGGACAGGGACAAACACTCGAACAAATCGTGGTCTCACTGGGTCAGGTGGCCGAAGGCGTCAATACGATCAAGCTGGTGAAAGCCAAAGCAGACGAAATGGGGATTTATATGCCTCTTGTTCAAGCGCTCTATCTGGTACTCTTTGCTGGGTACAAGCCGACAGAGGTGGCCAAGTCGATGATGGATAGAGAGCAAAGTACAGATGTGGAATTTGTTTTGCCTCGATGTGAGTAGAGCGCGAAGAGGTTAAAGCGCTTTTATCCAGTATTTAACGGAGAATCATCATGGATCAACATAAAACCCAACCCAATGCCGATTTAAAACAGCGTTTAAAGGATGAAAGCTTTTGGCTACGCCTCCCCTTTATGCTGCTTTTTTTTATCGCATGGAAGCTCGCTGAGCTGATCTTATTTGGCGTCATTATTGTCCAGCTGGTCTATCGTTTAGTGACTGGCTCACCCCAGCCACAACTTCAGGCGCTCGGCAGCCAACTGGCCTTGTATGGCTATCAAATCTACCGCTACCTCACCATGAACGCAGAGTCTAAGCCTTTTCCTTTCGCTGACTGGCCTGAAGCTGCGCCCGTAGAAAAAAACCCCTATTTACCCGATCTTCCAACGCCTTCTGATGCCCAAGAGACTCAGGCTAAATCAGCAGATTCGCTTTAAGTTTAAGTCTTACAAGGATGCCTTCTATGTGGAATGATTTGCTCTGGCCACTCGCTGCTGTACAGCAGAGTGCCGACTTTATCAATCGTCAGCTTTTGGCCAGTCAATGCCGCCTCTTGCGTGATTACGTCAATGAGCTCAACCCTTACTCACGCTTGCCGCACGATGTCGAACAGCTCTCGCTCACCATTAACCAATGTGCCGCGGAACTCCTCAGCATCAAAGGCAGCACGAGCCAGCGCTACTTGCTTTATCTTCATGGTGGCGGTTTTGCTCTTGGCTCGCTCGATACGCATCGTGAACTCTGCACTGCCTTGACACGCTATGCCGATGCGCGAACACTGGCGATCGATTATCGCCTCGCTCCTGACCACCCTGCACCCGCAGGACTCGAAGATGCCTATGCGGCCTATCAGTGGTTACTAGAGCAGGGCGTCACGCCGGATCGGATCGCGCTTGCTGGCGATTCAGCTGGCGGCGGCTTGGCGCTGGCTTTACTGCAAAAACTCAAACACGAGCAACTGGCTCAGCCTGCCGCCGTCGCACTCTTTTCACCTTGGGTAGATTTAACCTGCTCGAGCCCATCTATGGATCTGAATGCCGCGACCGACCCTGTACTCAATAAGGTGCAAATGCATGCCTTTGCAGAGCTCTATGCGGATCGGCAAGCGCTGGATGACCCACTGATTTCGCCTTTATACGGCCCTTTAGATGGCTTGCCTCCGATGCATCTCCAAGTGAGCCTGCAAGAAGTACTGCGTGATGATACACGCCGTTTAGCCCGAGGGTTACAGCAAGCGGGTGGACGAGTCGATCTTAAAGAGCAACCTTGGATGCCGCACGTTTGGCAACTCCTTTACCGCTACCTACCCCAAGCCGCAGCCAGTGTCCGCCAAGCGGCGCGTTTCATTAAAGTCGAGACGCGTGGCTAGGCAAAGCGGCAAAGAAGCGCTCTTGTCGATCAGGCCGGCGTGACTAGGGCGGCCTGCTCAGCCATCTTCTTCAATAAAGCTTGGCGTGTTGCTTCTGGATGCTCCAAGGGGAACATATGACTACCCGCCAAAGCTGAGCAGGTAATCCCCCGTGCCTCAATACGCTTGCGACGCGCCGCATTTAAGAGCTGGCTATCCAAACCATAGAAAAGATGCGTCGGCACCTTAAGGCGGCGATGACTCCAAGTCAGATGATCTGCCAGGTGGCGAAAGATCGCCAGCTCAACCTGAGGCTGAAAACGCAGCTGAATCCCACCTTGTGACGCGGGTTCTGTCCCAGCCTGCAAATAATCGCGCAGGGCTTGCGGATCAAAATGCCGAAAGAGCTTTTTAGTGCGTAGATTCTCTTCAGCCGCTTGCAGATCAGGCCAGTGGCTACGGCGTCCACGGGTGATACCCGCCGGTGTAATGCGATCGATAAAGCCAAAGCGTTTACCCACCTTTAAGCCCCAGCTATCCGAGCCGAACATCAAGGGGGGATCGAGTAGGATAATCTGCTGAAAGCGCTCTGGCTGTTCAAGCGCAGCCATATAGGTGACGACGCCACCTAAAGAGTGACCAATACCAATCACGGGCTGATCCCCTGCCTGCTGCTCTAGGTAATCCAGCAGCTCCTGCGCTAAGGGCTTCCAATTCGGTGCAATCGGGTACTGAGGGTGATGTCCAAGGCGATCAATAGCTAAAACCTGATAATCCAAGCTTAAGGGCCCTAATAGCTGCTGATAACTGCCCGCAGGAAAACCATTCGCATGGGCAAAGTGTAAAAAGGGACGCATGTGCTTCTCCATAATCAATCATCCATCTCAAAATCCTCTGCGACATGATCTTACTGATCTGCAAACAGCAGAGGGTACGGCGAATAAAAATAATCCTGAGTAAAAGACTCAACCTCAGCCTTTCTTTTTAGCATAAAAAAAGGCGACATGATCACCATCATCTCGCCTTTTTTCATACTCTGCCTTTTTAATACCTAGGCGCGTGTCCAGCTAGTTCCGTCTTTGGTGTCTTTCAAAATAACACCCTGAGCGGCCAGCTCATCACGAATACGATCTGCCTCAGCAAAATTTCGCTCTTGCTTGGCCATCAAGCGCTTCTCGATCAATGTCTCAATCACATCGGGATTGACCGAGCTTTGGGCTGCCTGTCCACCTTGCAAAAAGAGCTGCGGCTCTTGCTGTAATAGACCAAGAATGCCACCCAGATCACGCAGCTCTGCCGCAAGGGCCGAAGCGAGCAGCGCTTCATCCGCTTCAATCGCTCGATTCAAAGCACGCGTAAGATCAAAGAGCACGGCCAGCGCCTCAGGTGTATTGAAATCATCATCCATCACCTGCATAAAGCGCGCGCGCCAATCACCAGCTTGGACGACTCGCTCTTGATCCACTACCGGAGCCACCTGGTTCAGCGCGGTATAAAAACGCTCAAGACCTTTGCGGGCTTCATGCAGCGCACTTTCTGCATAGTTAATCGCTGAACGGTAATGGCTCGCCAGCAGCAGATAACGGATCACCTCAGCATCATGCTGTTCCAAGACATCCCGGATCGTAAAGAAGTTGCCTAAGGATTTAGACATCTTCTCTTGATCCACGCGCACCGCGCCAGCATGCATCCAGGTATTGACATACTTCTGCCCTGTGGCGGCTTCGCTTTGTGCGATTTCATTTTCATGATGCGGAAAAGGCAGATCAGGGCCGCCGCCATGAATATCAAAGGTATTGCCTAAGCAGCAGGTCGACATGGCCGAACACTCGATATGCCAACCAGGGCGCCCCTCACCCCAAGGTGAAGGCCAGCTGACCTCACCTTCTTTGGCGGCTTTCCACAAGACAAAATCGAGCGGATCTTCTTTAAAACCATCCACCTCGACACGCGCTCCCGCCTGCAGCTCATCCAACTGACGATTGGTCAGCTGCCCGTAACCAGCAAACTTGCGTACACGATAGTAGACATCGCCATTGGTGGCAGCATAGGCATAACCCTTCTGCTCCAAAGTCTGCACCAGTGCGATGATCTGATCGATATAGGCCGTAGCACGTGGCTCAAGATCAGGACGCAGCACACCAAGACGGGCCTCATCTTCGTGCATGGCTTCGATCATGCGTTGCGTCAGCTGATTGATGGGCTCGTTGTTTTCATCTGCGCGCTTGAGAATCTTGTCGTCGATATCGGTGATATTGCGCACATAGGTGACTTGATAGCCCCGCTCGCGCAGATAGCGCGTGATCATATCAAACACCACCATCACCCGTGCATGGCCGATGTGACACAGGTCATACACCGTCACACCACACACATACATCTTGATCTGCCCTGGGGTGATCGGTTGCAGGCGTTCTTTCTGGCGTGTCAGGGTGTTATACACCTTGATCTCAGGCAGAGGCTGTCCTATCGAGGTCTGTTGCTGCGAACTTGCGGCCATGGTTAGCTGCCCTTTTTCTGAATTTTTGCCCAAGAGTCTTTCAAGCCCACAGTGCGGTTGAAGACCAGCTTCTCGCCTGGCTGATGCTGGTAGCGATCGGCACAGAAGTAGCCAACCCGCTCAAACTGGAAGCGATCTTCTGGCTGAGCTTCAGCTAAACTCGGTTCACAGTAAGCTTGGATCACTTGCAGAGAATCGGGATTCAAATGCTCAAGAAAATCCGTGTCCTTATCCGCATCAGGCGCTTCGACTTGGAACAGATTGTCATAAAGGCGCACTTCAGCCGGAATCGCATGCTGAGCACTGACCCAGTGAATCACGCCTTTCACCTTACGGCCTTCTGGGTTCTTACCCAACGTATCCGGATCATAAGAGCAGCGCAGCTCCACCACCTCGCCCTGTGCATTCTTGATCACTTCATCACAACGGATAACCCAGGCATTGCGCAGGCGCACTTCCTGCCCAGGCGCCAGACGGAAGAACTTTTTCGGTGGCTCTTCCATAAAATCATCACGGTCAATATAAAGCTCACGCGTAAAGGGCAGACGACGCTCGCCCAACTCTTCTCGCGCTGGGTGATGAGGCGAGCTTAACTCCACCTCTTCACCTTCTTTCCAGTTGGTCAGAACCACTTTGATTGGATTCAGCACCACCATCGCACGGCGGGCAGCGTGCTCAAGATCATTGCGTAGCGCAAAATAAAGCATGTTGATATCCACCACACCACCAGAGCGGGTCACACCGATCATGTCGCAGAAATCACGCAAGGATTTGGCGGTATAACCACGGCGACGCAAACCGGCAATGGTTGGCATGCGTGGATCATCCCAGCCTTCGACTATCCCTTCATCAACCAGCAGCTTCAGCTTCCGCTTGGATGTGACGGTGTAATTCAGATTCAGGCGCGCAAACTCAGTTTGCACTGGTTGACTGGGCACCGGCAGATGGCGCAGGAACCACTCATACAAGGGACGATGGTCTTCAAACTCCAGCGTACATAAAGAGTGGGTAATCCCCTCAATCGCATCCGACTGACCATGAGTAAAATCATAGCTGGGATAAATACACCATTGATCCCCAGTTTGGTGATGATGTGCATGACGAATACGATACAAAATGGGATCACGCAGATTGATATTCGGGGCGGCCATATCAATTTTGGCGCGCAATACCTTCGCGCCATTGGGATAAGCACCCGCACGCATCTGTTCAAATTCAGCCAGATTCTCTTCAACCGAGCGCTCACGATAGGGACTAGGGCGTCCTGGCTCAGTCAGCGTACCGCGATACTCACGCATCTGTTCAGCATTGAGCTCACACACATAGGCCAAACCTTCACGAATTAAATGCACCGCCCACTGATAAAGCTGCTCAAAATAGTTGGAAGCAAAGCGCACCTCACCAGCCCATTGGTAGCCTAACCAGCGAATATCTTCTTGAATGGCATCAATATAAGCCTGACTTTCTTTCTCTGGGTTGGTGTCATCAAAACGCAGATGACAGGCCCCACCCAACTCCTCGGCTAAACCAAAGTTCAAGCAAATGCTTTTAGCATGGCCGATATGCAGGTATCCATTGGGTTCAGGAGGAAAACGGGTCACGATATTTTGTGCTTGGCCCGCTTCACGCTGCTGGTGAATCATTGTGCGAATAAAGTTAGATGCAGCAGTAATTTCTGGCTGGCTCATGGGGCTCGCTTCTTAGCTGAATGGTAAAAGGATGGTCAAAGCTTATTGGTGAAAAGCCTAAAGATCAGTATTATACGGCAGCGCACCGCCTTCGACTAGGAAGCACTGATCTGGCATCCTGATCAGCCCTTCAGTTGGCGGTTTTTTGCCTAACAGATGACTTTAATGGAGCCGCTTCATGTCTGCAACCCAACCACAAGTTCGCCTGGTGACGAATTTCGGCGAGATTATTCTTGAACTCAATGCTGAAAAAGCCCCGATCACCGTGGCCAACTTTCTGAGCTATGTGGATAACGGCCACTATAACGGCACCATCTTCCACCGCGTGATCAGCAACTTTATGATCCAAGGCGGCGGCTTTGATGAAGACTTCAACCAAAAGCCCACACAAGCGACCATTGAAAACGAAGCCGATAACGGTTTGGGCAATGTCAATGGCAGCATCGCCATGGCGCGGACCATGGACCCGCACTCAGCCAGTGCACAGTTTTTCATCAATGTGAAGGATAACGACTTCTTGAACCACAGCAGCAAAACCATGCAAGGCTGGGGCTATGCGGTCTTTGGTCGTGTCATTGAAGGTATGGACATCGTCGAAAGCATCAAGGCCGTCGAGACAGGCAACCGCCAAGGCCATCAAGATGTGCCACGCGAGAACGTGGTCATCGAGCGCGCTGAGCGTGTGGCGGCGGAATAAGCACCAGCTCAAGCATGCAACTCTTTATTGCTGATCTGCATCTGCAAGAAGATCGCCCTGAGATGACTCAGGGCTTTTTGCGTTTTCTGGCCACTGAGGCACGGCGCGCCGACGCTTTATACATCCTCGGCGATTTTTTTAATGTCTGGGTTGGGGATGATGGTATGGAGCCTTACCATCACCAACTGGCGGCAGCGATGCAAGCCCTCAGCGATCATGGCACCAAGATTTATCTGATGCATGGCAATCGCGATTTCACGATCGGCTCCCGCTTTTGTGCACTGGCAGGCTGCCAGCTACTGGGCGATCTGGAGCGGATTGATACCGACAGTCCAGACCCGATCCTGCTCCAGCACGGTGATCTGCTCTGTACCGATGATATTGGCTACCAGCGCCTGCGGCGTTTTTTTCGCCAGCCAGTCATCAATTTCATTCTGCGCAACCTGCCGCTTAGTTGGCGGCAACGCATTGGCCGCACGACTCGCCAAGCCAGCAAAAGCAAGACACGCACCAAGCCAGTGCGCATCATTGATGTCAATCAGCAGGCTGTAGAGCAGGTCATGCTGGAACATCAGGTCAGGCGTATGATTCACGGCCACACTCACCGACCCCAGGTGCATCACTTTTTGCTGACCGCCACTGAACCCGCTCAGGCTGCTGAACGCTGGGTGCTCGGCGACTGGAATGATCAGCAAGGCTGGCTGATTCGCAAGCAAGGCTCCCACCTCTCACTAGAATCCTTTCAATTCCAGGATCTTTGATCCACACGGACGCCAGATCAGCCTTGCATCAAAATAAGGCAAAATCACTCCAACAGGTCTAAGCTGCACCAAAATACAGCATCACTTGATCCCACATCATAAGCGACAAGTTCCTGCACCGTCCGGTCTGTCTTTGATGCGACTTCATCGCAAAAAAATGGTATGGATCTTGCTGTTTGCAGTGCAACATCCTTGCAGCAGCGGCTGATCTGAGGCCCAGTTCAGCACCTTGTACGATAAAAACAATAATTCGCGCTGCTTTTTCTTCTATGCCATGGAGAGAGACTATGTCCTTAGTAAGCGATCAAATGCACCTGAGTAGCCGAGAACGCCGCTGGCTACCGTGGTTTGGCCAGAACGGCAAACTATCACTGGGCTGGAGCTGCTATCTGAATCGAGATATCTACCCAGTGATCGAGCAGATTTTTGAAGGCGTTGCCGATACCCGCGTCAAGCTCTTACAAGAATGGAGTCAAACGCAATGGCGCTATCTTGAAGAACTGGCCGATCACATCGGTCACAGCAGCGATCTCAGCCAGCCAGATCTACTCCAAGGCAAGCAAGAGCATCTGATCGACTTCTCCGAGCTCTTTATTGTTGATGCTCAAGGCCAGCTGCTCAATTCCACTCGATCACAGCGCATCGGCCAGGTCCTCGAAGATCCACAACAGCGTCGCGCCCTAGCCGCTGGCTTGCAGCAACCTTTTCTCCACGGCCCTTATCGTGATCCAGTCACACTCGCGCTCGGCCCCTCCACATCCAGCTTTCATGATGCCGTCACGCTGATGTTCTATCAGCCGATTCGTCAACAGGGGCGAGTGGTCGCTTGTCTTGCCGGACGGATTCCTAACGATGTGCTGGGCGATTTAATTCAACGCGAGGCAGGCCATGTGTATCCCGAATCAGGGGATAACTATATTTTTATGGTGGAATCGCGTTTTGATCCGCGCCTAGAGCCAGGCACGGCCCTATCGCGCTCGCGCTTTGAGGACAGCACCTTTTCACATGGCGAAAACCTCAAGCAAGGCATCCATACCGATTGGGGCGTGGTGAAGGTCAAAGAGCATACTGAATTAGAGCTGCGCTTTACCGATCCGGCCACCAAGCAGCTGCATCCTGGTGTACGCGAAACCATCGCCAAGGGCAGCAATCTCTTCATCACCTACCCAGGCTACTCAGACTATCGCCATATCCCTGTCATCGGTAAGGGAGTGACCTTTCAGCTCCCCGGTTCACCCGATCGCTGGGGCATGATGTGCGAAGGCGATCTGGAAGAAGTCTATCGACGCCGCTCACTGAGTGTTGGCTTGATGAATACCTACTTACTGACTGTCAGTGGCTTTTTGGCCGCCACCACCTTGCTGCATAGCTTTGCACCACTGAGCACCCTGCCTCTTTTTGCGGTGAACTTTTTGCTGCTGCTGATCTCGGCTTGGGTTTTTGCTCAGCTTGGCCCCAAGCGCCTCGCTGATCGGATGCGTGAAACCACGCGGATTATTCGGACCTTAGCCGAAGGGGAAGGCAACCTGCGCCAACGCTTGGATCTGAACAAGCTCGCTCAGGATGAAAGTGGCAGTATGGGCCGCTGGCTGAATAGTTTTCTGGATAGCCTGGATGGCATTGTTGGCCGCGTGATTCACTCGACAGGCAATGTCAAACAGAATAACGACCAGCTGCTGCAGCGCACCCAGGAAGCCAGTGTCACCAGTCAAGAAGTCAGCCAGGTGGTCACCAAAATGCTCAGCTTGGTTGAGGAGCAGTTGCAAGAGATCGAGCAGGCTTCAGCCAGTGCCCATACCATGAAACAGGCGATGGATGATGTGGTTGAACAGGCGCGCATCCAGTTTGAGGCAGCTCAAGGCAGTACGCTCAAAATCCGTGAAGTTGTTGATACCACAGCCAATCGAGTGCAGAAGCTCAATAGCCGGATGGGTGAAATCGGCCAGATTGTCGATATGATCACCGAGGTCACCGATCAGACCAACCTGCTGGCTTTGAATGCCGCCATCGAAGCTGCACGGGCCGGAGAAGCCGGGCGAGGCTTTGCCGTCGTCGCGGATGAAGTGCGTTCTTTAGCCAGCCGCACGGCTGAAGCCGCCGCAGAAATCCAGCAAACCGTCCACGGCCTCCAGCAAGAAACACGAGGTGCCGTGGCTTACATGGAAGAAGGGGTCAAGGAGGTGGATCAGCGCCTCAATGACACCGAGGCACAAAGCCAAGAAAACACCGAACTCCATCAAGCTGTTGAGCAGATGTTCAGCATCATCACCCAGCTCAGCGAGCGCAGCCACTACTATGGCTCGTCGATGCGTCAGGTTGAGGTCGCCTCAGCAGAGCTGAACAATGTGATGCATGAGCTGCAGCACTCAGCCCATTCGGTGCGCTATTCTGCCGATGCGCTGCAACAGCTGGTCAGCAAATTTAGTGTCAGCGAACACAGCCGCTAACGCTCTTTCAGCCCAGCGCACACTGGGTTGAAAACCCGCCTCTTTTTTGCCAGCCTCAGCCGCTGGCTTTTTCAATTCTGGCTTGACAAGTTCGCTGGAATGTTCGACTCTAAGGCCAAGTTCAAACACTTGTATGAAAAAACTGTTTGATACGCAAGCTGTTTAGATGCCCCTGATCAACAAGCCGGTCCTTCTTCTTGAGAAGATGAACCGAGATCAGATTTCTTACAACAAAAAGCTGGAGATCACACGATGATTTACCAAGGCAAAGCCATTCGGGTGCAAGCCCTCGGCGATGGGAATGCAGAACTGACTTTTGACTTGCAAGACGAGTCAATCAACAAGCTGAGCAGTGCCGTTATTTTAGAGCTTGAAGAGGCTGTCAAAGCCCTGCAAGCCCAAAGTGATATTCAAGGTCTGATGATCAGCAGCGCCAAGGATGTTTTCATTGTTGGTGCCGACATCACTGAATTCCACGGTATCTTCGGCAAGGACGAAGACTACCTGGTTGAGATGAACCTAAAGGTTCACCAACTCTTCAACACCATTGAAGATCTGCCCTATCCCACAGTCACTGCGATCAACGGTTTGGCACTGGGTGGCGGCTGCGAAATGCTGCTGACCACGGACTTCCGTGTGATGGCTGAAGGCGCCAAAATCGGCCTGCCTGAAACCAAACTCGGCATCATCCCCGGCTGGGGCGGCTGCGTTCGTCTGCCACGCCTGATCGGTGCGGATAATGCCATTGAGTGGATTGCCGGTGGTACTGAGAACAAAGCCGCCGCAGCCCTGAAAGTGGGTGCAGTTGATGCTGTTGTTGCACCTGCACTGCTGCGTGAAGCCGCACTGGATCTGCTCGCTGAAGCTCGTGCTGGCAACATCAACTGGGAAGCCAAGCGTGCTGAGAAAAAAGCACCTCTGCGTCTGAACCCTGTTGAGTCGATGATGGTGTTTGAAACCGCCAAAGGCTTTGTTGCCGGTAAAGCTGGCCCTCACTACCCAGCACCGGTTGAAGCGATCAAGGCCATTCAAAAGGGCGCAACAGCCGGTCGTGAAAAGGCCCAAGAAATTGAAGCCAAGATCTTCGCTAAAATGGCCAAGACCGAGGTGTGCTTCAACCTGGTCGGCCTCTTCCTCAGCGATCAGCTGATCAAGAAAAAAGCTTCGGCCTATGAGAAGCAGGTTTCTGCTGTCAAGAAAGCAGCCGTACTGGGTGCCGGTATCATGGGTGGCGGTGTCGCCTACCAGTCTGCCTCCAAAGGCACGCCTATCATGATGAAAGACATCAATGAAGCGGCACTGCAACTGGGCCTGAAAGAAGCCAGCAAGCTGCTTGGCAAGCAGGTTGAGCGCAAAAAAATCACACCCGCACAAATGGCAGAAGCACTGGGCCGTATTCGCCCTACGCTGTCCTATGGTGACTTTGCTGATGTTGAGCTGACTGTAGAAGCGGTTGTTGAGAATCCCAAAATCAAGGCAGCCGTCTTGGCTGAGCTGGAAGACAAGGTCGCGGAAGATGCCATCATCACCTCGAACACCTCAACCATCTCGATCACCAGCCTGGCTGAAAACCTGAAGCGCCCAGAAAACTTCTGCGGTATGCACTTCTTTAACCCTGTTCACCGTATGCCTTTGGTTGAAGTCATTCGTGGCGAAAAATCATCTGAAAAAGCCATTGCCGCGACGGTGACCTACGCCAAGCAAATGGGCAAAACGCCTATCGTCGTCAATGACTGCCCCGGCTTCCTGGTCAACCGTGTCCTCTTCCCTTACTTTGGTGGCTTTATCGGCCTGGTTGAGCATGGCGCAGACTTCCAAAAAGTCGACAAGGTTATGGAGAAGTTTGGCTGGCCGATGGGCCCAGCTTACCTGCTTGATGTCGTCGGTCTGGACACCGCAGTTCACGCCAATGACGTCATGGCAGAAGGCTTCCCTGATCGCATGAAGCGTGATGGCAAAACTGTCCTGAACATCATGTACGAAGCAGGCCGCTTGGGTCAGAAGAATGCGACCGGTTTCTACAAGTATGAAGAAGACCGTAAAGGCAAGCCGAAGAAGGTGGCCGATGCATCAACCTATGGCTTGATCGAGCCGCTGATCCAAGACAAGCGCGAACTGACTGACGAGCAGATTATTGCACGCATGATGGTGCCTCTGTGCCTGGAGACAGTCCGCTGCCTCGAAGATGGCATCGTTGAAACCGCAGCAGAAGCAGATATGGCGCTGATCTACGGCATTGGCTTCCCTCCCTTCCGTGGTGGTGCGCTGCGTTACATTGACGCGATGGGTGTTGACGCTTTTGTTCAGCTTGCTGATTCCTTGGCCGATCTCGGCCCGCTTTATCACGTGACTGACAAGCTGCGTGAGATGGCCGCCCAAGGCAAGCGTTTCTACGCTTAATCAACCGAATTCAGGAGAATAATAATGAGTCTTCAACCTCGTGATATCGTCGTCGTTGATGGTGTGCGCACCGCGATGGGCAAAGCCAAAAACGGTGCCTTCCGCAATGTTCGTGCAGAAAACCTGTCCGCTGCTGTGATGCAAGCGCTGTTTGATCGCAACCCCAATCTGAATCCTGCTGAACTGCAAGATATCATCTGGGGCTGCGTCAACCAGACACTGGAGCAGTCAATGAACGTCGCACGTAATGCGGCCATCATGACCGGTATCCCCTTGTCTGTTCCTGCACAAACAGTGAACCGTCTGTGCGGCTCGTCGATGACGGCACTGCACATCGCTGGTGCGAACATCCAGGCTGGCCTGGGTGATTTTTACCTGATCGGTGGTGTGGAGCATATGGATCACGTGCCTATGGCACATGGCGTGGACGTCAACCCAGCCGCAAGCAAATACGCAGCCAAGGCCGCGATGATGATGGGTCTAACTGCAGAACTGCTCGGTAAGATGCATGGTATCAGCCGTCAGCAGCAAGATGAGATGGGCGCACGCTCACACCGTCTGGCCTATGAAGCCACACTCGAAGGTCGTTTCAAGAAAGAAATCATTGGCGTTGAAGGCCATGATGCAGAAGGTCGTCGCAAGATGATTCTGCAAGACGAAGTGATTCGTCCAGAAACGACCGTCGAGACGCTGGCGCAGCTCAAGCCTGTGTTTGATCCACGCAACGGTACCGTCACTGCGGGCACCTCGTCTGCCCTGTCTGTGGGTGCCTCTGCCATGCTGCTGATGAGCTACGAAAAAGCGCAAGCATTGGGCCTGAAGCCGCTGGCAAAAGTGCGCTCAATGGGCGTAGCTGGCTGCGATCCATCCATCATGGGCTATGGCCCAGTTCCTGCCTCTAAGCAGGCACTGAAAGCCGCTGGCCTGACTGTTGATGATATCGATATTGTTGAGCTGAACGAAGCCTTTGCTGCACAAGGTCTGCCCGTTCTGAAAGATCTCAAACTCATCGACAAGATGGAAGAGAAGGTCAACCTGAATGGCGGTGCGATTGCACTGGGTCACCCACTGGGATGCTCAGGCTCACGTATCTGCACCACCTTACTGAATGTCATGGAACAGCGTGATGCCACCTTCGGCCTCGCGACCATGTGTATCGGTATGGGTCAGGGTGTTGCCACGGTCTTTGAACGCCTGTAAGACTGACAGCAAGACACGCCGTAAAAAAAGCCACTCCCAAGGGAGTGGCTTTATTGTTTCTGGGTGCGGCGCCTCAATGAGTGCAACGACTAGATACGCAGCGCACCGTCGCATTCGATCACACGACCAGAGAAGTACTCATTCTCGATAATATAGCGCACAGACAGTGCTATCTCTGATGGCTCGCCTAAACGCTTCAGCGGAATGCCAGCCGTAATCTTACCCAATACCTCTTCTGGCATCGCGGCCACCATCTCCGTGGCAATAAAGCCAGGAGCGATCGCACCAGTGCGGATGCCATAGCGCGCCAGCTCTTTAGCCCAGGTCACGGCCATAGCGACCACACCGGCCTTGGCCGCCGAGTAGTTGGTCTGCCCCATGTTGCCCGCACGCGAAATAGAAGAGATGTTGATAATCACGCCCTTCTTGCCCCGCTTGATCATCTGCGCAGCGGCTTCACGGCCACACAGGAACACACCCGTCAGGTTGACATCTAAAACCTGCTGCCAGCTCGACAGGCTCATCTTCTTCACGATTTCGCCGTCTTTGGCTTTGATCAACAAGCCATCACGAGTAATACCCGCATTGTTAACCAGTGCATCTAAGGTGCCAAAATCACGCACGATCTGCTCAAAAGTCTGCTCAACCACAGGCTCATCAGCCACATTCGCCAAATAGTAGTGGGCTTCGCTTCCGGCTTCTTTCACCAGCGCAACGGTTTCTTGCAATTTTTCTTCATTCAAATCAATTAAGGCCAGCTTGGCCCCCTGAGCTGCCAGCTCAAGCGCCATAGCGCGTCCAAGACCCTGGCCGCCACCTGTAATCGCGATCACCGCATTCTTCACTTGCATCATTCACCTCGCAGTATTTGAAAAGCACTTTTCAAAAGCGCTTTAAAAAAGTACCTACAAAAAAGGACTGACCAGCTCAGCTGTTCTTTTAATATCTGAGCTGGGAATCTCCAGTAAACACAGCTTGAAGCAGGTGACTCCACCCTGTCAGTGAGTTCACTTATGACAATATAGCGCATCATCTCGCAGATGCGAAATACCCAACCCCACAGATCTGCAAAAAAGAATGACCTAGAAGTCTGCCGCATTAAGACTTAAGTTGCAGATTTCATCAAAGCGTCTTACTTTGATGCCAATCTGACCATTTAAATCTGGAGTCTAAGGAGCCTCGGATCAATATCATGAGCACAGGTCAGGGCAGCATTCGTTCCAGAGGAATTGCTGCAGTTCCTACATCCATGTCGGTCGCAGGCGAAATTGAACGAAAAAGCGGAGTTGACACGGAGTCAATGAGCATGGAGGCCAATTTCAACGCAGTATAAGCAAGCGCAATAGTTAATCAGGGGTTTCCTAAATGCATCACTGGTTCGAAGTCTTTCGCTCCTTTCTCTGGCTCGGTCTGACTTCTTTCGGTGGACCCATCGCGCATCTGGCCTACTTTCGTAACGAGTTTGTAGAGCGCCGCGCTTGGCTCAGTGAGCAGCAGTTCGCAGACCTGCTCGCTTTGTGTCAGTTTTTACCCGGCCCAGCCAGTAGTCAAATGGGCTTTGCACTTGGGCTACAACGCGCTGGCTGGCGGGGTGGCCTTGCCGCTTGGGTCGCCTTTACTCTGCCATCGGCACTCCTTCTCTTGACCGCAGCGTGGATCGGGCTCACTTTTCAAGAAGGATGGGGCAGCCATTTCGTGGCCAGCTTAAAGTTAATGGCCGTGATCGTGGTCGCCCATGCTGTCTGGGGCATGCGCCAGCAGCTCTGTCATGATCGTGCGACGGCCACGCTAGGAGTGCTGGCTGCGCTCCTGATGCTGGGATGCTCACCCTGGCTTGGGCCACTGACCCCGCTAGTTACACTGCTGATCGGTGGCGGACTCGGCTGGTTCTTGCTTCAAACACCCCGCCAACAAAATCAGGTCGCCACCGCGCCTCTGTTGCTTATCCAACCCTGGGTTGCCTGGCTTACGCTGATTCTTTTTCTACTTCTCCTGTTGCTCCTCCCCCTGCTCAGCCAAGGTGAGCCTAGCCTGGTGCAGATCTTTGATCGTTTCTATCGTGCCGGCGCGTTGGTTTTTGGTGGCGGTCATGTTGTACTCCCCATGCTGGAGGCAGAAATCGTGCAAGCTGGCTGGATGGGTCATGAGGCTTTTCTTGCTGGCTATGGTCTTGCACAGGCGGTCCCTGGCCCACTCTTTACCTTTGCCGCTTATCTTGGCGCTCTGGTGCCAACAGGCTGGCCCTTGTGGGTGGGCGCTTTGGTTGCGCTGGTGGCACTTTTTCTGCCTGGCCTGTTGATTCTGGTTGCCCTACTCCCCTACTGGGCGCGGCTGCAAGCTGATCAGAACGCACAAGCCATCTTGCGCGGCGTCAATGCGAGTGTCGTCGGCCTGCTCGGCGCTGTTCTCTATGATCCCCTCTTCACCTCCAGCGTGCATCAACCCTATGATTTAATGCTTGTCATTTTAGGTGTACTGCTGCTCCAAATCTGGCGCTGGCCCTCTTGGTTGATGTTGCTGACGCTGCTGCCTCTTGGCATGCTCGCTCAGCTCTAGAGCTTTATTTTTGAAACATGCACCTTGAAATACACCAATGTGGCACCATAACTTCTTTACACTCTTAAGGATGCCTTCCTATGCCCCTTCTGTTTTTTCTTCTTGTGTGGCCGCTGGCCGAAATCTGGCTGATGATTGAAATTGGCCAACAAGCGGGTGGATTCAACACCCTACTGCTGATTATCGGCACGGCCTTAATCGGTCTGCTCTTAGTCCAGATGGAGTGGCGAAAAATTTCATTGCAGCTGCGCGAAAAACTCATGCGCCGCGAAACACCCTTGCCCCTCTTGCTGGAAAGCATGGCGTTAGGTCTGGCCGGCGTTCTCTTTTTAATTCCCGGTTTTATCAGCGACTTTATCGCCCTGCTGCTCCTGATTCCGATCAGTAGAAAATTTTTGCTTCTCCCCTTGAAAAACAGCGCTGTAGGCACCACTTATGATGGACAGGCAAGAAGAGCCGACGCACCTGATTTTGAGCAGGTCGACCGTACAGGTTCAAGTTCGGCTCGCCCACAACACAAGGCGCATCGCCCTCAAGTGCTGGAGGGTGAATACGAAAAAAAAGAGGATTAATAAAAAATCTTTTTTCCGCCCTTGAAATCCTCTTGCCCATCCCCATTTAGTGGGGAGCAACACAGAATTCCGGACCAAGCCTTGGCTTGATCCTTATAACAACGCCTGTCAAAGACCTCAGTGTCAAGACAGACTTTTTTAAGTCGAGGCTTTCGCCTCATAGTGATTAACTAGGAGACATTCAGCAATGAAAATCCGTCCTTTGCACGATCGCGTGGTCGTTCGTCGTACTGAAGAAGAAACCACGACTCCTGGCGGTATTGTTCTGCCTGGCAGCGCAAAAGAAAAGCCCCAGCAAGGTGAAGTCATTGCTATCGGTGAAGGCCGTTTTGTTGATGGCCAGCTGCGTCCTTTGTCTCTCCAAGTCGGTGACAAGGTTATTTTCGGCAGCTATGCAGGTAGCACTGTAAAAATTGATGGCGAAGAGCTGTTAATTCTGACTGAAAGCGAAGTCTTCGGTGTTCTCGAAGCCTAAGCTTCATAGGTACCTTTTTAATAAGTCAGTTCAATTCACAGAGATATAGGAATATTCAACATGGCAGCTAAAGACGTCCGTTTTGGTGATGATGCTCGTAAACGCATGGTCGCTGGTGTCAACATCCTCGCCGATGCCGTTAAAACAACCTTAGGCCCTAAAGGTCGCAATGTTGTACTCGAAAAATCTTTTGGCGCCCCCACTGTCACTAAAGATGGTGTTTCTGTCGCCAAAGAAATCGAACTGAAAGACAAGTTCGAAAACATGGGCGCACAAATGGTTAAAGAAGTCGCGTCTAAGACTTCTGATGCAGCTGGTGACGGCACCACCACGGCCACTGTTCTGGCGCAAGCTATTGTCAACGATGGCTTCAAGGTCGTGACTGCCGGCATGAACCCCATGGACCTGAAGCGCGGTATTGATAAAGCCGTTGCTGCCGCCGTGATCGAAATCAAAAAACTGGCCAAGCCTTGCACTGACACCAAATCCATCGCCCAAGTTGGTACCATTTCTGCCAATGGCGACACACGCATTGGTGAAATCATTGCTGAAGCTATGGAAAAAGTGGGCAAAGAAGGCGTCATCACTGTTGATGAAGGCCGTGGTTTTGAAGATGAGCTGGAAGTGGTTGAAGGTATGCAGTTCGACCGTGGCTACATCTCGCCCTACTTTGTCACCAACCAAGACAACATGTCAGCAGAGTTGGAAGACCCCTACATCCTACTGGTTGACAAAAAGATCTCTAACATCCGTGAGCTGCTGCCTGTTCTTGAAGGCACTGCAAAAGCCGGTAAGCCACTGCTGATCATCGCTGAAGATATCGAAGGCGAAGCGCTGGCGACTCTGGTTGTCAACAACATGCGCGGCATCGTCAAAGTCGCTGCAGCGAAAGCACCTGGCTTTGGTGATCGTCGTAAGGCGATGCTGCAAGACATCGCTATTCTGACCAATGGCACCGTGATTTCTGAAGAAGTGGGCCTGACTTTAGAAAACGCCACAGTTGAGCACCTGGGCACCGCCAAGCGCGCTGTTCTGACTAAAGAAAGCACCACGATCATTGATGGCTCTGGTAGCCAGCAAGACATCGAAGCACGCGTCAAGCAGATCCGTGCACAGATGGAAGAAACTTCTTCTGACTATGACCGTGAAAAACTGCAAGAGCGTCTGGCCAAACTGGCTGGCGGTGTTGCCGTCATTCGTGTGGGCGCAGCAACAGAAGTCGAAATGAAAGAGAAAAAAGCCCGTGTTGAAGACGCGCTCCACTCAACACGCGCCGCAGTAGAAGAAGGCGTTGTTGCCGGTGGTGGTACAGCACTGATCCGCGTTCTGTCTTCTATCAAAGATCTGAAAGGCGACAACGAAGATCAGAACCACGGTATCGCGATTGCCCTGCGTGCGATGGAAGCGCCTCTGCGCCAGATCGTCACCAACGCAGGTGAAGAAGCGTCTGTCATCGTGGCCAAGGTCAAAGAAGGCAGCGGTAACTTCGGTTACAACGCACAAACTGGCGTGTATGGCGATCTGGTTGAGATGGGTGTTCTTGATCCAGCCAAAGTCACACGTACAGCGCTGCAATCGGCAGCTTCTGTTGGCGGCCTGATGATCACCACCGAGTGCATGGTTTCTGAGATTCCAGAAGAGAAGCCAGCTGGCGGCATGGGTGATATGGGCGGCATGGGTGGTATGGGCGGCATGATGTAAGTCGGCCTGGCTCGCTGAATGAGGGCGAGCCAACCCTCAAACCCCAGCTTCGGCTGGGGTTTTTTTATGCCTATTCATCACATCGCCTCGACTGAATCCATCATAGCAGGCTTGCTAGAAGGCTTTATACTTCCACTCATCTTCCACCATCAACTAGTGCTAGAATAGGGCCATCCCATTCACCCCCATCTTTGTATGATGAGGACGCCACGAGCAATCAATGGAGCGCAGCATCCGATGAGTCAAAGTGAACCCCGTATCTCCAGTGGACAAAAATTTAAAACCGAGCAAGGGATTGCTGCGATCAAAGATGGCATCAAGCAATCTCACTATGCCAATGAAGACAGCACAACACGCAAACCTGAGTGGCTACGTGCCAAAATGCCAGCAGGTGAACGCTTTAATGCGGTCATGAAGAATGTCAATGAACATAAATTAAGTACCGTCTGCCAAGAAGCCCATTGCCCCAATATTGGCGAATGCTGGAACTCGGGTACGGCAACCATTATGGTGATGGGTTCAGTCTGTACGCGTGCTTGTCGCTTTTGTGCCGTCGATACCGGCAACCCGAAGGGCTGGCTTGATCAGGATGAGCCGATCAACACCGCCAAATCGGTTGAGCTGATGGCCTTGCGCTATATCGTGCTGACGTCTGTTGATCGTGATGATCTGGACGATGGCGGCGCTGCCCACTATGCAGCCTGTATTACCGCCATCAAATCCAGAACGCCTGAAGTGGTGGTTGAGGCCCTGACGCCCGATTTCAACGGCGTTGAGGCGCATATTCGAACCGTATTGGATTCAGGCTTAGAAGTTTTTGCGCAGAATGTCGAAACCGTGCGCCGCCTGACCCATCCAGTGCGTGATAAGCGCGCGGGCTATGAAAAAACGCTCCGTGTGTTGGAGTATGCAAAAGAGTATCGTCCTGATGTAATCACCAAAACCAGCATCATGGTTGGACTGGGTGAGACAGACGAAGAGATCTTCCAAACCTTTGATGACCTGCGCGCTATTGGCGTGGATATTGTGACACTCGGCCAGTATTTACGCCCGACCAAGAACCACCTTCCAGTGGAGCGCTATGTCACACCAGAAGAATTTAACCACTATCGTGAAGTCGGTTTAGCCAAAGGCTTTATGGAAGTTCCTTCTGGCCCAATGGTGCGCTCAAGCTATCGCGCCGATCGTGTTTTTGAGAAGAATAATCTGGGATTGGCCGCTCCAGCGGCAGTGCCTGTCACAACACACCCAGATCGAATCGCGATTACGCAGCTCGGCTAGGGAACCTCTGATCAACGTCACGAGCACAGGTCAGGCAAGGCGAAATTGATCGAAAAAGCGGAGTTTACACGGAGTAAATGAGCATTTTGAGACCCAATTTCAACGCAGTATGACCAAGCGCAGTAGTTAATCAGAGGCTTCCTAGCCTTTTTTATCATTATTCAATTGAGCCTCACTGCATCCCCTGCAATGAGGCTCTTTTTAATCATCCAGCATCACCAGCTGGTGCGCTTTCATCGGATGTTGATAAGCCGTGAGTTCAGCTTGATAGGTGAGGCTCAAACGCTCTAGACAGAGCACTTCCTGCGGTGGCCCCCAAGCAAGCTGTTGCCCTTGCGCTAAAAGCAACACGCGATCAGCAAAGAGCTGCGCCAGGTTCAGATCATGCAAAACACAGAGAATGCCCCAGTTTTTCTGGCGGGCTAACTGCTTGAGCTGGCGAAAAATCCACTGCTGCTGCCCCAGATCCTGCGCAGAAAGAGGTTCATCCAGCAGCAGCACACCTTGCTCAACCTGCCACACCTGCGCCAGCACGCGGGCCAATTGAACACGCTGGCGCTCACCACCTGAAAGCTGGGTAATGGCCCGTTGAGCCAGATGTGCACAACCGGCTGCCTGCATGGCTTGGGCAACAATAGCTTGCGTTTCTGCCTCACTCTCTGGCCAGCTAAAGCGGCCAAAAGCGACCACCTCCTGAGCCAGAAAATCAAAATGCACCGGATAATCCTGCGCTAGACGTGCGCGCAGATGCGCTTGCTGACTGGCAGAGAAGCTGGATAGGGGCTGATCTTGCAACCAGACCTGACCACGGGTGGGCTGCTGATCACCACTAAGCAAATCCAGTAGTGTCGATTTGCCCGCACCATTTGGCCCACAAACAACCAGTATCTCTTGCGGCTGCAGTGCAAAACTGACACCTTGCAAGCGCTGGTGACCACGAGTGCACAGGCCAAGGTCTTCGGCTTTTAAGCAGCTGTTCATATCCGCTCCTGACTGGCTTGACGCCCTCGCGCCAGCATCCACAGAAAATAGGGACCGCCCAGCAAACTGGTGAGCAAACCCACCGGGATTTCTGCAGGTGCTGCGAGTGTCCGCGCCAAGGCATCAGCCACCAGTAACAAGCTTGCGCCACCCAGTGCGGCCGCTGGCAGTAATAAGCGATGGCCTGGACCAAAAATCATCCGCAACAGATGCGGCACCATCAGGCCCAAAAAGCCAATAATGCCTGCCAACGCGACACTGCCACCAACGGCGAGCGCAGTGCCAAGCACGACCTTGCGCCGCAGGGCATGGGTATTCAACCCACTATTGGCGGCCGCCTGATCACCCAGCTGCAAAACATCCAAATCACGGCGCACGCTGAGCAGCAAGGCCAAGCCAGGCAGAATCAGCAGCAAGCCGAACAGCAGTTCCGTGCCGCTCACAAAGCCCAGCCCGCCCATGCCCCAAAGACTCATTTGGCGCAGCTGCTGATCATCGGCCAGATAACTCAACAAGCCGCTGGCGGCACCAGCGAGGGTGTTAATCGCTAAACCCGCCAGCAGCAACCAGAGCATCGAAGCCTGACCACCACGGCCCAGCCGAAAAATCAGCCAGCAGGTTAACCAGCCTCCAAGACAGGCCATGATCATCTGCCCTTGCCATTGCCAGACCTCTGGTAACCACTCAGTCCACGGCAGCAGTATCCATAAACCCACTGCAAACCCAGCTCCGCTGGACACACCGAGCAAACCTGGGTCGGCTAAGGGGTTACGAAACAAACCCTGCATGGCGGCACCAGCGAGGGCCAAACTGGCCCCCACCAGCAAAGCCAAGGCGAGGCGGGGCAAGCGAATTGCGCTCCACAGCTGCCAATCTTGCGCGCTCATCTGACCAGTCAGGGCCTGCCAAGGGCCCAAGGATAAAGCACCCAGTTGCGCGGCCAGTAACAAGCTGGCTAACAGAATCAGCGTTAAGCCGATCAGCGCTTGGGTGATTGACCAACTCGGTCGTGAAGATCTTGTCATACTCAACGGAACTACCTACTGATCATGGTCATTAAGAAGAAAAGGCCATCAGCGCCTGCCGAAGGCGCACTAGCTCATCGGGTGTGCGTGGGCCAAATCCAAGAAAGGCCAAATCATCAACAACAAGATAGCGCCCTGCTCGTCCTGCGGGGGTTTGGCGCACACCGGGGAGACGCCATAAACCTGCCTCGCCTCCCAGTGCTCGCAAACCGGCCTCAGTCACAATCACCACCTCTGGACGGGCTTGGATCAAACCCTCTGCACTCAGAGGGCGATAGCCTTGCAGGGCGGCGGCGGCATTATCCACTCCCGCTAAATCAAGCATTTGCGCTGCGGATGAACCCTGCCCCGCAACTAAAGGCGCGCCCATGCCACCATGGTTGAGAATAAACACCGCCTGCCATCCAGCATGTTCCTCAGTGGCCTGTTGCAAGCGCGCCACATCCTGCTGAAAAGCACGGATCAGCTCGACACCGGCGGCCTGGCGCGATAATGCCTCAGCAATCACGTGGATTTTATGCTCAACACCAGCCAGATCCTGCTGATGAGGCACACGCACCACACGCACCCCAGCCGCCGCCAGCCGCTCAGCCAAGGGCGCAGGCCGTGCGGCATCACTCAGCAGCACCAGATCTGGACGCAAGGAGAGAATGCCTTCCAATGACAGCTGACGCAGATAGCCAACATCGGGTAAATCCAGCGCTGCCTGCGGGTATTGACTGGTGGTATCTCGACCTATCAGTCGATCACCCGCACCCAAGGCATACACCAGCTCAGTGACATCCCCTCCAAGACTGATGACGCGCTCGGCAGATGCCACTGCCGGAACAATGAGCAAGAGCAAGAGCAGCAGGCGATCACGCCAGCCGAGCAGGGCAGAGCACAACATAGAAGGCTCCTTAAGCTAAATCAGGCAGGGCATCAATCATCGCTGTCCAAGCGGCCTGTTCTGGCTGCCCTTCATCACGACGCCCATACATCTGCACCTGAAGTTGACCAGCCGCATTAAAGACTTCTAGGCTCGAAACCCAACCGCCGCTTTGTGGCTTGCGCGTAACAAAGGCATAGGCAAACTCTTCTGGATTGGCATGCAGGGTGAAGTTCTCTTCAAACAGATTCAACCAACCACGCATCGGCTTGATGCCCGAGACCTGGCCGGTATAGATCTGCACACAACCCCGGCTGCCGACAAAAAACATCACCTCGATCTTGGCCGCAGCGGCAGCATCAACCAGTGTATTGAACGCCGTCACAGGGACCGGACGACTCAGATCAGCAGGTACACTTTGTAAGGCCGCAAAGCGTGAGAGGCGATGACGACGCAACAAACCGAAAAACTGATGCACATCCTTGATCTGCCGCCATTCCGCTTCGACCTGGCTCGGACTGGCCGCTGGCAGATGCTGTTCTGGTTCTGGCTCGGGTAAAAAATCAGGGGCCGCTGCCTGAGCTGAAGTATCCGTGTGCTGCTCAACCAGCGCTTGCCAGGCTTGGAGGTCTGTTTCTTCTAGCGCAAAGGTTTTATGCACCGCACTGCCATATTGATCAAAAAATTGTAAACAGCGTCGCGTGCCCTTTGGCGTTTCTTCTTCAATCGCGCAACCCCAATACCAATGGCTCAGCATCAAGCGCAGATCCAATCCACCAATATCCAAAAACAAGCCTGTTGGGTGGCTGCCCGCTTCGCCCAGTTTGGGTTCGGGATAAGTCCCCTTGAACTCATGCACCACACCGAGATTACGTGTGATCGCCAAAACATGCCCTAAACTGGGCAGTGCACGCAGCACCTGTATCACATCACGGATTGGCCAAACCTTTTCCTGCCCGATGCGGGCCGCTTGTAGCGCCCCTTCGCTGGTATTCAGGCTACGCGCCCAATCAACAAAATAGCCAGGAGCTTGCTGAGCGCGTTTTTCTTGTAGTGCAAGGTAGAGATCGCTCGGCGTGTGTGTTGGCGTCGCAAAGGCAGTGGACATAGTGAATCCTCATAATCAGCTTTTTTTAGGAGAAATGCAGAAAGCCTGAAAACATCAGGCAAAAATCGATCATGGCTGGCTGAGGTTGATCCTGTAGCTGGCTAGCGCCTAGCTTAATCTCGCCCTGGCCTGCACGTCAATGATTTTGATTCTCATATTGACTAGAGAATCTTTTAGATTATTATTTATCACCCTAGCCAGCCATGAGGTCTTGCCTCCAGCCAGCCAAAGCATCCAGATCCACTCAGGTTTCGTCTTCTTGCTGGTCGAAACACCACCTGAGTGCCGACTGATTCTGAGGAGCATCATGGCTGGCTATTCTTTTCTTTCACCTTCTCCACTCGCCCGCGCTCTAGGCTGCCTACCCCTGCTGGTCTTGTCTGGCTTTGGCAACATTCAAGCGGCTGAGCAAGCTGCCGAGAGCCACTCGTCCAGCTGGCACACGGCTCAACTCAGCCCAATGGTGGTGACCGGAACCAGAACAGCCCGCAGTCTTGAAACCAGCCCTGTTCGTACCCAGGTGATCGATCGCAGCACTCTGGATCGGCAACAAGCACGCAACCTTGCAGAGGCCCTGCGCCAGCTGCCTGGTGTTTACCTGCGCACCACACACGGCAAGGAAGGACAGGAAGTCTGGATGCAAGGGCTGGATAGTGAGCGGGTACTGATTCTGATCAATGGCGTACCTGCCATCGCCTCGACAGGCAACAGCGTGGATCTCACTCAAATTGCCATCACCGATGTCGAGCGCATTGAAGTGGTGCGCGGAGCCACCTCTGCTCTTTATGGCTCCTCAGCGATGGGCGGTGTCATCCATATCATTACTCGCCAAACCAGCCGCTCTGGTTATCGTATTCAAGCCACAGCTGGCACACTCGGTGACCAAGGCGATGGCGATGGACTCGATCGCGGTCAAGTTCAAGCCAGCCTTGCTTTAGCTGGAGAAGCGATACAGTTCGAAGCCCATGCTGACTGGCGTCGCGATGAAGGCTATACACTCAGATCTGGCGCTTTTGGGCAGGATGGTCATGCCATTGAGCAGTTGAACCTCAGTGCTCAGCTCAACTGGCAGCATGCTGAACTGGGACGTTTTAGCCTGCGCCCCAGCTGGCTGAGCGAAGATAAGAATAAGCGCCAAGCTACGGCCCTGCCTGGCGGCCTCGAAGCACGCAGCCTCAAAC
>SKOQ01000208.1 GCA_007119985.1 Marinospirillum sp.
CCGAGGTCCTTCGCCATCAAATCCACTTGGAAGCCACCCTGATACTCGCGTGAAGCAGGCGCCTGTTCCATCACACCCGGCCAAGGATTATAGACATTCAGCACCCAGTTACCGCCCGAGCTTTGTTGCATAATCTGGGATAAGACCGCTGGATCCAGCCCATTCTTCACTCCCAGCGCTAGAGCCTCGGTTGTGCCCGCCATCAGCACCGCCAGCAGCAGGTTATTGCAGATTTTGGCAATCTGCCCCGCCCCAACACCACCGGCATGAAAGAGGTTCTTGCCCATCGCCGCCAGCAGGGGTTGTGCCGCAGCAAAGTCTGCCTCACTGCCGCCCACAATAAAACTAAGCGTCCCAGCCTGCGCGCCACCGACACCACCAGAAACCGGCGCATCAATAAAGCGGATACCAGCGGCCTCTGCCGCCTGCCCCACACGCTGGGCAGATTCCGCCGCAATGGTCGAGGAATCGATCACCAAACAGCCTGCGGGTAACTGGGCAAAGAGTCCGCCTTCACCAAGATAAAGCTGCTCCACCAGCTGCCCATTGGGCAGCATCGAGATCACCACTTCAGCGCCCTGCACTGCCTCAGTCGCGCTGGCCGCAGCCTGCCCACCAGCGGTTTGAAGTGCCTCCAGCGCTGCGGCACTCAGATCAAATCCGCGCACCTGATGCCCTGCCTTGACTAAATTCTGGGCCATCGGCCCACCCATGTTGCCTAAACCGATAAAAGCGATTTGACTCATCACGCAACTCCTGTTGTTTTTGTTGATGCTGGCGTTGATCCAAGGCGCACTCAGTGCGCCGAGATCCGATCACAAATCCTTCAGCGGGGATTCTGGCCATAGCGGGGCAAAAAAGCCTTCTATCCAGCTGGCCTCCACCTCCCTCACACTGGGGTAGCGCCAGCGAGGTGTTTTATCCTTATCAATCAAAAGGGCGCGAATACCCTCAGTAAATTCGCCTTGCAAGGCAGCCTGCACGGAGAGATTCAGCTCCTGCTGAAAGACCTCTTTTAGCGAGGCATGGCGACACCGCTCAAGCTGAGCAGGAATCAACAGCATTGAGGTTGTTGAACCCGCGGCCAAACTCTTCAGTGCGCGAGCCAACCAGGGGGATTCAACTTCTGCTGCCAGTAGCTGCTCAATCAGCGCTCTAGGGGTAGCGGCATCGGTTAAAGCCTGAATCTGCGCATAGTGCTGCTGCACAGGAGATTCAGGCAAAGCTGACCAAGACTGCGCCTCATGAGCGCGCAAGACCTGATGGATCACCTGCTGCGCCGGTCGCGACCAGTCGCTTTGCATCAGCTGCTGCTGCACGGTTGCCTTAGATTCATGGCGCACGAAGCGATCAGCCAAACCCAGCCACAGCGCATCGGCTGCATTCATCTGCGCGCCGGTCAAGCCCAAGAAGAGACCCACGCGCCCAGGCATCCGATTGAGGAACCAACTGCCGCCGACATCAGGATAAAGACCGATGCTGACTTCCGGCATGGCCAGACGTGATTGCTCAGTGACCACACGGCAGCTGGCACCAGCAAACAACCCCATACCTCCACCCATAATGATGCCATGACCCCAAACAATCACCGGCTTCGGATAGGTGTGGATCAGGTAATCCAAACGATACTCTTGCGTAAAGAAATGCTCAGCATAGGGGTTACGTTGCGCAGGATCATTACTGGCGGCATAGTCCGTCATGGAACGATAGAGGGCAACGATATCCCCGCCAGCACAGAAGGCTTTTTCACCCGCACCTTCAAGCCAAACCGCCGCCACCCGCGCATCCTTGGCCCAAGCCTGCATCTGCGGTAAGAGCTGCTCGATCATTTCTAAAGAAAGGGCGTTCAGTGCCCGTGGCGCATTCAGGCAAGCGACCGCGATCACGCGCCCATCGGCCAGTGGCAGCTCACTGAGCAACAAAGGTTGATCACTCATGCTGATCTCCTAGCGGTTTTTCCATTCAGGGGTGCGCTTGTTCAAAAAAGCCTGCACACCTTCACGCTGATCTTCTGTCGCGAACAAATCGACAAAGAGTTCACGCTCTAAGCGCCAGCCTTGTTCATGCTGGCTGCCTGTTCGCGCATGCATCACTAATTTTTTGCATGAGGCGATGGAAGAAGGCGATTGCTGGCACGCCATCTCCGCCAATTCCAGCGCACGGTTCAACGCCTGCCCCTTGGGCACCACTTCTTCAACCAGGCCGATCTCCAAAGCCTTGGCTGCCGTGACACGCTCGCCGCAAAGAATCATCCGCTTGGCCCAGCCTTCACCGACTAACCAAGGTAGATTCTGGGTACCACCGGCACAGGGCAGCAGCCCAACGCGTGCTTCAGGGAGCGCCATCTGCGCCTGCTCTTCTGCCACGCGCAGATCACAAGAGAGGGCACACTCCAGCCCACCGCCCATCGCATAACCATTAATCGCGGCAATCGATACACCACGAAAATCAGTCAGCGCTTCAAATGCCAGACCGAACAGGCGTGACATTTCCCAAGCCACGGCACGATCTCCAGCCGCAAACTGATTCAAATCAGCACCAGCAGAGAAGAACTTCTCCCCGTCGCCAGTGATCACCAGCGCATAGATTTCCCGATCTGCATTGAGCTTTTCGATCAGCGTTTTCAACCCTGCCAAGGACTCAGCATTCCAGGTATTGGCTGGTGGATTGTGAATCGTGATCAGGCCGATATGTCCACGTTGCTCATACTTCAATAAATCAGTCATTAGTTCAGCACCTCTAAAACACCTTCTTTTAAAAGACGACGCGCAATAATCAACCGCATCACTTCGTTTGTTCCTTCCAGAATGCGATGCACGCGTGCATCACGCAGATAGCGCTCTAACGGATAATCACGGATATAGCCGTATCCACCATGTAGCTGCAGCGCTTCATCGATCACTTGAAAACAGACATCAGTGGCAAAGCGCTTGGCCATCGCACAATAGGCAGCGGCCTCTGGATCAGCCTGATCCAGCTTAAACGCCGCCAGCCGCACCATCTGGCGTGCCGCAATCAGTTCAGTCAGCATATCCGCCAGCTTAAATTGCACTGTCTGAAACTCAGCCAGTGGCTGACCAAACTGCTGGCGCTCCTGCACATACTGGGCAGCCAAGTTCAGCGCGGCTTGCGCAGCACCGATAGAGCAGGTGGCGATATTAATCCGCCCACCGTCCAAGCCCTTCATCGCAAATTTAAAACCCTCGCCTTCTTCGCCCAAGCGATAGCGGGCCGGAATCCGCACCTGCTCAAAGGTGACTAAGCGCGTTGGCTGGCTATTCCAGCCGAGCTTATTCTCACACGGCGCATAATCGATACCCTCGGCATCGGCCGGCACCACAAAAGCAGAAATGCCCTTGGCACCGGATTCCATGCTGCCCGTACGCGCCATCACTACCAGAAGCTGCGTACTGCCAGCGCCGGAGATAAACATCTTAGAACCATTGAGCAGATAGGCATCCCCCTCACGCGTGGCCCGAGTACGCAGGCTGGCCGCATCCGATCCAGCGCCGGGCTCGGTCAGGCAATAGGAACCCAGCCATTCGCCACTGGCCAGACGCGGTCCAAATTCATCCGCTACCTCGGGCTGAGCAAAACTGGAGACCATCCAGCTAACCATATTGTGAATGGTGATATAGGCCGCAGTAGAGGGACAAGCTGCGGCCAGCTCTTCCACAATGACACTGGTATCCAGCCGTGACAGACCGAGTCCACCTTGGGCTTCTGGCGTATATAAACCGCAAAATCCTAATTCGCCAGCCTGCTGAATCACCTCAATAGGAAAGATATGCTCGGCATCCCATTGTGCTGCATCCGGTGCCATGGCTTTTTGTGCAAAGGCTCGCGCCGCATCACGAAAGGCCAGCTGATCTTCTGTCAGATTAAAATCCATCACTGATCCTCTGATTGATCGCGCTCTGATTGATCGCGCGCTTATTCTTTGTGCTCTTGGCCTGATGCCTTCGAAGAGGCAACAGAACCTAGCAGCCGCTTGGTTTTCTGTAAACTAGCAACACTTGACGCTAACGTAAATTGACTAAATTGTGAGCAAGATGGATGATATTGCGAAAACAAGAAGGAGAAAGCCGCGTGTCCCACACTTCTGACTGGCCCCTACCTGAGGGCAGCTTGCGTTATCTCGTCCCGCCGCGTTTAGCAGCAGGCTTAGCCCAGCATCCGCTGACGCAAGAACTCTATCCCTTGGCTTTTGGCTTTTATCAACGTGCGCGCGGCCATCAAATGCAACGTCAACAACATGCCAGTGAACTGCTGATCTACTGCATTGAAGGTGAAGGCCAGGTCACTACAGGTGGCCAGACCAGCCGTATTGGCGCTGGCGAACTCCTTTACTTGCCCGCTGGCGAGCCGCATCACTATGCCACCTTAGAGCAGCATCCCTGGACCATCTATTGGGTCCACTTCAGCGGCAGCCTAGCACCAGCACTGCGCCAGCATCTTGGCTTTGGTGGCACACAAAGAACACGCTGGATCGGGCGACAAGCCCGCTTGCTGGTCGACTTCAATGGTTTACTGGCCGCTCAGCAGCGCGGTTTCCATGAGGAAACCTTGATTCACGCCAGCCAGCGATTACGCCAGCTTTTGTGCGCTCTGCCGCTGATCCAGCCGCAAGACCAACAACAGGCCAAGCTCGATCTACCCGCACTGCAAAACCTGATGCGCGCCCATCTTGATCAACGCCTCGATCTAGATACCCTGGCTGCAAAAGCTGGCCTATCGCGTTATCATTTCATCCACCGTTATAAAGCCCTCACTGGGGCAACCCCTATTCAGCATTATCTGCAAATGAAAATAGAACGGGCCTGCCATCTGCTCGATACGACCACCGCGAGCTGGCGACATATCGCAGAACAATTGGGCTATGAAGATAGCTATTATTGCTCTCGCCTTTTTAAAAAGGTCATGGGGATCAGCCCCCACTTTTATCGGCGGCGTCAGCGAAACTAAATTTTAAAACTGATCTTTACGTCAACGTAAACTTGGCCTAAAGTTCTTGCTTAACACTAGGAAGAACCCATGAGCTTTCAGCTAAACGCCCGCTCTTACACCATTAGTGATCTGGCGAAGGAGTTTGATGTCACCACGCGCACCCTGCGCTTTTATGAGCAACAGGGCATCTTAAACCCTGTTCGCCAAGGGCAAGCGCGTATTTACAGCCCCAAGGATCGAGTGCGCCTGATGCTGACGCTGCGAGGCAAGCGCCTTGGCTTTAGCCTGGCCGAAAGCAAAGAGCTTTTTGATCTTTACGATTCCACTGCCGGAGGAGATGAAAAACAACTGCGCACCATGCTCGATATTTTGGCGAAAAAACAAGCCGATATGCAGCAGCAGCTGCGTGATATTCAGCGTCTACAAGAGGAGCTCGAACTGGCTGAAGCGCGCTGCCGTGATGCCCTAGCCCGCCTGCACGCCTCTTAAAGCCGCTTGATGTGGCCCTGCATAGGCCACCCAGGGCAACAGAGCAGCCATACAAAAACAACAGCTGCCAGCCCCCATTTTTTGCAGTCTGCCTAGCAGATTCGCGTTCAGAACCAACACACAACAAAGATAAAAAGGTGGGTTTATGAGCAAACAAGCAAGCTATGTCAGCGGGATCAGTCATCAACCCCTGCTCGGCATGACCATTGGCGATCTTTTTGATCACACCGTGGCGCAGCATCCTGATCAAGAAGCGCTGGTCTCTCGTCACCAGCAACAACGCTTGACTTATCGCCAGCTGCAAGCCGAGGTCAACCGCTGCGCACGCGGACTGATGCAGCTTGGCGTGCGCAAGGGCGATCGGGTCGGCATCTGGGCCCCCAATTGTAGCCAGTGGTGTATCACCCAGTTTGCTACGGCCAAAATTGGCGCGATTTTAGTCAATATCAACCCCAGCTATCGCACCCATGAGCTGGAATATGCCCTCCAGCAATCCGGCGCCAGCGTGCTGATTTTTCAAGGCCAGTTCAAGCAATCTGACTACACACAAATGTTGTGCGAACTGATGCCAGAAATCAGCAGCCTTGCTGCCTCTGACTTTACTTCTCCTCGCCTCCCTGCACTGAAGCACCTGATCTGCCTAGATTCAACACCCTGCCAGCCAGCCCTGCAAAGCTGGACAGATCTCCTCGCTATGGCAGAAGGCATCAGCGCAGATCAACTGCAAGAAAGGCAAGCCAGCCTCGCGTTTGATGATCCGATCAACATCCAGTACACCTCCGGCACCACAGGCGCACCCAAAGGCGCCACCCTCTCGCACCACAATATTCTCAATAACGGCTATTTTGTTGGCGAAGGCATGCGCTTGACCCATCAGGATCGCATGGTGATTCCTGTCCCGCTTTATCACTGCTTTGGAATGGTGATGGGCAATCTTGGCTGCGTGACGCACGGCGCCACGATGATCTACCCCAATGATGGTTTTGATGCCGAACTGACCCTGCGCACCGTGGAAGAAGAACGCGCAACCTGCCTCTATGGCGTGCCCACCATGTTTATCGCCGAGCTGGCGCACCCTGATTTTGCGCGCTTTGATCTCTCCAGTCTGCGCACTGGCATTATGGCAGGCTCTAACTGCCCGATTGAGGTGATGAAAAAAGTCATCGAGCAGATGCATATGCGCGATGTCACCATCTGCTACGGCATGACAGAAACCAGCCCAGTGAGCTTTCAAACCCAAATGGATGCCCCGCTTGAAAAACGAGTCGCCACCGTAGGGACGATCCACCCCCATTTGGAAGTCAAGCTGGTGGATCCCGGCAGCGGTCAAGTCGTCCCACGCGGTGAGAAGGGCGAACTTTGCACCCGCGGCTATAGCGTGATGCTCGGCTATTGGAATAATCCGCAGGCCACCGAGCAGGCGCTGGTCAACGGCTGGATGCATACAGGCGATCTGGCCACAATGGATGAAGAGGGCTATGTCGCCATCACCGGCAGAATCAAGGATATGATTATTCGCGGCGGTGAGAATATCTACCCACGTGAGTTAGAAGAGTTCTTCTACACCCATCCGGCTATTGCCGATGTGCAGGTCATCGGTGTTCCTGATGCCAAGTATGGCGAAGAAGTCATGGCCTGGATCAAGCTGCGAGATGGGCAGACCTTAGATGAAGCTGACTTGCGTGCTTTTTGTCAGGGCAAGATCGCCCATTACAAGATTCCGCGCTATTTTAAATTCACCCATGCCTTCCCGATGACGGTCACTGGCAAGATCCAGAAGTTTAAAATGCGCGATCAAAGCATCGAAGAACTCGGGCTGGCCTAAGAGATCAAAAGCCAGAGTCCAATCCACTGTGCAGCGCGCGACCGACTTAAACAGCCGTCGCCGCTGCCCTTTTCTCTTGATCTTCCCTCTACAGCCTCTTGCTCGGCTGAAAAACAACTCAAAAAAAGCCCACTCAGCAGGCGCGCGCAGTTTTGTGTGACTAAAATCACATCAGTGTTTGTTCTTGCGCCTTTTTCGCAGGATAATACTTAAGTCTTTAACCGCCACTGCAATTGAGGTTTTTATGGGTTTACACGTCATCCAGCACCCTTTAGTTCAACACAAACTCGGGTTGATGCGCGCCGAGCACATCAGCACCAAGAGTTTTCGCGAGCTTGCCAATGAACTTGGTAATCTGCTCACCTATGAAGCTACTCAGGATCTGGCTTTAGAAGTTGAAACCATCACAAGCTGGAGTGGTGATTCAATTGATGTGGCGCGTCTGAAAGGAAAAAAGATCACCGCTGTGCCTATCTTACGGGCAGGCATCGGTATGCTGGATGGCATGCTGCGCCTGATTCCAAGCGCTAAGGTCAGCGTGGTCGGTCTTTATCGTGATGAAGAAACACTGGAACCTGTTTCCTATTTTGAGAAGTTTGCAGGGCGTTTAGACGAGCGTATTGCACTGGTCTTGGATCCCATGCTCGCGACAGGCGGTTCGATGGTCGCTACCTTGGATCTGCTGAAAAAACACGGCTGTAGCCAGATTAAAATCCTGGTGCTGGTGGCCGCGCCTGAGGGCGTCAAGAAGGTGCTGGATGCCCATCCTGATGCAGAGATCTACACCGCCTCACTGGATGATTGCCTCAACGAGCAAGGTTATATCCTGCCTGGTCTTGGGGATGCAGGCGATAAGATCTTCGGTACCCGCTAAGCTCTGTACCAGCATCTCGCTCTCGGCGCGGGGTGCTGGTGATCCTTCACCTGCTTCTGAGTCTCTCCTCTATGCCCTCTTATTCAACTGATACGCCCTTTTGGAATCTGCGTAACCTGCTCGCGGGCGCGCAGATGCTGTTTGTTGCCTTTGGCGCCCTGGTTCTTGTGCCGCTGCTGACTGGTTTGGACCCGAGCGTGGCTTTATTTAGCGCCGGCTTGGGCACACTGGTGTTTCATAGCGTCACCAAAAACAAGGTACCCGTCTTTTTAGCCAGCTCCTTTGCTTTTATTGCACCGATTCAATTTAGCGTGCAGCAGTGGGGCGTGCCCGCCACCCTCTCTGGTTTGATGGCCGCTGGCGTCGCCTATATCATTCTCAGCCAGCTGGTACGCATCTACGGCGCTGATTTCTTGCAACGCCTGCTGCCAGCCATCGTAGTGGGCCCAGTGATTATGGTCATTGGCTTGGCACTGGCTCCGGTGGCCGTCAATATGGCTCAAGGCCTCTCTGGTGATGGCAGCCTGACACTCTTCCCTTATGCGCAATCTATGGCGGTATCGATGCTGGCGCTCAGCGTCACCCTGTGCCTGGCTTTGTTTGGTCGCGGCCTGCTGCGTCTGACTTCCATCCTCGGTGGGATTCTGGCCGGTTATCTGCTGGCCTTGGCTTTTGGGATGGTGGATTTCAGCCCCTTACAAGAAGCCAGCTGGTTTGCACTACCTCAGTTTGTCGCGCCTGAGTTTCATTGGCAGGCGATCCTGTTTATGCTGCCCGTGGCTTTAGCCCCTGCCATAGAACACCTCGGGGATATGGTGGCTATCGGTCAGATTACCGGCAAAAACTATATTAAAAAGCCGGGGCTGCATCGCACACTGCTTGGGGATGGACTGGCCACCTCGACTGCGGCGGCCTTTGGTGGCCCACCCAACACCACCTATTCAGAAGTCACCGGCGCGGTCATGCTGACCCGTAGCTTTAACCCCAAGATTATGCTCTGGGCTGCACTGGTGGCGATCACGCTGGCGTTTGTCGGCAAGCTGGGCGCACTGCTCCAGACACTGCCCACTCCTGTTATGGGCGGTATCATGATCCTGCTGTTTGGTTCGATTGCACTGGTGGGGATGAACACTCTCAGCCGCGCCAAGCTAGACCTCACTGCGCCGCGCAACCTGTGTATCGCCTCGCTGATTTTAGTCGTCGGTATTGGCGGTCTGCATTTAGGGCAAGGGCAGTGGAGCTTGCAAGGTGTTGGCCTTGCGGCGGTGATTGGCATCCTGTTGAACCTGATTCTGCCAAACGCACCAGCTTCAACCACAGAAGAGCACTAAAA
>SKOQ01000029.1 GCA_007119985.1 Marinospirillum sp.
ATCATAGCCAGCTAAAGGTGGCATGATGACTTCTGCCCAAATAGGCGCGTTTAAACTCTCTCTTGCCTTCAGCGATTGGATTGCATAGTGGCGACCTGCAAAAAAAAGACTGACCGGCGTGTGGCCTTGGCTGAACATAGAGTTAATCCTTTAACACAAATAAGAAGTCGTAAAAATACATTTTCATTACGACTAAAATCGGAGTTCAATATATTTAAACGAAGCAGAAACATCAAGGGCCATGAAGATGCACCCAACACACATCAAATAGAAAAAACCATTTATAAATGACGATTATTAAAATCTTGATGGCTTTTTCAGTAGCTCTAAAACATATGGATCCGCTAGAAAAAGAAACCTAGGGAACCTCTGATCAACGTTAAGAGCGCAGGTCAGGCAAGACGAAATTGATCGAAAAAGCGGAGTTTACAAGGAGTAAATGAGCATTTTGAGACCAATTTCAACGCAGTATCACCAAGCGCAATAGTTAATCAGAGGCTTCCTAGCATCGCCCCAGCAGGAACTTTTGCTCTGCTGAGGAGTCCAGCTTAAGATACGCCCTCGCCACCTTCTTCTGGCTGTTGAATGGATAATCTGATGACCCCAACCCTCTTCTCAACTTCTACACGCTGGCTCCGACTCGGTTTGATGCTCTTCAGTCTGCTGCTGATCACCCTTGCTGAAGCACAAGCCTCTGCATGGAACAACAATACGCCAGGGCGCTTTTCGTCCTGGCTGAGCAATAGCAGCAGCCCACAATTCTTGCCCGCTGAGCAGGCCTTTCAACCTGAAGCCTGGATTGAGGGCCGCCAAGTCTTTGTGCGCTGGAGCATCGAGCCCGGCTACTACCTTTATCAACATAGCCTCGCCTTAGAAAGCGACGCGGACAGCCTGTGGCAGCTCGGCGAGTTGAGCTATGCGCCCAGCATAGCGCATCATGACGAATACTTTGGCGAGAGCCAGGTCTACTATCAGCAGGCAGAGATTCGCGCCGAACTTCTGCCGCAACAAGCAGATCTGGCAGCTGACCAACCTATCGAGATCACACTGCGCTACCAAGGCTGTGCGGATGCTGGACTCTGCTATCCACCTCAGCAGCAGCGCCTCAGTCTTGCCTCCAGCGGCTTTGCCCCTGGTGCCAGCCTGCAGGTTTTTGCAGCCAGCGAGTCGGTCTCCAGTCCACGCGCAGCCCCACCAAGCAATACCAGCAGCCAACTAACGGAGCGTCTGGCCTCGAGTTCTGCCTGGGTGATTGTGGCGGTTTTTGTACTGGCTGGCTTAGCCTTAACCTTCACCCCTTGCGTTCTGCCAATGCTGCCTATTCTGAGCGCGATCATTCTTGGCAAGGGCGAAAATCAGACACCCCCTTCTGCACGCCGTGGATTTTTGCTTTCCAGCGCTTATGTCTTGGGGATGGCGCTCACCTATGCCCTAATTGGCTGGCTGGTCGGCTGGTTTGGTGCCGGACTCAACCTGCAAGCCACCCTGCAATCACCTTGGCTGTTGATTCCTTTTGCACTGCTTTTTGTGTTGCTCGCGCTGGCGATGTTTGGTGTGTGGCAACTGCGCCTACCCGACTGGCTTGATCAACGCTTACAAGCACTTCAACAGCCCCGTGGCTCCACCTTTTTTCATGTTGCGCTGATGGGGGCCATCTCAACACTGGTCGTCTCACCCTGTCTGACCGCACCCTTGGCGGGGGCGCTGGCCTTTATTGCTGCAACTGGTCAAGCCACCACAGGGGCACTGGCCTTATTTGCGATGGGGCTGGGCATGGGGATTCCGCTGATCATCACCGGCACTTTTGGCGCACGCTGGCTGCCCAAAGCAGGTGCATGGATGAATCAAGTCAAACATTTCTTTGGCTTCTTACTGCTGGTTGTCGCGCTCTGGCTGGTTGACCGCTTGCTGCCACCAAGCGTATCGCTGATCGCCTGGGGGGTTCTCCTTCTGGCCGCTGCCTTGGCTTTGGGTGCCCTGCACTGGCAGCAAAGACAAGGCTGGGCCTTGGTCCGCTTGACGCTGGCCATCAGCCTGCTGGTGTATGCCCTCAGCCTCATGATCGGCGGTCTATCAGGAAGCCAAAGCCTGCTACAGCCTTTAGCGAGCCTACAGCCCGCTTCAGTCACCAACTCAACAGCCTCTGCGCCCACCCCCCGACTGAACAGTCTTGATCAGCTAGAACAGCTCATCAGCCAGCAGGCAGATCAAATGTTGCTGATTGATTTTTATGCTGACTGGTGTATTTCATGTCGGATTATGGACACGCAGGTGTTTCCACAACCTGAGATCCAAGAGCAGCTTAATCACATTCAACGCGTGAAGTTTGACCTGACCCAGATCGATCCTGACACCCGCCAGTGGCTACAAGAATACGGGGTTTTTGGCCCCCCCACGTTTATGTTCTTCTATCAGGGTGAAGAGTGGCGTGATTGGCGACTGGTCGGAGAAATGAACACACGCGAACTCAGCGCACATCTTCAAGCTTTAAATCAAGCGTGGCGTTAAACCACACGAGGAGCAGCATCTGCTGCTGCGAAATCCAGCAAACGGGCGTTTAAATTCGCAAAAAAGTCGAGAAACTGTCATCGATGCCTAGACAAAAAGTGCGACTTTAGGCACACTTTATTGAATCTGCTGCCTAAAGTCGTCTTTGACGGCTTTTTTCTTTCTAAAGGCAGACTATCGCAGCATTTTTTTACACTTTATTGCATTTAACCCCTGGTTTCTGAGCGCCGCCTTCACCATGACTAAAATTCTGTTATTACAAGGCCCTAACCTCAATCTCCTTGGCACGCGTGAGCCAACCATTTATGGCAGCGAAACGCTAGAAGCCATCCATCTGCGCTTACAACACCAAGCCTTGATGCTGGGCATGCAACTCGAATGCTATCAAAGTAATGCTGAGCATCTGCTGCTTGAGAAAGTCCATCAAGCCCGCGCAGAGCAGGTCGATTTTATTCTGATCAATCCAGCCGCGTTCACTCACACCAGCGTAGCACTACGCGATGCACTGGCCGGCGTGGGTATCCCTTTTATTGAAATCCACCTGTCTAATGTCCATGCGCGCGAGCCGTTTCGGCGCCATTCTTATTTTTCAGATCTTGCTGAGGGCGTGATTTGCGGTCTCGGCAGTCTAGGCTATGACCTGGCCTTACAAGCCGCGCATCAGCGCTGCGAGCAACACATTGCATCTTAATTTATAACTAATGATCATTGCAGAGAGTTAAAAAATGGATATTCGTAAAGTCAAAAAACTGATTGAACTCCTTGAAGAGTCCAATATTAGCGAAATCGAGATCAAAGAAGGCGAAGAAGCGGTGCGGATTAGCCGCTATAGTGCGCCACCCGCTGCACCCTACTATGCACCCGCTCCGGCGCCTGTTGCGGCCCCAGCAGTGGCGCCTGCCGCTCCCGCGGTTGAAGCCAGCACCCCTGTCGCCAGCGGCCATCAAGTCCTTTCTCCGATGGTCGGTACCTTCTACCGCTCACCTGCCCCTGGCGCCAGCGCTTTTATTGAAGTCGGCAAGGCTGTTAAAAAAGGCGACACCCTGTGCATCGTTGAAGCCATGAAAATGATGAACCAGATCGAAGCCGACAAAGATGGGGTTGTCGAAGCCATTCTGGTGGAAGATGGACAGCCTGTTGAGTTTGACCAGCCACTTGTTGTCTTGGTTTAAGCTGCCACTCAACTGTCTTTCCATCTTGCTGCTGCGGCATTTCGGTGCCGCATCGAGGGATCACCATGCTTGAAAAAGTCGTTATTGCCAACCGCGGTGAAATTGCGCTGCGCATCCTTCGCGCCTGCCGTGAGCTTGGCATCAAAACTGTCGCCGTCCATTCCAAAGCGGATCGTGATTTAATGCATGTCCGCCTAGCTGATGAAGCGGTGTGTATCGGCCCAGCCCCTTCGGCTCAATCCTATCTGAACATTCCTGCGCTGATTGCTGCCTGCGAAGTCACGGATGCCACGGCCATTCACCCTGGCTACGGCTTCTTAGCAGAAAATGCTGATTTTGCAGAGCAGGTCGAGCGTTCTGGTTTTATTTTTATTGGCCCCAAGGCAGAAACCATCCGCTTAATGGGCGATAAAGTTTCTGCGATTGCCGCCATGAAAAAAGCAGGCGTGCCCACCGTCCCTGGTTCCGACGGCCCACTGCCCGATGATGGCGATTACATCCTCAAGATGGCGCGCAAAATCGGTCTGCCGGTGATTATCAAAGCCGCTGCTGGTGGTGGTGGACGCGGTATGCGTGTGGTCCATACTGAAGGCGCGCTGTTGAATGCTGTACATGTCACCAAAACCGAAGCCAAGGCCGCTTTTGGCGATGGCACGGTCTATATGGAGAAGTTCCTTGAGAACCCTCGTCATGTTGAGGTGCAGGTTTTGGCAGATGGCCAAGGCAATGCCGTACACCTTTATGACCGTGATTGCTCCTTGCAGCGCCGTCATCAAAAGGTTATTGAGGAAGCGCCAGCCCCCCTATTAGATGAAGAAGCACGTCGTCAGGTACTCAAAGCCTGTGTAGAAGCCTGTAAAACCATCAACTATCGTGGCGCAGGCACCTTTGAGTTCCTCTACGAAGATGGACGCTTCTATTTTATCGAGATGAATACCCGTGTGCAGGTAGAGCATCCAGTGACGGAGATGGTCACTGGTGTGGATATCGTCAAGGAGCAATTGATGATTGCCTCGGGTCAGCCTTTGCGCCTACGCCAAGAGAACATCCAAGTGATGGGCCATGCTTTTGAGTGCCGGATTAACGCCGAAGACCCGAAAAGCTTCCTTCCTTCTCCTGGTAAGATCACGCTGTTTCATGCGCCTGGTGGCTTGGGTGTGCGTATGGATTCGCATATCTACAGCGGCTACACCGTTCCGCCTCACTATGACTCGTTGATTGGCAAGCTGATCACCTGGGGCGTGGATCGTGAAGCTGCGCTCACCCGTATGCGTGGCTCTTTAGACGAACTGCTGGTCGAAGGGATCAAAACCAATACCGATCTGCATAAAGATCTAGTACGGGATACCCATTTTGAACGAGGTGGCGTCAATATCCACTATCTGGAGAAGAAGCTGAGCCTCTAGGCTAAGCTTGCCCTTTTCCATCCGCTGCCTGTCTGGTCATCATGCCAGCAGGCAGTTTTTCTTTAATGCCCCTCTGTTGCTGAAAGGAACCTCTTCCATGTCCTGGCTACAAATCAAAACCCTGATCCACCCTGAGCAAGCAGAAGCCCTAGAAACTTGGCTGCTCGAAGCAGGGGCCTGCGCCATCACCCTTACTGATGCCGAAGACAATCCGGTTTTTGAGCCCATCCGTGGCACCACACCTTTGTGGCAGCTAACACAACTGACCGGCCTCTATGATGGCGCGATGGATATAGACCGCCTGCAGCAGGCTTTGGCCGCAGACTGGGCTGAGCGTTTTGCCGATCAACCTCAGCCGCAACTGCATGTCGAGATTTTGGAAGACAAGGATTGGATTCGCGAGTGGATGGATTCCTTCCATCCCCTGCAAATGGGCGCGCGCCTATGGGTTGTGCCTAGCTGGAGAACCGCACCTGAACCTGAGGCCGTCAACCTGATTCTTGATCCAGGTCTGGCTTTTGGCACCGGCACCCATCCGACAACTGCGCTCTGCCTGCAATGGCTGGACGGTCTGGATTTACGCAACAAAAGTCTGCTTGATTTTGGTTGCGGCTCTGGCATTCTTGGTATCGCAGGTTTACTGCTCGGTGCAGATCAAGCGTGGGGGATTGATATCGACCCACAGGCCCTGCAAGCCAGCCACAGTAATGCTGAGCGCAATCAAATCGATCTAGCACGTTTTCCGGTTTACTTTCCGGAACAAGCACCACAAGTGGCCTGTGATGTGTTAGTCGCCAATATTCTTGCTGGGCCACTGATTGATCTTGCCCCCTTATTGGCCAAGCAGGTCAAAAACGGTGGATTGATGGCGCTTTCTGGTATTCTGGCGCATCAAGCTGAAGCAGTCAGCCAAGCCTATCAGCCTTGGTTCGATCTTGATCCGCTTCAGGAGCGCGACGGCTGGGTTCGCATCACAGGAACACGGCGCGCTGAACAAGACTCTTAACCCAACAGAGACGAGATATGGAGATGAATGCGCACACCAAGCTGGCTCGCTGCCCCCATTGCGGCAGTACCTTCTCGGCGACCGAAGCCATTTTAGAGCAGGCTTTTGGTGCGGTGCGCTGCGGTGAGTGTTTAAAGATCTTTAATGCTTACCATCATCTTCTGCTCGTCGATGCACCCATCGAACAAGATCTGCACTCGGCGACAGCTTCACCGACAGCCGATATCAACTTATCGACAAACTCAACCCCCAGTGAACACTGGGCAGAACCAGCAGGACCCAGCTCAGTAGGCGCTCAGGTATTAAGCACCGAGATCTTCGATACCGGGCCAGAACTTGCTGAGACAAGTCAAACAGAGGCCAGCGAGACTGAGCCACTGAGCACTGAAGCCCGCCCAAAAAACGCCCAACCCGCTCCCTGGATCGCCACCGCGCGCCACTGGTGGCAGGCTCAGGTGAGTCCGCATCCCTGGCGCTGGGGCAGCGGCGCACTCTTGGTCTTGTTGCTGCTGGTCGTCATCAGCCAGCTGTCCTTCACCCCCGCCAATCCTTATCTACTGCGCGAGGTGCGCTTTGCACCCAGTCAAGAAGCAGGCTGGCTACAGGTGGAATTTGAGTTGAGCAACCCAGGCGGACGCACACTCCCCTTACCTGCGCTCCAGGTCGATTTACTGAATTTAAGTCAACAAAGCCTGAGCAGTCAGCGCTTTAGCCCTGATGATCTGCGGCTAAATCAACAACAGCTTGAACCCGGAACCGCCGTCATGATTCAACTTCAGGTTCAGCGCCCACGCACACTCGTGCATTCAGTGCGTGTGACGCCCAACTAGAGTTTTTAGTCAGATGCCTTTTACCCTGTCGCCGAAAGGGGTAAAATGCACGCCCTTTGCACTGGCAGTCCTGACATCATGAACGGCAAGACTCAGATTGGCTTCTCCATTGGCCCTTACCGGATAGAAAACGGCCTTGTACTGGCGCCTATGGCGGGGATCACCGACGCGCCTTTTCGTGCGCTGTGTCGCCAGCAAGGTGCGGGGCTCACGGTTGCTGAAATGGTCACGGCCGATCAAAGCCTGTGGCACACGCGCAAATCGCGCCTGCGTCTGCCTCATCTGGATGAACCTGAACCGCGCATGATCCAAATTGCCGGCGCGGACCCGCAGATGCTGGCAGAAGCCGCCAAAGCCAATGTCGACCTTGGCGCGCAAATCATCGATATCAATATGGGCTGTCCTGCCAAAAAGGTGTGTAAAAAGGCAGCCGGTTCGGCCCTTATGCGCGATCCCAAGCTGGTTGAGCAGATACTGCATCAGGTGGTGCGCGCCGTGGATGTTCCTGTCACCTTGAAAATGCGCACGGGTTGGTCACCAAGCGAACGCAATGCGGTTGAGATTGCGCGGATGGCCGAACAAGAAGGGATCCAAGTACTGACCGTACATGGGCGCACACGAGAGGATAAATTCCAAGGTGAGGCAGAATACGCCACGCTGGCGGAAGTCGTGCAAGCGGTGGGGATTCCGGTGATTGCCAATGGAGATATCACCTCGGCTCGTAAAGCAGAGGCCGTCCTAAAGATCACCCAAGCACAAGGGCTGATGCTCGGACGAGCGGCACAAGGCCGTCCGTGGATTTTTAGCCAGATCGAAGCTTATTTACAGCATCAACGTGATCTGGATGATCCACCGTTAATTCAGCAACAACAAATGATTCGCCAGCATTTGCAAGGCTTGTATGCTACCTATGGTGATATAATGGGCGTGCGCATTGCTCGTAAACACCTTGGCTGGTATCTCAAGGAGCAAGGACAAGCTCATTGTCGCCATGCATTTAACCTGCTTGACAGCCCTGAAGCGCAACAGCTTTGGGTCGCTGAACAGATGAACCTACTACAAAGAATGAAACACTGTGACTGAAACCAGCAATATCCATTCCAGCCCTTCTGAGCCACCTCGCCCTTTACGCGAAAGCGTGATGGCCGCCCTTGACCAGTATTTTGTCCAGCTTGAAGGTCAACCGGTGAACAATCTGTATGACATGGTGCTTGAAGAGGTTGAAGCCCCCCTCTTAGAAGCCGTGATGCGCTATACCGAGCACAACCAAACCAAGGCCTCGAACCTGCTTGGTCTTAATCGCGGCACTCTGCGCAAAAAACTCAAGCAATATAATCTTATCTAAGCTGCCCAAGGAGCTTTAGGCCCATGCCCACCTCTCAACTTGCCCCTCTACGTCGTGCACTGATTAGCGTTTCAGATAAAACGGGGATTGTCGAATTCGCCCGCGCTCTGGCTGAGCGTGGTGTCCACCTGCTCTCCACTGGCGGCACTTTTAAGTTGCTGCAAGCAGAACAGATTCCGGTCACCGAGGTTTCTGAGCACACTGGCTTTCCCGAAATGATGGATGGCCGTGTCAAAACGCTCCACCCTAAAATTCACGGTGGCATTCTCGGTCGGCGCGGGCAGGATGACGCAGTGATGGCCGAGCATGGCATTGATCCGATTGATCTGGTCGTCGTCAACCTCTACCCCTTCCAGCAAACCATAGATCGGGATGATTGCACCCTCGAGCTGGCGATTGAAAACATCGATATCGGCGGCCCAACCATGGTGCGTTCCTGCGCCAAGAACCATGCGCACACCACGATCGTGGTGAACAGCACTGACTATGAGACCATCCTTGCTGAAATGGATGCCCATCAAGGCCAGATCAGCGGCGCAACTCGCTTTGATCTTGCCGTGAAGGCTTTTGAGCACACCGCAGCCTATGATGGCGCCATCGCCAACTACTTGGGTCGCCGTGTTGAAGGTGGCAATGAGGACTTTCCACGCACCTTTAATAGCCAGTTTGTGAAGCGCCAAGAAATGCGCTATGGCGAAAACCCCCATCAAAAAGCCGCTTTTTATGTTGAAGCACAACAAAGCGAATCGAGCGTATCCAGTGCCGTGTCTTTGCAGGGCAAGGCCTTGTCCTACAACAATATTGCCGACACTGATGCCGCCTTTGAGTGCGTCAAAGCCTTCCAAGAACCCGCCTGCGTGATTGTTAAACATGCCAATCCCTGTGGTGTGGCGGTGGATCAGGATCTGTGCAGCGCTTATGATCGCGCCTTTAAAACAGATCCCACCAGCGCCTTTGGCGGCATTCTGGCTTTCAACCGCACACTCGATGCCTTAACTGCGCGCACCCTTGTTGAACGCCAGTTTGCTGAAGTGATTATTGCCCCTGGTATTGAAAAAGCCGCACAAGAAATTCTTGCTACCAAGCCTAACCTGCGCG
>SKOQ01000119.1 GCA_007119985.1 Marinospirillum sp.
ATTGCGTCCCAGTTTGAACTCGGTCGTGCTCAGGGCGTGCAAGGGACACCGGCGATTATTCTGCCTGATGGCCAGCTGGTGCCCGGCTTTGTTCCTGCGGCGCGTTTGATTCAAGAGCTGGGCGTGAACGCCCCTTAACCCTAGTGTTCTTTATTGATCTAAAAGGAGATTCTTTTGAAACCTGTCAAGATAGCCATCTGTGGGCTAGGTACCGTCGGTGGAGGCGTATTTAATGTATTACAGCGTAATGCGAGTGAAATTGCCCGACGTGCCGGTCGGCCGCTGGTGGTTGAACAGGTCGCAACGCGCCATGTGAACCCGGACTGTGATACATCCAGCGTTTATGTCTCTGACGATATTTTTGCCGCAGTGGCCAATCCTGAAATTGATGTGATTGTTGAGCTGATCGGTGGTTATGAAGTGGCCTATGATTTGGTGATGCAGGCGATTGCGGCTGGCAAGCATGTTGTGACAGCCAATAAGGCGCTGATCGCTGTACATGGTAACGAGATCTTTCAGGCGGCGCGTGAAGCGGGTGTCGTGGTGGCTTTTGAGGCGGGTGTCGCAGGCGGTATTCCGATCATCAAATCCATCCGTGAAGGTTTAACCGCGAACCGTATTCACTGGGTGGCCGGTATTATCAATGGTACGGGTAACTATATTCTCAGTTCCATGTCTGAAAAAGGCAGTGATTTTAACGAAGTGCTGGCCGAGGCTCAGGCGCTGGGCTATGCCGAAGCCGACCCGACTTTTGATGTGGAAGGTATCGATGCGGCCCATAAACTGGCCATTCTCTCTGCTATCGCCTTTGGTGTGCCGCTGAGTTTTGATAAGGTCTATACCGAAGGCATTTCGCGGATCGAGATAGAAGATATACGTCAGGCCGATGCGCTGGGGTATGCCATCAAACATCTTGGAATTACACGCCGTACCGAGCAAGGTCTGGAGCTGCGCGTGCATCCAACGCTGATTCCCAAGCAGCGCTTACTGGCGAATGTGAATGGCGTCAAGAATGCGGTTATGGTCTATGGCGATGCGGTGGGTTCCACGCTCTTTTATGGCTCAGGTGCAGGTGCAGAGCCAACCGCTTCAGCAGTGATTGCCGATCTGGTCGATGTGGCGCGCGCGATGGAAACCACGCCTGAGTCCCGCGTCCCCTACCTCGCCTTTGCCCATCAAGCGGATGATCTGCCTGTCTTGCCGATGGAAGACATCGAGACCGCCTACTATCTGCGTCTACTGGCTGTGGATCGTCCCGGTGTGCTGGCTAAGGTGGCGACGGTTCTGAGCGACCATGGCATCAGCATTGAGGCCATCATCCAGAAGGACACCAGTGAAGGTGAGCTGGTCCCGATTATTCTGATGACGCACCGCACCACCGAAGCAGCGATGAATGAAGTCATTCGTCAGTTGGAGTCCCTCTCCGATATTGCTGGCGGTGTGATGCGCATTCGTGTTGAAAGTCTTGACGATCAATAAAACCTAACTATTCAGAGTGAGATCAGACTGTGCGCTACATCAGCACTCGCGGGCAAGCGCCCGCTTTGAATTTTGAAGAAGTTGTTCTAACGGGTTTGGCAACCGATGGCGGTCTCTATGTGCCAGAAGTCTTTCCCCAGTTTTCTTCAGCAGAAATCGCTGCGATGGCTGGCCTGCCCTATACCGAAGTTGCTTATCGGGTGATGCGTCCTTTTGTTGGTGATTCTTTAACCGATGACGAATTTCGCGGCATGATTGAGGGCGCATATAGCAGCTTCTCGCACGCTGCGGTGGCACCGATCAAACAGCTCGATAGCAATCATTTCCTGCTGGAGCTGTTCCACGGCCCGACGCTGGCCTTTAAAGATGTGGCCTTACAGCTGCTGGGTCGTCTGCTGGATCATTTTCTCGCTAAGCGCGGTGAGCGTGGCGTGATTATGGGCGCCACCTCAGGCGATACTGGCTCTGCCGCCATCGAAGGCTGCAAGCCTTGTGAGCAGGTTGATATTTATATTTTGCATCCGCATCAGCGGGTGTCTGAAGTCCAACGCCGCCAGATGACCAGTGTGCTGGCCCCGAATGTGCACAATATTGCCGTTGAAGGGGATTTTGATGCCTGTCAGGCGATGGTCAAAGCCAGCTTTGCCGATCAATCTTTCTTGAAAGGCCAGCGCTTGATCGCGGTGAACTCGATTAACTGGGCGCGCATTATGGCGCAGATTGTCTACTACTTCACCAGTGCTGTGGCTGTGGGCGCACCGCATCGTGAAGTGGCGTTCAGTGTGCCTTCTGCTAATTTTGGTGATGTCTTTGCTGGCTATGTGGCGCACAAAATGGGACTGCCGATCAAGCAGTTGATCGTCGCGACCAACGCTAATGACATCCTGCATCGTACCTTGGCGCAGAATGATTTTAGTAAAAAGCAGTTGTTGCCCACTCTGGCTCCCTCGATGGATATCGTGGTGTCCTCTAACTTTGAGCGCCTGATCTTTGATCTTTATGATCAGGATGGTGAGCAGGTTGCGGCATTGTTGGAGCGCTTCCAGCAGCAGGCCACCACGCTGGATGCAGACGCCTATGCCAAGGCGAAGGCGCTGTTTTCCAGCCTCGCGGTGGATGATGCCACCATCCTGAAGGTGATTGCTGAGGCCTACCAAAAAACAGGTGAACTTTTAGATCCTCATACGGCGACGGGCTATCTGGCGACCCAGACGTGCGCGCAAGATCCTGCTACGCCGGTGATCACCCTCGCAACAGCGCATCCAGCCAAGTTTGCTGAGGCGATAGAGAAAGCCGGTTTTGCCGAAGGGGCACCCTTGCCGCTGCACATGCAGGATCTGCTGGAGCGTGAAGAGCGCTATGTCGTCCTCCCTGCTGATTTGGCCGAGATTCAAGCCTATATTGCGGACAAGCAAGCGCAAAAAACGGCCTAAAGATCGCTGGATGGAAGCATCGCTGGATGGAATCGAAGATGCAGAGGTGAAAGCCTCTGCATTTTTTTTGCTCTAGGCCAGACCAAGGTTGCAGTGTGAAAGCCTTGCCAAGCCATGAATCTGCCTACATGATGTTGATCTCAATCATGGCTTGCTCATATTGAGTGAGAGCAACCTTCACTGACAGGGAGAGGATGAATGCTGAGCCGTCTCACGATCCGCTTAAGAATCCAACTGGGATTTGCACTGGTATTACTGCTGGGCGTCGGGCTGTTATTACCCTTGTTTTTATATCAATTGGATGGTTTGCTGCGTCAGACCGAGCAGGAGCAGCTGCTCAGTGTACAACGCGCCGCATTGAACGAAATCCAAACCCAGCAAAATCAAGCCGTCCATCTGGCACAAGCCATTGCGAACCAGCCGAGTGTTCAGCGGGCCTTTGCGGCGCGTGATCGTCAGCAGTTGCGTCAGGAGCTGCATCCTGTTTTTGAGCAGCTGCGCGAGACAACAGGGATCGAGCAGATGCAGTTTCATCTTCCTCCAGCCACTTCCTTCCTACGTCTGCACATGCTGGATCGTTATGATGATGATCTGTCCTCATTTCGCCATACCGTTGTTGAAACCAATCGCCAGCAACGCGCGATTGCCGGTATCGAAGTCGGCCGTGCAGGAATCGGCATTCGTGGCGTTGTGCCTGTGGCTGATCAAGGCCAGCATCAGGGCAGCTTTGAATTTGGCCTTTCGCTACGCCAGAGTTTTGCGGATCTTTTCAAAGCCAATCATGATGCTGATCTGGCGATCTATCTGCCGGAAGGACAAGGTTTTCAGACGCTGGTCACCACGCGGGCAGGCAATAATTTTTTAACGCCAGCGCACCTGCAGCAGGTGATGCAGGGCGAGATCTGGATTGAGCGTGTCAGTCAACAAGGTGAACACTGGGCGCTTTTGGCGGCACCGCTGACTGATTTTAGTGGCCGCACTATTGGCGTGTTGTTGGTTGCCGTGGATCGTGCCGAGAGTGTTGCCGCCTATCAGCAAGCCATGCGCAATAGCTTAGTGCTGGGTCTGGTGATTCTGCTGGTGGGGCTGGGTGTATCTTGGCTGCTGGCGCAGAGTATTGCCGCGCCCATCAAGCGTCTGAATCAGGCGCTGTATAATATTGCAGCAGGAGATCAGGATCTGCGCCGCCGCCTGCCTGTTGAGGGCCAGAATGAGCTGGCTGATGTTGCCCAGTCCTTTAACCTTTTTGTGGAGAAGGTCGAGCAGACAGTGCTCAACGTGCTGCAATTGATTGGTCAACTTGGCTCAAAGGCCGAATATACCTTTCGTGTCACGGGTGAAGCGGCCAGTATCATTCGTCGTCAGCAGCAAAGTACCGAGGAAGTCTCCACCGCGATGAATGAAATGTCAGCGACGGCGGCTGAAATTGCTAGCCATGCGGCTGAAACGGCAACAGCCACCGAGCAGGCGGATCACAGCTCAGAGCAGGGCAGCGAGATCGTCCATACCAGCAGTGCTGGGATCACCCGCCTCGCCGAAGAGGTGGATCAAGCAGCCCAGACCATCCGCCAGCTCAGTGAATACAGCGAGACGATTGGCGGTATTTTGGATGTGATCAGCGGGATTTCTGAACAAACCAACCTGTTGGCACTGAATGCCGCAATAGAGGCCGCGCGTGCTGGTGAGCATGGACGAGGTTTTGCGGTGGTGGCGGATGAGGTTCGCCAGCTGGCGCAGCGCTCTCAAGCATCAACGACTGAAATTCAGCGGATGATCGAGCAGCTCCAGCAGGGCGTAGAGCAAGCGGTGCGTGTGATTCAGCAAAGCCACCAGCAGGCCGAGGAAACCGTGGAGCTGACCGAGCAGGCCAGCCGAGCGCTAGAAGAAATTACCCAAGCGATGGATCGTATCAGCCAGATGAGTGCGCAGATTGCCTCAGCAGCAGAAGAGCAAACGGCCGTGTCTGAGGAGATCAACCGTCATGTGGTCGCGATCAGCGATGGTGCGGTGGAAACAGTGGAACATACAGCCCAGATTGTGGCCGCCACCAGTGATATGGGGGCCGAAATCTCAGCGCTGATGGGCGAAATGCGCACCTTTAAAGTGAATATTGATCCCAAAATCGAGCTGGCGATGGCCAAGAGTGCGCATCGTGCTTGGAAGGTGCGTTTAAGAAGCTTCCTAGATGGACGCGCCGCGCTGGCGCTCAGTCAGGCTGTGGATCACCATCAGTGTGATCTCGGCAAGTGGTATGATAGCGATGGCCTGCAGCACTATGGTGATTATCAGGAAATGCGCGATCTCAAAGCACCACATCAACGCATGCACCAGCTGATTAAAGAAATTATACAGGCGAAAAACGCGGGGCAGCTGGATCAAGCCGAAGCCCTCTATGAAGAAGTCGAACACTATTCAGAGCAGATTGTCACGCTGATTAATCAGCTCATTGCGCGCTTGGATCGCTGATCCTTGGTGTGCTGCTGCTTGATGGATACACTCGGTTGTGATGATCTGTGTCGTGATGGTGAAGGCAGAGATAAAGAGTCAAGCTAGGTGAAAGTGAAGAAAAAATGGCAGCAGCGCCCTTTAAATGCGCGCTTACAAGAGCAGGCCCGTCTTGAGGGATTACATCCGCTTGAGGTGCGTATTCTGGCGGGTCGCTTAGAGACTTGGCAGGCGCAGCGTTTAATGGATTTGGTGCAACCGAGTCTGAAAACCCTTGCGCCTCCGCAAGTGCTCAAGGATATGGATCTGGCCGTGGCGCGCTTGGTGCAGGCCATAGAGCGGCAAGAGGTGATCGGTATCCTGACCGATTATGATGTCGATGGCATCACCTCCCATGCCTTGATCTATCGTAGCCTGAATACGTTTTTTGGCGTGCCTGCTAGCCATTTGCTGAGTTTGATTGGGCATCGTATCGAGGATGGTTATGGCATCAGTGTGCGCCTGACCGATCGGATTCTGAATGCGCCTGTGCGTCCCTCAGTGATCATCAGTGCCGATTGTGGCTCTTCTGATGAGCCGACGATTGCGCGCTTGAAAGCGGCCGGTATCGATGTGCTGGTCACGGATCATCATGCACTGCCGATCGAAGGCCCACCCAGTTCAGCCCATGCGGTGATCAACCCCACGCGAGCCGACTGTCCTTATCCAGATAAAACCCTCGCCGGTTGTGCAGTGGCGTGGCTATTGATGTCAGCCTTGCGCCAGGCGCTGATCGATCAAGGTCGTTTGGCGTTGACCACACCCAAGCTGGCTTGCTTTCTCGATCTGGTTGCCTTGGGCACTGTGGCAGATTGTGTCTCGCTTGGTGGTAGTGCGATGAATCGCGCCTTGGTGAAAACGGGTGTGGCGCTAATGAATCGCTCTGATCAACCCTGCTGGCAGGCTTTTCGCCAATTGATGGGGCCACGCTTTACTGACTTTACTCCTGCCACGCTGGGCTTTCAGCTTGGGCCACGCATTAATGCGCGCTCACGCATGGCGGACCCTTACGCCGCACTCCATTTTCTACTGGCAAGTGATCCTGCTAGCGCGATGCAGCAGTTGGCGTTACTCGATGAAGATAATCAACAGCGGCGCGAGGTGGAGCGTCAGATGGTTGAGCAGGCGCTCTTGATGGCGCAAGAACAATATGAAGCTGGCTGCGTTGGACTGGTGGTCTATCTGGAGGAAGGGCATTCGGGTGTGCAGGGCATTGTTGCCTCGCGTCTGGTGGAGCGCTTTGGTGCCCCTTGTGTGATTCTGACGCCATCGAATCAAGAGGGGCAGCTCAGTGGTTCGGCGCGGGGTGTGCCGGGGGTCCATCTGCGCGATAGCCTACAGCAGGTAGATGATTATTATCCGGGGATTTTTGTGCGCTTTGGTGGCCACAAGGGGGCGGCAGGATTGACTTTGCGTCAAGAGCGCCTCAAGGACTTCCAGCAAGCGTGGAATCAGGCATTGATGCGGCACTTAGGTGAGCAAGCCCTCGGGCCTGTCTTGTGGACAGATGGCCCTCTCGACGCCGAACTTTTGAATCTGGCCACTTATGATTTGTTGGCACGCTTGGAACCCTATGGGCGCGAGTTTGAAACACCTGTCTTTGAAGGGACGTTTCGGGTGGAATCCTGGCGCTGCGTGGGAGCGGATCAGCGTACGCTCCAGCTGCGGCTCAGTCTCGGTGAACGGATTGTTCCTGCGATTTGGTTTCAAGCGGTACAAACCGGTGAGACGCCAGATTTGGTTTTGGGCGAGGTCGTGCGCTGCGCTTTTCAACTCCAGCCTAACCACTATCGTGGTCAGACGGAGTTGCAGTTGCAGCTGGTCGATCTAGAAAAAAGCTGATCTCAACGGGTGCGAGTCTACTGGCGGATACAGTCTTTATAAAAGATGCCGCGATAATCACGCCAGCCTTCTCTCCCATCAGTTTCCATATAGCGCAGCACCATCTGACAGTAGAGCTCGTCACGGTGTCCCTCACGCAGCTGAATCAGTTGAGGGTTAATCATAAATTTTTGGAAAAAGATAAAAGCGACCACCACAAACGCGATAATAAACAGCACCGAGGCCACTAGAGCCATAGAGCGGTTTTTTTCTTCCTCAGAAGCACTCATACACAACGCCTTATTTGCAGGTTTGACTGAGCATCCGACACCCTGCTTTCTCCAGATAGCGGCGACTGGAGATCTCCCATCCCTTGGGTGGATGCGTTTTGTGCCCCGAGCCAAGCGGGGCTGATCTATTCTAGGCGAGCTTCGGCAAGGGAGCGAGCAAAACTCACACCCTGATTTGTATCCATGCCTGCTTTTTGGAGCTTGGCAATCAACTCGTCTGAGAGACCAATCAGCGTGACATCAAGATGTTGATCCTGCAAGGATTGCAGATTGCTTTTCAACGCATGGATGGCGGTAATATCTAAACTCAAGACGCCTTGCATCTCAATGATCACGCGCTGGATGTCGGGATCAACTTGTTTGAGCCGGCCCAAAGCCTTCTCTGCACTGCCAAAAAACAACGGCCCTTGTAAGCGAAAATAAGCAACATGCGCAGGGAGCTGGAGCTGATCTCGCTCGGCCGCACTGAGTGGTTGGCAGGAGGTCAGTTGTGCCATCCGCGCGATAAACAGCAGAGAGGCCAGCACCAGCCCTACGCTGACCGCAATGACCATATCAAACACAACCGTCAGGCTGAGACTGGTCAATAACACCAGCAGATCTGGACGGGGTGCGGTCTGGAGCATGCGCTTGACATGATGCGCCTCGCTCATATTCCACGCCACCATCAGCAGTAAACCGGCCAGCGCCGCCATCGGGAGCTGAGCCAACCAGTCGGCAATCAATAAAATACAGCCCAAAATCACCAGCGCATGGATGACGGCAGCCAGCGGAGAATGTCCACCGGCGCGCACATTGGCCGCGGTGCGCGCTAGGGCCGCCGTAGCCGTGATGCCGCCAAAAAATGGGGCCACTAGATTACCGAGTCCTTGGCCGATCAGTTCGGCATTCGGATCATGGCGGCTGCCTGCCAGCGAATCCGCCACCAGAGCACATAGCAGCGATTCAATGGCACCGAGCAGCGCAATCGTCAAAGCGGCGGGCAGCAGGGCTTGGATTAAGTCCCAGGAGAAGCCGATGGGCTCGCCTTGTGCATTCGGGTAATCCCAAGGCCAGCTCAACTGTGGTGCAAAGGGCGGAATGCCTTGCCCTGAGAGTTCGCCCTGCTGCCAGCTAAACTGATCGCCCAACAGTTGTGGTGCAAAATCTGTAAAGAGATGCGGGCCAAGCAGCGCCAAGCCCGTGCCGAGTGCCAGTGCAGGCAGATGTCCAGGCAAGGGGGTTTTCAATCTTGGCCAGAGGATTAAGCAGCCCAGGGTGACGAGTCCGATACAGGCATCGGCCCAATGAATGTTAGGCAGCTGTTGCACAAAGGTCAGCAGCTTGATGAAAAAGTGGTCGCTGTTTTCCATTGCGGCCAAGCCAAAAAAATCCTTGAGCTGCAAGCTGGCGATGACAATTGCAATACCGCTGGTAAAGCCCAGAATCACCGGAGCGGGAATAAACTGGATGAGCCGTCCCATCTTCAGCAAGCCCATCACCAGTAGAATTGCACCGGCCATCAAGGTGGCCATCAACAGCCCACCCAAGCCAAATTGCTGGGTGACTGGCAACAGGAGCACGATAAAAGCCGCCGTCGGGCCGCTGATGGAATAGCGCGAGCCACCAGAAAGAGCAATCACCGCACCGGCGATCATGGCGGTATAAAGACCATGCTGGGGCGGCACGCCACTGGCAATCGCCAGCGCCATGGCCAGCGGAATGGCAATAATGCCCAGGGTGATCCCCGCGAGCAGATCCGCGCGTAAATGTTGAAAGGTGTAGCCCTGACGAAAGGTCTCGCGCAAGGCCGTGGCAAAAGGAAGGGACATCACGACTCC
>SKOQ01000105.1 GCA_007119985.1 Marinospirillum sp.
CGCTATCAACTCCTCGGTGAATCTGTCGATGATGCTGCCGGTGAGGCGTTTGATAAAACGGCCAAGCTGCTGGCATTAGGCTACCCAGGCGGCCCACGCTTGGCTGCACTAGCCCAGCAAGGCACGCCAGGTCGCTTTGATTTTCCGCGCCCGATGACCAACCGCCCCGGCCTCGACTTCAGCTTCAGCGGCCTTAAAACGCATACGCTCACCTGCATCCGTGAACTTGAGGCGGCCAACGCACTCGATGAGCAAGCCAAAGCCGATGTGGCTTGGGCTTTTCAAGATGCGGTTGTGGATACGCTCACCATTAAATGTAAACGTGCACTAAAACACACTGGCTATACGCGCCTGGTTGTCGCAGGTGGTGTCAGCGCAAACCTAGCCTTACGCCAGCGCCTTGATCAGCTGTTAACAGGCATGGGCGGCGAGGTTTTTTATCCTGCGCTGGCTTACTGTACCGATAACGGAGCGATGATCGCACTCGCGGGGGCACTCCGCCTTGCAGCAGGTGAGCGAGATGCCTCCCCACCGCCTGCACTGCGTCCACGCTGGCCTTTAGTTGAACTCAACGCACTGGTTGCGCCTTCTCAGATATCTAAGTGATTTTTATGCTTTCTTCTTTACAGACTCACGATCAAATTGTGATTGATCAGCTTTGCTTCGAGGCCTCTTTGGGCCTTTATGAGTGGGAAAAAGACACTCCTCAGCCATTATGCTTGGATGCCTGTCTCTATGTGGATTTAAAAGCCGCTGCCGCCGCACAAGATCTCAGCCTGAGTGTCGATTATGCGCAGGTCAGCCAAGAGCTGATGGCACTGGCGCAAGCAGAGCATCATGACCTGGTGGAGACGCTGATTGAAAAAATGGCTCAGCACCTGCTGCTGCACCATCCTGTTCAAGCGGTTCAGCTCACTTTGCGCAAGCTCAAGGCCGTACCTCAAGCTCAGGGTGTTGGGGCGCGTATTTTTCGTCAGCAGGTGAACTCATGAACGCAGCAGCATCACCAGTTCGCGCCTGGGTGAGCCTGGGCAGCAACCATGAGCGCCACTTTCAAATTGGTCGAGCGCTCGATGCGCTGCAAGCTGCCTTTGGCACCCTAGTGGTCAGCCGTGTTTACGAAACACAACCTGTTGGCATCAAGGTAAAACAGTGCGCGCCCTTCTATAATCTGGTCGCTGGATTTATGACGCAGCAGACGCCAGATCAACTCCAGCGTTTTTTTAAATCTCTAGAGGCTGATACCAAATACCTGATGCCAGAAGATCGCAGCGTCTATGTTCGCGCACTAGATCTGGATCTGATCAGCTGGGGCAGCTTTGAAGGCGACTATCCTCTTGAAGGCCAGCCCAATCAACACCTTCGCCTACCTTATCCGCAGCTGCTCAAGCATGATTTTGTGCTGCGTCCACTGGCTGAACTGGTACCCGATGAGTTACCGGCTGGCTACCAACATAGCTACGCTGAACTCTGGTCAACCCATGCCCATGCCGAGCAGGTCATGCTCCCCGTTTCTTTTACTTGGATGGCGACGGCGTAAAGAGCCCCTCGCGTACCTTGTCTTGGCGCTGTTCACGCAGCGCATTACCAACAGCTGGGCCGCGCAAACCTGCTTGCACCAAGGCTTGCGCCGAAAGCGGTGCCGCTAGGTGATAGGCTTGGGCGATCCGCTTCGCGGGCCAGTCTTCTCGCATCCAGCCCAAAACCTCAACGGCATGGAGAGCGGGTTCAGGCTGACGCCAAGCATCCAGCTGATCTAAAAGATCAATCAGGTTTTCAGCAGTCAGTGCTTGACCTATTGCATGCTGGGCCGCAGTGCGCATCTTGGCCGCCAACTGAAGCGCAGCCTTAGGCCAGCCCCAAATCGCTTGCTGCTGGGTTAACTCAACGGGCTCTTGCCCATATAAAAGCAAGGCAAGACGCGTTTCCACATTGGCGTGATGACTGACAGCCATCTGCAAGCGCGCCGTTAATAAGGCGGCCTGCGCCTGCCAATAGCGTGCAAAATCAGGTGACAGAGCACTCAGAGCCCCAAGCGCATCAAGCTGAGCAAAGAAGACCTCAGGGTGCGAGGTCATCAGCGCGCGCTGCACCTCTTGCGCCACCCGCTCTCGTGTCAGTTCGCTTAACTCACCTTGTTCGACGAGCTGACGAACCAAAGCATCAGCATCAGGATGAACACGAAATCCTAGGCTTGCAAAACGTGCTGCAAAACGCGCTAAACGCAACACACGCAACGGATCTTCTGCAAAGGCTGCCGAGACAGGGCGAAGCCAGCGCTGCTCACAATCTCGCTGGCCGCCATAGGGATCAATCAGCTCGCCTTCGGCTGTTTTTGCCATCGCGTTGATGGTCAAATCTCGACGCAGCAGGTCTTCCTCTAGAGTGACATCTGCCTGGGCATGCACCTGAAACCCTTTATAGCCACGGCCTGATTTGCGCTCCGTGCGCGCCAACGCATATTCCTCATGGGTTTGGGGGTGCAAAAAGACGGGGAAATCCTGCCCCACAGGGAGAAAACCTTGTGCCAGCATCTCTTGCGGTGTTGCCCCCACCACGACCCAATCACGGTCCACGACCTTTAAACCTAAAAGGCAATCGCGCACAGCGCCACCGACAAGATAAATCTGCATCTCTGCCTCCTCAAGGCTAAACTTTAACTCACAGCGGCCGATTCTTCTTTGAGGGAAAAATCGATTAACATCACCCACTGCTGATCACTTTGGTTGTGCAGCTTGTCTCAGAATCGCTTTTTGTTACAAACAAATAGCTGTGGCTTCTGGAAAGTGTGTATAAAATACAATCAGAGCAGCAGTAGGAATAAGAATTTTATATCTGGGAGACGACATGTTTAAGAAAACACTCTGCACTGGCCTTGTCATTGCTGGCTTGGCGTTAACAGCAGGTTGTGCCAATCAGCGCCAGCAAGAGCCTGCAAGCACCACGCACAATACCTATGTTCTCGGCAATTTTGATCCTGTTGTGATTCGAGTCCAAGGCCATGGTGCCCCTTCTGCTGCAACTGATGTGCAAACCAATGCGAATCAGCGTCGTCTCCTCGCTATGCGTGCGTCCAAAATGGATGCTTACCGTGCTTTAGCTGAACGCGTCTATGGTACACGCATTCAAGGCAGTACGACTGTCCAAAATCTTGCGACTCGTGATGACCATATTCGTGGCTATGTCGATAACATCATTCGCGGTGCCAAGGTCGTTGCCACTCGTGAAGTGAATGGCGTTTTTGAAACCGATATGGAACTTGTGCTCGAGCCTCGCTTCCAACACTGTATGCTGCAGGGCCGCTCGATGGCTGCTGATCCCATCTGCTCACAGAACACAGTCCATGGCGAGCACCCTTCACAGCGCATGCCGGTTTCACAGGCGCAACCTCGCCAGCGTTATCACTTGAATTAATGCTCTAGCGGTGCTTGTGTTCTCTGGGGAGGCCTGATACTAGGCTTCCCCTTATTGCTTGTGTTCTGTTCATCAATGGAATGTCCCATGCCAAGATCTGCCATATCAAAGCTGCTTGTTTTTCTTCTGTTGGTCATGCTGGGCTGGCCAGCTCATGCCTACTGGGTTGAAGCCACAGGAACAGCGGTGGTGCAGCACCAAGATCTGGTTGCAGCCAGACGCGCCGCTATTCGCGATGCCCTTCGTCAGGCCAGCTTTCAAGGGGCTTTGCATATCAATGGTTATCAAGCCATGAATCGCGGTGAAGTCCACACAGATCAGCTCTCGATCAACACCCAGAGCAGCATCAGCGAAATGCAGATTCTTGAAGAGCGTATCCAGCAGGGGATGATGCTGGTCAGAGTCCGTGCCAGAATTGAAAGCAGCGGTCAATGCGAAGGTGGCAACTATGCCAACGGCTATCGACGCAGCCTTGCCATTAGCCAGTTTCACTTAGAGCGCCCCCTTTCCGCCAATATGGGTGCCTTGCATGATGTGAGTGAGCGCTTACCGCGAGAAATTCTGCAGCGCTTACAAAATGAAGAGCGCCTGCGAGTCTTGGATGCTGTGCGCTTCCAGCTTTATGCAGATCAATCCACCATTCCCACTACCGTCAATGACCAAGGCCGCCTCACCACAGCCGTGGATATGGCAACGCGTCTTGGTGCCCAATATGTGCTGACCGGTGTAGTGCGTAGCTTGGATCTACTTCATCCAGATTTAGCCAGCGAGCGTCCGGTTCTTGCTGGGCTTTACGAACGCACCCGCTATCGTGGTGAACGTTTTGCGCGCGAGTTCCAAGTTGATTTATTTATCCATGACGGCTTTAGCGGTGAGTTGATTACCAGCCGCCGCTACACCACTAGCGGCAACTGGACAGAAAACCGTACCGAGCGCGTTGGTTTTGCCACCCCTCGCTTCTGGGAGATCGATTTTGGTCAAAAGGTCGATGATATGGTGGAGCAGATGGTCGCTGACCTACATGTTCAGGTTGGCTGCCAGCCATTTATGGCGCGGATTACCCGCACAGATAACCGCCATATCTATATTGATGCCGGCAGTGATGCTGGTCTCCAGCCAGGCGATACGCTGAGCGTTTACCGACTCAACACCTTTTACGACCAAACCCAGCGTGCGTTTACCGAGCTCGTCCCTGTCGATCTCACCCTCAGCCTTGAACGCATCCAGCCTAATTTTGCCCGAGGGCGCCTCGGTGCCCTGCCTGAAATGCTGAACATTCAGGTCGGTGATGTGGTGATTGCTTGGTAAGATTGACCAAAAAAAGAGCCAAACGGCTCTTTTTTTGTTATCGACTACTTCCCTCGCAGTTCAGGCCGTACACTGCTCTGGATAAAGATACTTCCACTGCTCATAACCACCAGCCAAGCTGTAGGCCTCAGTGAAACCTTGCTCGAATAAGAACTGCGCCGCATTTTGGCTGCTCATTCCATGGTAGCAACACACCACCACAGGGCGCGTCTTGTCCTGTTCGCTGACAAACTGAGCCACATTGTCATTATTCAGCGCCAGCGCACCTTGAATATGGCCAGCCGCATAGGACTGCGGATCACGAATATCCACAAAAAGAGCTTGGTCTGCCTCTAGCCATGCCAGCGCCTCTTGGGCTTGTAGGGTTTTAAAACTCATTCACGACTCCTAGTTCTTGTTAAATAAAAGCCTGTTGTGATCGGCTAATGCTTGACGCCCTGTCTTATTTCTTTTGCGCTGGCACCTGAAAAAGCTGCTGGTCCTCAAGGCGCAAAGCCGTGAGACACTCTCCCCACACACAGCCTGTATCCAAGGAGAAGATACCTTGGCGACCCGTACGCCCTTTCAGCGCCGCCCAATGACCAAACAGCAAGCGTGTTTGCGGGGCCACCTGACTAGGGTAGCTAAACCAAGGCGCATAGCCTGCAGGCGCATTGGCAGCTTCACTTTTGGTCTCCAGTTCTAAGCTACCATCTGCGCGGCAAAATCGCATCCGCGTGAGGTAATTGACGATGGCGCGATGCCGCTCAGCACCTGTCAGCTGATCTGACCAACACAGCGGATCATTGGCAAAGAGGCGACTTAAAAAATCGCGCTGTCGCGAAGAGCGCAGTTCCAACTCGACCTCAGCAGCCAGCGCTTGGGCTTGAGCCAGACTCCAGATCGGTGGAATGCCAGCATGGGTCATCACCGCATTCAATTCAGCATCGTAATGGAGTAGTGGCTGCTGTGCGAGCCAGGCTAAAAGCTGCGGGGCATCCTTGGCCTTCAGCAGTTTATCCAAGGTATCGGAGCGCTTGGTTTTGCGCAGCCCTTGAGCCACGGCGAGCAGGTGAAAATCATGGTTCCCCAGCACCACCTGCGCACTTGATCCCAAATCAGTGATCAAGCGCAACACATCCAAAGACCCAGGACCACGATTGACAAGATCACCCACACACCAGAGGCAATCACGAGCAGGATGAAAGTCTATTTTTTTAAGGAGCTGCTTCAGTTCATCATAGCAACCCTGTAGGTCTCCAACAGCATAGGTGGCCATAGGCTTTCCTTCTTTATCTTTTTTTAGCTTGGCGGTGTACTCGCCTGACGAACACGCCAATTAGCGAGCGCAACAAACTCCGCCACACTCAGGGTTTCTGGGCGGCGGCTGGGGTCGAGGTTGAGTTCAGCAAAGCCAGCATCATCGACCCATCCTTTGAGGTTGTTACGCAAGGTTTTACGGCGCTGACCAAAGGCTTGACGCACCGTCTCTGAGAGCACTTGCAGGTCTTCAGCAAGATGCTGGGGCGGCTGAGGCGTGAGGCGCACGATAGCCGAATCCACCTTAGGACGCGGAACAAAACACTCAGGCGGCACAATAAATAAGGATTCGACTTGGCAGGCATACTGGGTCATCACACTCAGACGCCCCCATTGGCTGGTGCCTGGCTGAGCTGCAAGACGATCAACGACCTCTTTTTGCAGCATAAAGTGCATATCGATAATCGATTCACCAAAGCTCAACAGGTGAAAAATCAAAGGGGTCGAAATGTTATAAGGCAGATTGCCGATTAAACGTAGTGGCTGCTGATCATCCATCAGGCTGGTGAAATCAAACTTGAGTGCATCCGCTTCATGGACTTGAAAATTGGGCGCATTAAAGAATTTCACCTTCAGGCCCGGAATCAGATCGCGATCCAGCTCGACCGCATCTATGCGCGCACCTGAATCCACCAGCTGCTCGGTAATGGCTCCCATCCCTGGCCCAATCTCCACCAAATGTTCGCCTTGTTGAGGGCGAATCGCACGCACAATCCGACCGATCATGCCCATATCTTGTAAAAAATTCTGGCCAAAACGCTTACGCGCTTGATGGCCATGCACTGCCGCAGTCATAAAATAATCTCTGTATGCAAATGGAGGCTCAGCAGCCAAGGCCGCTTAGACCTGAAGGTGAGCCGCGTAGTCTAAGGCCGTCAGCAGGCTCCCTAAATGGGCCTGCCCTGTGCCAGCCAGATCAAGGGCGGTTCCGTGATCCACGGAAGTGCGAATGATCGGCAAGCCAAGCGTGATATTCGCTGCTTGACCAAAACCGCGATGCTTTAAAACAGGTAGACCTTGATCGTGATACATGGCCAAGACAGCATCGGCCTCAGCCAAATGCTGTTCAGTAAACAGCGTATCGGCAGGCAGGGGACCAATCACTCCTAAACCTTCAGCGGCGAGGCGGGCGAGAACAGGTTCGATGACGTCGATCTCTTCACGCCCGAGATGCCCGCCTTCTCCAGCATGGGGGTTCAGGCCGCACACCAGCACGCGAGGATGGGCTAAACCAAAGCGCTGCTGTAAATCCTGATACAAAATACGCGTCACTCGCTCCAGCCGCTCAGCGGTGATCGCATCGGCCACGTCACGCAGTGGCAAGTGGGTCGTCACCAGCGCCACCCGTAAATCACGCGTGGCCAGCAGCATCACCACCTGATCACACCCACAGCGCTCTTGCAGATACTCTGTATGGCCAGTGAAGGGCATCCCCGCCTGATTAATAATCCCTTTATGCACTGGCCCAGTGACTAAAGCCGCAGCCTGACCAGCCAGACAAAGATCGGTGGCCAAGGCCAGACAATCCAACACATAGGACGCATTGCGCACATCCAGCTGTTGCGCCTGAGCAGGCACCGCTAAAGCTACAGGTAAAACCCGCACGACGCCTGGCTGATCAGGCTGATCCAGCTGATCAACCGTGATCGACTGGCAGTAAAAAGGCAGGCCCAACTGAGCCGCGCGCGCCTCTAACAGCTCAGGATCAGCGACCACAACCCAGCGGCTCGACCAACCTCTTTGTGCCAGCTGGATGATTAAATCAGGCCCGATCCCCGCTGGCTCGCCTGGCGTGATGAGAATAGGAAGATTCATCCGCCTCTGACCTCCACCCAAGTCGTTGAGCGGATTTCACGCAACCACTGTTCGACTTCTTCTTCAAAACGCCGCTCAGCCAGCAGTTGACGCACCTGCTGACGACGGTGACTGGCTGTCATATCGGCTTCTTGACGGGCTTCAACCTGAATCACATGCCAGCCAAAGGCACTACGTACAGGCTGGGAGACTTCACCAACTGCCAGCTGCTGCATCGCCTGCTCAAACTCAGGCACCATCTGTCCAGGGCTGACCCAACCCAGCTCACCACCGGATTGGCGGCTGCCTGGATCATCTGAGTACTGACGCGCCAAGGCCGCAAGGGACTCACCGGCTTGAATACGCTCATGCAAAGCGCGCGCCTCGGCTTGGGCTTGAGCATCATCACGCAGCGCATTGACGGCCACCAACAGATGGCGCGCACGGGTTTGCTGGACGAGATGCTGAGCGCCGCCGCGCGTTTCAAGCAGCTGGATCAAATGCACACCGCTGGGGCTACGGAAGGGGCCAGCATTCTGACAAGGACGCAAGGTGACCACTTGATCAGCAAACAAAGAGGGCAAAGCCAAGGCTGAGCGCCAGCCCAAATCACCGCCGCGCAGGGCTTGATCTCCTGATGAGCTCGACACCGCCAAGGTTTGGAAATCCTCACCCGCATTCAATCTTTCTAAAAGCGCTTCTGCACGCGCAAAGGCCTGACTGGTTTGCTCTGGCGTAGGGTTTTCTGGCAGGGGGAGTAGAATATGCCCGACGCGGAACTCACGCCCTTCGCGCTCCATCGCTTCAGGTGAACTCAGGTAGTGGTTGATCTCCTGCTCACTGACTTGAATCCGCTCACCAACACGACGCTGACGCAATTGGCCAATCAACATTTCTTGGCGAATCTGCTCACGGAACTGGGCAAAATCTAGCCCTTCGGCTTCAATTTGGCGACTAAAACTGCGCAAATCCAAACCATTTTGCTGCGCAATACGGTTCAAGGTGGCGTTCAAGGTTTGATCATCAATCCGCATCCCTGCTTGACGGGCCTGCTGGAGCTGGATGGTATCCAGAATCAAGCGATCCAACACCTGCTGCCGTAACTGATCAGCTGGCGGCAAGCGCACACCGCGTTCATTGAGCTGCATCCGCACCTGCTCTAAACGCTGTTGTAGCTCGCTTTCCATGACAGCTTCACTGCCCACAACCGCAACAATACGATCTAAAAGCCGTGGCTCCGCCTGCACGGGCGCCATCACACTCAAACTGAGCAACAGCCCTAGCCCTAAAGCATGCCATCTTTTCCTTTCAGCTTTTTGCTGCTTACCCATAGTTCACTGCCCCTTATTCATGCGCTTCTTAAATTGGCATCAAGCTCTTGTCTACTGCAAAATGGGTCACTGGCGATCGGTATAGCCGGGGATTTCAGTGCCCAGCAACTCACGTGTAGATCCGCCCGCACCGGCTCCACCCAAGCCTTTAAATTCAAAACGAATAAACACACC
>SKOQ01000075.1 GCA_007119985.1 Marinospirillum sp.
TCAACTTGCAAAGTTTTGCTTACTTCTGTAAAAGAACCCCACCTAAGCAGTATCCCTTCTATCGGTTCCGAGGCAGATGCATGATCCATCGCCACGCGAAACCTCTCTCGCTTAACCACCATCCAAAGGAGACGGACCATGAACCAGCGCGTCATGCTCAATACACCCGCCTTAGAGGCCCGCCCCTTCCAAGTCTATACTCAGCGCCAGCTGGATAAAATCCAGCCCTTACAAGCCCTGCCTGAAGCACTGCGTTTTGAAATGCAGGTGGTCAGCCAGGTACTGCCCTTTCGCGTCAATAACTATGTGATTGAAGAGCTGATCGACTGGAATAATATTCCTGCCGATCCCATCTTCCAGCTCACCTTTCCACAAAAAGGCATGCTCAAACCCGAGCACTATGAACGAATTGCACAGTTGATGATCGATCAAGCGCCCGCAGCAGAGCTGAAAGCCGCTGTAGAGGAAGTGCGCCAAGAACTCAACCCCCACCCTGCTGGGCAGATGGATTTAAACCTGCCGCTGCTCAATGGTGAACCGCTGCCTGGGATGCAGCACAAGTATCAAGAAACCGTGCTGTTTTTTCCCAGCCAAGGACAGGTCTGCCACAGCTACTGCACCTTTTGTTTCCGCTGGGCGCAGTTTGTCGGCGATAAAGACCTGAAGTTTGCCACCAATGAAGCCACGAGCCTGCACCAGTATCTGGCAGAACATCAAGAAGTGACCGACCTGCTGCTGACTGGTGGTGATCCAATGGTGATGAAGGCCAAGCACCTACGTCAGTATCTTGAAGGACTGCTCAGCCCAGAGTTAGAGCATGTACAGAATATCCGTATCGGCTCCAAGAGTTTGACCTTCTGGCCGTATCGCTTTGTCACGGATGAGGATGCGCATGAGGTTTTACAGCTGTTTCGTGATCTGATTGCTGCGGGCAAGCATGTGGCGTTTATGGCGCACTTTAACCACTGGCAAGAAATGGAAACACCAATTTGCCGTGAGGCGATTCGTCGCATTCGTGAAACAGGGGCTGAAATTCGTACCCAAGCACCGCTTCTGAAGCATATTAATGACGATGCGCAACAGTGGGCCAAGATGTGGAAGCGCCAAGTGCAGCTCGGCATGATTCCCTACTATATGTTTGTGGAGCGCGATACTGGAGCCCAGCACTATTTTGAGGTGCCGCTGGTGCAAGCTTGGGAGATATACCGCGAAGCCATGCAGCAGGTTCCTGGTTTGTGTCGTACTGCCCGCGGCCCATCTATGTCCGCCGATCCAGGTAAGATTGAGATTCAAGGTGTCACCGAGATTCACGGCGAGAAGGTCTTGGCCTTACGGTTTATTCAAGGCAGAAAGGCAGACTGGATACAACGCCCTTTCTTTGCCAAGTATGATGAAAACGCCACTTGGCTCAATCATCTTGAGCCTGCCTTGGGTGAAGCGGCCTTTTTCTATGAAGCTGAATTTGCGCAGATGAAACAAGACAAGCAGGCGCTGATCGCACGCGAAGCCTGATTAGGGAACCTCTGATCAACGTCACGAGCACAGATCAGGCAAGGCGAAATTGATCGAAAAAGCGGAGTTTACACGGAGTAAATGAGCATTTTGAGGCCAATTTCAACGCAGCATGACCAAGCGCAGTAGTTAATCAGAGGCTTCTTAGAAATCAAGCGGCTCAGGATCACCCAAGATTCTGGGCGCGCGTTGCCACAGATGCAGATCACCCAAAGTGCGCATTCTCGCGGCCACTTCACGCAACCAGAGGCGCTTCATATCCTGCCAATCTGGTCCTGGTGCCACACAGCCAGCGGCCTCAAGCCCCAAAGACTGAGCGATATAAAGCGCCCGCGGTAGATGATAATCTTGGGTGACCAGCAGCGCGCGCTCAACTTGAAAAACATCTCGAGCACGCTTTAACGTATCAAAGGTACTCAGCCCAGCAAAGTCGAGCGTTGTTCTGCTGACTGGCACCGCTAACTCTTGCAAGTTCTGCTGCATCCGTAAAGGCTCGTTATAGTGGAAAGTGCGGTTGTCTCCAGATAAAAGCAGATGCTCGACATGCCCAGCATGATAGAGCGCCGCAGCCCGCTCCACACGACCAAAAAAATGCGGATTAGGTGCGCCTGAGCGTAAAAACTGGCTAGTACCAAAAACTATCGCAACAGAAAAATCATCCGCGCACAACTCGACCTGCTGCTCGATTTTGCTTTGCTGGCGCAGCACAAACCAGCTATTCAACAGCAGCAGCAGTAAAGCGCAGAAGAGGGCCATCAAAGCAAGGCGCGAGAACCAACGCATCAACCAGCGCACAGGTTTTTCCTTATTTGTCATCATCATGACACTTATCTAAACACGAAATGTCATTGAGCGCGATACGACTTCCTGCTTGTTTTCTGCTGGATTGAATTGCACTCAGAGAGCGAAAAGATTAGACTCACCAGTCTAAATTCACGCTCACTGAAATAAGGATAATCCATGCCTGCATTCTGGCGCCCTTGGCTTTTTCTGCTCGGTCTTTTCTGCCTGCCTGCCCAAGCCCAGTTCAGTGCTGGCATAGGGTTCAGCGCCAGCCAGAGCCCCTATCAGGGAGTCAGCAGCAACCCGAACACCATTCCTGCTTATGTGAACTACCAAGGCCAACGCCTTTACCTGCGCGGCACTGAACTTGGATTCGCCCTCTGGCAGCAAGGCGATCGCCAACAAGCCTTGAGCTTGAATGTGATCGCCAGTGGGCGCTTGGCTGGGTATCACGCGAGTGACTCGGCTTTTCTCACCGGCATGGCGACACGTCGTTGGTCTTTAGATGGAGGGCTGGCCTTATCTGGGCGCTATCAACAGCATCTTTTTTCTATCAAGGCTGTGCATGATCTTTTGGATCACCACCAAGGCTATGAGGTGAACGGCTACTATGGCTACCTGTTGCGCCTTCATCCTCGCTGGACCATCACGCCTGGGTTCAACCTCAGCTGGCAGAGTGATGATCTGGTCGATTACTATTTTGGTGTGCGACCAGAAGAGGCCAGAAACGAGCGCGCGGCTTATCAAGCGGCTGGCGGGTTAGAGCCACAAGTCAGTCTGATGAGCCTGTGGCAAGTGAGTGAGCGCCAGCAGTTGATTGCCATCGCGCGAGTGCGTTACCTCGCCAGTGAGGTCAGAAAGAGTCCGCTGGTCGACCGACGTCATACCAGCGGCGTGTTTCTAGGCTATATTCTTAGCTTTTGATCTTGGAAGATTCAGCGGATGCTGCTTCTTGCTCATCTTGCTGGTCTTCTTCCTGCTGTTCTTCCTGCTGCTCAGCCGTGGTTTGGCTGGCTGACTCCGGCTCTGTTTGTGGCGCAGCGGCTTCATTCGCGGGGCTGGCTGTACTCAGCGCCTGAATCTCGCCTAGCCCTTCGCCCATGCGCACCGCACTGCCAGCGGCCAGATCATCACGCCACGCCATCGCATCGGGTCCGAACAGCAGAATCACAGTCGAACCCAGTTTAAAGCGCCCCATCTCAGCACCGCGCTCCAGCAGAATCGGCGCTGGATCAGCAAAGTTTTTCACAGTCACGCGCCGTGCCGGTGGCGCAACCTGACCATCCCAGACGGTTTCGATGCCAGCGACAATCATCGCGCCCACCAAAATCATCGCCATAGGGCCAGCTGGGGTCTCAAAAAAGCACACCAGGCGCTCGTTACGCGCAAAAAGATTCGGCACTTGATCAGCCGTGGTTTGATTCACTGAAAACAATTGCCCAGGGACATACAGGGTTTCTAATAGCTTGCCTTGCAATGGCATATGCACGCGGTGATAGTCCTTGGGCGAAAGATAGATGGTCGCAAAGCTGCCACCAACAAAAGGCTGGGCTTTGTTCAGATCACCTCCGAGCAATCTCTGCAGGCTATAAGTCTGCCCTTTTGCCTGCAGGATACGGCCTTCAGTGATTGGCCCCATCTCGCTCACAGCACCATCGGCTGGACTGAGTAACTGGGTTGGATCAGCCGCCAAGGGACGTGCGCCTGCCTTGAGTTCACGCGTAAAAAAAGCATTAAAATGCTCGTAGGCACGCGGATCTGGCTGCGCGGCTTCGGACATATCCACTTCAAAGCGTTTGATAAACGCGCTGATCAGGTTATTTTTAATCCAGCCGATACGCGTTTCCGCAAGGCGCCCGGTCACACGCGAGATCAGATGCTGAGGAAGAAGGTACTGCATCCACACAAAAAGTTTTTCTTTATTCACGACATTTTCCTTCACTTGGCGACTTACCTAAGCTAATGATCACCCCAAGAGACACACCACCCCTTCTTGGACTCCGAGTGCATCTTACCAGCGCACTCGCGCTGGAGACAGTCATCCGCATCAACAATCACAGCACCTTGATCCTAGTTGGTTAATTTCCACAGCCGCACCTGCTATGATCGCGTCTTTATTTGCGTAGAAAATGGTGATTGCATGTCTCGCCCAAGTTGGACGCCTGAATGGAAGGCTTTAGAAGATCTTGCTCAACAGCAGGGTGCATTACATCTTAAGGATCTCTGCTTGGATCGCCAGCGTTTTGATCGCTTCAGCTGGCGCAGTGGCGCACTATTTTTAGATCTCTCCAAACAAAGGCTCACGCAAGAGACCTTGCCTGCTTTGTTCAAATTAGCTCAGGCGCAAAAACTGGAGCAGGCAATTCAGGCGCTGCTCAGTGGCGCGCCGATTAATACCAGCGAGCAAAGACCTGCACTGCATACTGCACTTCGCCTGCCCCCCGATGCGGAGCTTTGGGTCGAAGGTGAGAATATCAACCTGGCGATCCAAGCCAGTTTAGAGAAGATGGCCCAGCTGGTTGAGCGGCTACATCAAGGACAGTGGCGTGGCGTCACTGGCTATCCGATCACTGATGTCGTCAACCTCGGCGTCGGCGGCTCTGATCTCGGCCCGCTGATGGTGACTCATGCCTTAGCCGAATGGCGTCCTGAAGACATCGCGCCGCTTCATTTGCATTTTGCTTCCACGATGGATGGTTCACAGCTGGCTGAGCGGCTTAAACTCCTGAATCCAGAAACCACGCTGTTTATTATCTCATCCAAATCTTTTAGCACCATTGATACGCTCACTAATGCTGCAACGGCCAAGCACTGGCTGGTTCAGCATCTTGGACAGGAAGCTCTCGTGCTCAAACAGCACTTTATTGGTGTTTCCGCCAAGGAAGAAAAGATGAGCGCTTGGGGCATTGACCCCCAGCATCAGCTGACCTTCTGGGACTGGGTAGGGGGGCGCTACTCCCTCTGGTCTTGTATCGGTCTACCCATCGCATTGCAAATCGGTATGGCTGGATTTCGTGCACTGCTGGCGGGAGCCCATCAGATGGATCAGCATCTGGCTCATGCACCGCTGGAAAGCAATCTTCCTGTACTGCTGGCACTGGCTGGGATCTGGAATATCAACTTCTTGGGGATGAGTGCCCAAGCCATTCTGCCCTATGATGGTCGCTTAAAATACCTGCCAGCCTATCTCAGTCAGCTTGAAATGGAATCCAATGGCAAGAGCACAACCCAAGAAGGCGAGCTGGTCGACTATGCTACCTGCCCCATTTTATGGGGTGAGCTCGGCCCCAATGCCCAGCACGCCTTTTATCAGCTGCTGCATCAAGGCACAGAAGCCGTACAGTGTGATTTTATTGCCCCCATCCGGCGTTATGAGCAGATGCGTGATCCACAAGCGCGTCATTATTTCCAAGGGCAACATCGTTTAGCACTGGCCAACTGCCTCGCACAATCTCGCCTATTGATGCTCGGTGATGCCGCCGTACCCGATCAGCATACCCAGCGCGATGCCCATCTGTTTTATCGTGGCAATCAACCTTCCTCCACTTTATTACTGGATGAACTTAGCCCCTCCAGCCTCGGGCAACTGCTGGCCCTCTATGAGCATAAGGTGTTTGTGCAAGCCAGTATCTGGGGCATCAATCCCTTTGATCAATGGGGGGTCGAACTGGGCAAAAAGATTGCCCTCTCGACTGAACAAGCCCTGCTTGGCCAGACTCAAATGGAGTTTGATCCCTCAACTGAGGGTCTTCTGGCGCTTTGTCTTTCTTCTGATCAACCGCAAGGAACCCACTGATGGCGCTGTTGACTTTTTTCTCGCCACTGACACTCTTTTTTATTGGTCTCATTCTGGTGATGACGCTTTATTTTCATGGGCCAGTCTACTCACTCAGAACCGTCAATGCCGCACCGTCTATCCTCACCAGCATTGGGATCTTCGGCACCTTCTTTGGTATCGCGCTGGGCTTAATGGAATTTGATGCCCAGGATGTCGAAAGCAGTGTCCCACAACTGATCGAGGGCCTGAAAACCGCTTTCTGGTCTTCGATTGCGGGTCTGCTCGGCGCGATGACCATCAAAATGCGCCATGTGCTCAACCATGTGCGTGGTCTGGATGGCAGTGTGCAGGTGACAGGGGCAACCATTGATGACCTCGCCACACTACTGGGTGATATTCGTCTGCTACTGAAGGACTCCGGCCTCACGCGCATTGATGAGCAGCTCGCCAAGAGTGATCAGCGCCTCAGCGCCAGCTTAAAAGAGCTGGTCAGCGGCATAGGGGCTTATCAGCAGGGCCTCGCCGAAGCCAATAGCCAAGCCTTGGTTCAGGCTTTAGATCATCTGTTGCAGGATTTCAATCAGCAGATCGGCACCCAATATGGCGAGAACTTCCAGCAGCTGAATCAAGCCGTTGGGCAGATGCTGCAGTGGCAGGAAACCTATAAGCAAGAACTGGAGCAGCTGCTGACAGAACAGCGCGCCAATGGCCAGCTGCTGACCCATGCCACCGAGGCCTATCAAACCATGGTCGAGCACACCCAGGCTTTTAATCAGGTGGCTGATACCTTGGGTAGCGTGATGCAGGGCCTGCAGGAACAATCCAGTGCACTCGGCCAGTATCTCGATTCGCTGGCGCGCTTAGTCAATAAAGCGGGCGATGGCCTGCCCAAACTGGAAGATCGCATTCACCTGCTCACCGATGGGCTGGCGCAGCAGCTTGGGCAGCAGCATCAGCAGATGCAACGGCTACTCGATCAATCAGGACAGCGTGTGGCGCAGAGTGTCGAGCATCTCGACAACATCCTGGGTGAACGTCTTGATCATCAGCTTGAACGCCAACACAAGTGGGTCGAACGCCAGCTGGATCGCAGCGAACAACAACTGGTGCGCATGGATGCCGCGCTGGAACATGAGCTGACCCATTCATTGCAAACCTTTGGCAGCCAGATGGCCGCGCTGTCAGAGAAGTTTGTCAGTGATTACCTCCCCTTGACCGATAAACTGCGCGAAGTTGTGCAGCTGGCGGAGCAGATCCAGCCTCAAAAACAACGCCCCACACCGCCTTCTCAGTCCACAGCAGCGGAGGCTTAAGGCATGCTGGCGCAACAGGAAGAAGAAACCCTCGCTGGGGAAGAAGGCGCACATTGGATCTCAGTCAGTGATTTAATGGCTGGATTGATGATGGTCTTCTTGCTGGTCGCCGTGGTCTTTATGGTGATTGTACAAAAAGAAAGTGAGCGTATGCGTCAGGTTGCGGAGGTGTATATTGATCTGCGCCAAGCCCTGTATGATGATCTGCTCACTGAGTTTGAGCAAGACTTGCCGCGCTGGGGAGCAGAACTCACGCCGGATCTGGTCATCCGTTTTCAAGATAGCGGCCTGCTGTTCACGCTCGGTTCGGCAAGCCTCAGACCGGCTTTTGAAGAGATTCTGGCTGATTTCTTCCCGCGCTATCTGCGTGTGATCACCCAGCCTCAATACAAGGAAGATATCGAGGAAGTGCGTATTGAGGGGCATACCTCTAGTGATTGGACCAATGCCCGCACACCCAGCGAAGCCTATATCAACAATATGCGCCTCTCTCAAGAAAGGACGCGCTCTACTCTTGAGTTTTTGATGGCGCTGGATGCCGTCAACCATCAGGCAGACTGGTTCAAGCGTAATGTCACCGCCAATGGGTTGTCTTCCTCGCATCCGATTATCAACGCAGAAGGCCAAGAAGACAGCGAACTCTCGCGTCGGGTTGAGTTTCGCGTGCGCACAGATGCAGACAGCCGAATCCGTAGCCTGCTCGAAGAAACCCGCTCTTCTCGACCAGCCCCCCCCTCAGAGGCTTCAGATGCAGCTTCCTGATTTCACCCAGTTCGCCCCCTTTAAACAGCTGCGAAAAACCATGGGCGCTCGGCGCACAGGGCACTTTGAACTCTTTGATCCACAAAGGCATCTCACTGGGCAAGAGCGATCACAACTCGATCAGCAAGGACGGCGATTAAGACTGGATCAACTACGTGCGCTGGCCGATGGTACCTGGGCCTATAAAAATACACGTTTGGCCGTTTATCGTGCTGAAGACAGCCACTACCACCTCGCTCAGTGCCCTCAGTTAAGCCACTGGACCAGCGATCAACAGGTCTGGATTTCAACCCGCCGCACTGGCTCTTTGCCCCTTGCTGGCAGTGAGCAGCAGTTCAGCATCTGCCCTGATTGCCTCCAGTTTTTGGGCTATAAGGGCTTTGATTTAAAGCGCAATCGCAAGATCGCCTATAGTAAAAAGCTCCTCAGTCTCTTTCAGCGAGAGGAGTTTTATATTGTTTACCCCCTCTACCCAGTTCAGGGTATTGAATCCATCACCCCCTACCGAGTCGAGCGCAGCGCAACATGAACCCAAACACCCCATTTAGACTAGAAAAACTCGATCCTGAAACCTATCGCCACAAAACACGGGCCAGCAGCCTGGTCTTGATCGTTATTTTTGCCAGTCTTGCGATGGGCTGCGCCTCAGTCTTTGTGCTCCTCTGGGGGCAGCCAGGCAGTAATTTTCGCTTGAATTTGCTTGGCGTGTTGACAGGGCTGGGCCTGACGCTGGCACTGGTTAAATTTTATCTCTCTCGCCAGCCTTTTATGCGTGAGGCGGTCTACTCATGGCGGCTCAAACGCCAGCTGATGCGCATCACCAATATTATGCATAAGATCACGCCATTGGTTGAAGCCGATCACACTGCGGCGCTGTCTGCTCTTTGCTTTTATCACCGCGCTTTAGAGCAGATGCACTATTTAGAGGGAAATGATGTGGGTGCTTTAGAACTCAAGGTCGAGAAGCAGCAGCTGATTGAAAAGATGCAGGCACTGGACCTTGAAACAGAAATCACCACCTTCGATCCTCAATGGCTTGA
>SKOQ01000041.1 GCA_007119985.1 Marinospirillum sp.
AGTTGGCTGTTTAGCTGGGTCAGGGGTGATCCAGGGTAAGATTTCAGGTTTTGAAAGGCAGCTGGAAATTTCCCCAAGTCGTGCAGAGCAATAATAAAAATCAGTAGCCCTCTTAATGCCTGAGGTTCCATTTCCAGCAAATCGGCGAGATCTTTCAATAACCTGGATGAATCATCAAGCAGGTGCCAGGCGACAGCAGCAACGTCTAAGCAATGGTAGGACAGTAGGTGGTAGGTGTCTTCTCCTGCCTTTCCCCAGTAATCGAAATAACTCATTATCCCTCCTTGGTATTTCGTTACTGTGCCTCTTTCCAAGTGGTTGTTCAAGCTTAGCTTATATGACCTTTAGTCTCGTTTTATCGCCTCTCCCACCCCTCTGCCACCAGCAGATCACCCACTGCGATCAGCTCATCTTGATGCCAAATCAGCGGCAGCTGTTGGCGCTGCCAGGGGGGGAGGCCGCTTTCTTGCAGCAGGCGTTTGAGATCACGCCGTCCACGTTGGGCAAGGCGGAGGCTTTCGCCACCTTGACGGGCGCGCAGATCAAAGTGCGTGGGGGTCTTACCTTGCAGGTGGGAGAGCGTCAGCGTCCAGGTGCCGCAAGGGGTGACGAGGGGGGTTCCATTGTGCCACTGCAGTTGCCAGTCGGCAGGAAGGGGGGCGAAGTGAGCGGCGGGTTGAATAAATAGCTGATCACCAAAGCGTCGGGCTTGAATCTGGCCCCAGCTGACGAGGGGTTGTGCATCTTGTCGAGCGTGAAGGAGTTGATCAAGTTGTGCCCACTGGTGGTGGCTGGGGTGGGGGTGGCCTTGTTGTGTGAGCCAATATCTGAGCAGGTTGATGCGCCGAATGGGGCGCAGCTGCATTAGGGTGCTGAGGCTAAAGCGTCCTTGTGCTGGCTGGTGCGGGGCGGGGCAGGTTTGCGCTAGATCAAGCGCAGCCAAATCATCCTGCAAGCTATGGCTGTGTGCGGCCAGTTGGGCGCTCAGGGCTAGATTGGCCTCGGCATGCGCAAAACGCTGGTTGAGTAGCGGCAAAACATGCAGGCGGATAAAGTTGCGATCAAAGTGATCTTGTTGATTGCTTTCATCTTCAACCCAATCCAGTCCGGTTTGCTGGGCATAGTCTTTAAGCTGGCTTCTGGGAGAGTGTAGGAGTGGCCGCAGTAGCTGGCCGGCACCAAGAGGACGCTGCTGGGGGATGGCGCGTAGCCCTTGAGTGCCTGCACCGCGCAGCAGTCGCAGTAAGAGGGTTTCTGCCTGATCTTGACGATGATGGGCTTGGAGCAGGTATTCATCCTGCTGGAGCTGGGCGGTAAACACGCGATAGCGCGCTGTGCGGGCACGGGCTTCTAGGCTGGCGCCATCTTCTGTAGCCGGATCAACCTTCACCACCTCGCAGGGCAGACCCGCTTGGCGGCAGAGATCGACGCAAAAATCAGCCCAGTGATCGGCATGAGGAGACAGGCCATGATGGATATGCAGTGCGCGTAGCTGAGGTCGGCTCTCGCTTGCAGGGTAGGCTTCAAGCAGCAGGGCCAGTAAAACGCGTGAATCCAGCCCACCACTGAGCGCCAGGCAAAGACGAGGTGGATTGGTCTTAGCTAGGAGCGGGTCGAGTTGGTGACGAAGCTGCTGAGCAAGGGGATGCATAGGCAAAGCGTGCTGACGGCGTGTCAGCACGCTGAGGGCGGCTTATTCAGCCAGTGATGAGTAGGACATCAGGCGCTGGTAGCGGCGTTCGATCAGAGCTTCATCGGTTTGCTGTTCGAGCGCATCCAGACGGCTGATCAAGCTGGCCTTGAGGCTTTGGACCATCTGCTCTGGGTTGCGGTGTGCACCACCTAGCGGTTCAGGAATGACCGTATCGACCAGGCCGAGTTCTTTCAGGCGCGGTGCGGTGAGGCCCATGGCTTCGGCGGCATCAGGCGCTTTGCTGGCGCTTTTCCACAGAATCGAGGCGCAGCCTTCAGGGGAGATCACTGAGTAGGTGGCATATTGCAGCATCATTAGTTCATCGCACACGCCGATCGCTAATGCACCGCCTGAGCCGCCTTCGCCGATCACAGTGGCAATAATGGGGGTTTTCAGGCGCGACATCACGGCTAGGTTGAAGGCGATGGCTTCAGACTGACCGCGCTCTTCAGCATCAATACCTGGATAGGCACCGGGGGTATCAATAAAAGTCAGGATGGGCATCTTGAAGCGTTCGGCCATTTCCATCAGGCGTAGAGCTTTACGATAGCCTTCAGGGCGCGGCATGCCAAAATTACGTCTGACCTTTTCTTTCACATCACGGCCTTTTTGATGTCCGATGACCATCACGGGGCGGCCATCCAAGCGGGCCATACCACCGACGATGGCCGCATCATCAGCAAAATGACGATCACCGTGCAGTTCATCAAAATCATCAAACAGCAGATTGAGATAGTCCAGCGTGTAGGGGCGCATTGGATGGCGTGAGAGCTGTGAGACCTGCCATGAACTCAAATTCGAGAAGATTTGCTCGGTGAGCTTGGTGCTTTTCTCTTGCAGGCGGCTGATTTCATCGCTCAGGTTGAGATCAGAATCATTGCCGACTAAACGCAGCTCTTCAATTTTGGCTTCGAGATCGGCAATCGGTTGTTCAAAATCGAGATAATTGAGGTTCATAAAATCAATGTGTGCCTAATTAATAGTGTTGTGAAAGTCGTGTCTTGATGAGGAAAGCCAAATCTTGGGACGCAGTTTAGCGCCTGTCAGATTGATAGGCCAATTGTATCGCGTCTTTGCCCAGCAGTTGAGCAACTTCTTCAAACACCTGTTCGTGTGGGACCAGTTGCCAAGCTGGACCAGCCATCAGCGTGACCTGTCCGGCCTGTGCTTGATAGCGAATCCTCAGGGGTAAGCCCTGCCCTTGTAAATGGTATTTCTGTAAGCAGGCTGCGACCTGTTGCAGCTGTTGCGCTGGGTAGTGGGCTTCATCAATGCGCAGTTCGATGGCCTCAGCATACTTGCTGCGTGCTTGGGTGATGGGGGTCACTTCTTTACAGCGCATGGCGATGCCGCCGGTAAAGTGATCTTCACGGACTTCTCCTTCGACGATCACCAGTCGGTCTTTTTGTAGCTCGTCCTTGTACTGTTCATAGTCCTCACCAAAGACCGTCACTTCGAGGCGGCCACTGCGATCATCAAGCGTCAAAAAGGCGAGAGTTTCACCACGTTTGTTTTTCATCGTGCGCTGGGCAACGATTAAACCGGCAATACGCTGGCTATCGCGCGAGGCTTGCACCTGAGCAATGCGCTTGCTCACAAAGCGGCGTAGCTCTTCTTCGTATTCATCTATGGGGTGGCCGGTGAGATACAGACCGAGGGTTTCTTTCTCGCCAGCAAGACGGGTTTTCTCTGTCCATTGAGGCAGATGCAGATAGGGGGCGTAGGGGTCATCTGCGCTGGTGCTCGCGCTGCTGCCCATTAGATCGCCAAATAGATCGCCCATGCCCAGGCTGGCGTTGCGCTTGGTTTGCTCTGCGGCCTTGAGTGCATCTTCGAGCGCAGCCATCAGGAGGTGGCGGCTCGGGGCCAGATCATCCAGTGCGCCGCAGCGAATCAAAGCCTCAAGGCAGCGCTTGTTGAGCTTTTTGATATCCACCTGCTGGCAAAAATCAAACAGATCAGCGAAGGGGCCTTGTGCGGTGCGGACTTGAACGATGGCTTCCACTGGGCCTTCGCCAACGCCTTTGATGGCACCCAAGCCATAGACGATTTCACCGGCTGGGTTGACGGTAAAACGCCAGCTGCCTTGGTTCACATTGGGGGGCGTGACGGTGAGCCCCATCGCGCGGCACTCTTCAACCAGCATCACCACCTTGTCGGTGTTGTTCATCTCGGTGGAGAGGACAGCGGCCATAAAAGGCGCTGGGTAGTGGGCTTTGAGCCAAGCGGTTTGGTAGGACACCAAGCCATAGGCGGCGGAGTGAGACTTGTTGAAGCCATAGCCAGCAAACTTTTCAACCAGATCAAAAATCTGCCCTGCCAGCGTGGGGTTGATGCCATTGTTCTGCGCGCCTTCCAAAAACAAGCCGCGCATTTTTTCCATCTCTTCTGGCTTTTTCTTGCCCATGGCTCGACGTAGCATATCCGCGCCGCCGAGGGTAAAGCCGGCCATCACCTGCGCGATCTGCATGACCTGTTCTTGATAGAGGATAATCCCGTAGGTGGGTTCGAGCACCGGCTTGAGGCTATCCAGCTGATAATCTGGGTGAGGGTAGGCGAGCTCTGCCAAGCCATGCTTACGCTGGATAAAATCATCCACCATGCCGGATTGTAACGGGCCGGGGCGAAAGAGGGCCACCAAGGCGATCATATCTTCGAGACAGTCGGGCTTGAGCTTTTTGATCAGCTCCTTCATGCCGCGTGATTCAAGCTGGAAGACAGCGGTGGTTTCTGCGCGTTGCAGCATCGCAAAGGTGGGCGCGTCATTGAGTGGAATGCTGGTGATATCCAGTGGTGGCTGGCCTTGTTCGGCACGAATGCGATCAACATCCTTCAGCGCCCAGTCGATGATGGTCAGTGTTCGTAGACCCAAGAAGTCGAACTTGACCAATCCAGCTTCTTCAACATCGTTTTTATCAAACTGGACGACGAGGCCGCCGCCTTCTTCATCAGCGAGGAGCGGAGCAAAATCAGTCAGTTTGGTGGGCGCGATGACCACCCCGCCCGCGTGCTTACCTGTGCCACGAGTCAGGCCCTCAAGTTCACGCGCCATGCTCCAGACTTCAAGCCCTTCTTGATCTAATGCATCGAGTTCGGCTTGGGTGAGCTCACGCTCAAGACCCTGCTGATAGGCTTCTTCTAGGGCTTTGAGTTCTTCAACTTCAGCGGCTGCTTTTTCGAGCGTCATGCCCACTTCAAATGGGATCAGCTTAGAGAGGCGATCACCGACGGCATAGGGTTTGCCCTGAGCGCGCGCAACATCGCGCACAACGGCCTTGGCCGCCATGGTGCCAAAGGTAACGATCTGCGAGACGGCGTTGCGGCCATAGGTCTCGGCCACATACTCGATCACGCGATCACGGCCATCCATACAGAAGTCGATATCAAAGTCAGGCATCGAGACCCGTTCAGGGTTCAAAAAGCGCTCAAAAAGCAGGCTGTACTCCAAAGGATCGAGATCAGTGATATCCAGCGCATAGGCCACGAGCGAGCCCGCACCCGAGCCCCGCCCAGGTCCGACTGGAACGCCGTTGTCCTTGGCCCAGCGGATAAAGTCCATCACGATCAGGAAGTAGCCGGGGAACCCCATCTGTAAGATGGTATCCAGTTCAAAATCGAGACGGGCGCGGTATTCGGCTTCGACCTGCTGGCGCTTGGCCGGATCATGACCAAAAAGCTTATCTAGGCGGCGGGTGAGACCATCATGGGAGACTTGGCGAAAGAACTGATCTTGCGTCATGCCCTCAGGGATGGGGTATTCGGGCAGAAAGTACTCGCCAAGACGCACATCAACATTACAGCGTTTGGCAATTTCGACGCTGTTGGTCAGGGCTTCGGGCAGATCATCAAACAGGGCCTGCATTTCTTCTGGGCTTTTGAAATATTGCTCTTCTGAGTAGCGTTTTTCTCGCTTGGGATCTTCTAAAACGCGCCCTTCGCCGATACAGACGCGGGTTTCATGCGCCCAAAAGTCTTGGCGGCTCATAAAGCGCACGTCATTGGTCGCCACCAGTGGGCAGCCAGTGGCTTGGGCGAGGGCGACGCTGGCATGGAGGCAATCTTCGTCGCCATCACGGCCAGTGCGTTGGATTTCTAGGTAAAAGGCTTGAGGGAAGATCTGCATCCAGTGTTGAAGCCGTTCCTGAGCAAGATGGGGATGCCCAGCGAGTAGCAGTTGACCGATTTCGCCTTCCTTGGCACCTGAAAGCGCCAGCAAGCCTTCAGATTGCGCTGCAATCCATTCGGGGCGCAAGAACGCGCGTCCTTGTGATTGCCCTTCAAGCCAGCCGCGCGAGAGAAGTTCGGTGAGGTTGCGATAGCCCTGCGCATTCATCGCCAGTAGGGTCAGGCGACTGGGTTGCCCGCCTTCCTGACTTGGGCTGAGCCAGATATCACTGCCGATAATCGGTTTGATGCCTGCGCCCTGTGCGGCCTTGTAGAACTTGACCAGCGCGAAGAGGTTCATCTCATCGGTTAAGGCCAGCGCGGGATAGCCAAGCGCGGTACTTTTTTTGATCAGCGGTTTGAGTCTGACCAGACCATCGGTGAGTGAAAATTCAGAATGCAAACGGAGATGGACAAAGGGTATCGACATGCAGGGCATCATCACTTAACAAGGAAAGAGGGCGCAGATCTAGGATGCGTCAGAGGGGCAGTTTACCAGCTCTAGCGCCTCCCATCACCTGAGCCGCATGGGCCAGTTATAAAGCGTAACAAAATGCCCCGTAAAAACCCTAGTTTGCGTGTAGAATAAGCCACTTGGATGCCAGTCTGATTCGATTCACCTGATCAAAGAGAGCTATCGCCTGTGTCGAGTTCACCATCACAGCGTTTATCAACTGACTTTCGTGCCGCGCCTCATCTTCCCGTGCGTGAACAGCCTGCAGAGGCCGGTTTTCAGGCATCTGGCGTGCAGCATCCCGCTCAAGCCTTGGATGATCTGCTGCATGTGATTCCTGCTGGGATCGTGATGCTCAGTGCGCAAGGGGTAGTCAGCCAAGCCAATCCAGCGGCTTTAGCTCTGCTGGGTGAGCCCTTGGTGGGGGAGACCTGGCTGAGTGTGGTGCAAGGGCGCTTTGCGCCGCGTAAAGATGATGGGCATGAGGTCTCGCTGAAAAATGGTCGGCGAGTGAGCCTATCGATCAGCTCGATGACAGGGGGGCAGGGGCAGTTGATCCTTTTGCAGGATCTGACCGAGACGCGAGCCTTGCAGGCACAGGTGGCCCGCCATGAGCGCTTGTCTTCTATGGGGCATATGGTGGCTTCTTTAGCGCATCAGCTGAGAACCCCACTCTCCACTGCTCTGCTTTATGCTGGGCATTTGCAAAAGCCAGATTTGGGGCTAGCGCAGCAGCAAAAGTTTGCGGCTAAGTTGCAGGGGCGGTTACAGCATATGGATCAACAAATCCGTGACATGCTGATTTTTGCTAAGGGTGAAACCAGCATGGCACAGCGTATTCCTTTGCCACAGTTGGTTGCGGCCTTAAAAGAAGCCATTTTGCCGGTGGTGGAACGCCATGCCATAAACTTTACATGGGAAGGTCAGCTGGATTCTGCTGAAATAGTCCTCAGTTTGGATTCATTGGTGGGGGCTGTGCTGAACTTGGTCAACAACGCTGTCGAAGCCAGCACCCCGCCGCCGGCGATGAAGCTACATATGGAATGCGTCAGCCAGCTACCTCAGCGACAAGGTGCTCATTTGCTACTGTGCTTGGCTGATGATGGCCCAGGCATGGCTGAAGAGCAGGTGCAGGCAGCGCAAGAGCCTTTTTTTACCACTAAATCACAAGGAACGGGTTTGGGTTTGGCCATCGTGCGTGCGGTGGTGGACGCCCATCAAGGTCACTTTTGGCTGCAATCGGCTCCGGATCAGGGGGTGCGAGCTTGGATCGCTCTGCCCTTGGAGCAGGAGAGCTAGGTTGATGGCAACAAAAAAGAGGGATCCGTTGCGGGATCTTTCGACTCCATCCGTCACTAGGATAAGAATCTATGTATGATCTTCTCATCGTTGAAGACGATGCGGATTTGCGTGAAGCCATTGAGGATACTCTGGAGCTAGAAGGCTGGAGCTATCAATCTGTTGCCCATGGGCAGGAGGCGCTTCAGCAGTTAAAAAAACACACTTTTGCTGCTCTGGTATCAGATGTCAGCATGCCGGTGATGGATGGTCATGCGCTTCTTCAGCAGGTGATGACCCTCTATCCTGAAATGCCGATGGTGCTGATGACCGCCTATGGTTCGGTGGGTCAAGCCGTTGAGGCGATGCGCCTAGGGGCGGCAGATTATCTGGTGAAGCCTTTTGTGCCAGAGACCTTGGTGAATGTGCTGCGTCCTTTGATTGAGGCGCGTGTAGGTGCGCAGCCTGCTCAGCAGGGGTTGGTGGTCGAAGATCCTTTGAGTTTGCAACTACTTGAGTTGGCTGGGCGGGTAGCGAAAAGTGATGCTTCGGTGATGATCGGTGGTGAATCAGGTACTGGAAAAGAAGTGCTGGCGCGCTATATTCATGCGCAGTCTCCACGTGCACAGCAGCCTTTTGTGGCGATCAACTGTGCGGCTATTCCTGAGAATCTCTTGGAAGCAACGCTCTTTGGTTATGAGAAGGGCGCTTTTACCGGTGCTCAGTCAGGCGCGCCAGGCAAGTTTGAGCAAGCGGATGGTGGCACCTTGCTGTTGGATGAAATCACCGAAATGCCGCTGGAGCTACAAGCTAAGCTATTACGCGTACTGCAAGAGCAAGAAGTTGAGCGCTTGGGTTCGAGAAAAACCCTCAAGCTCAATGTGCGCGTATTGGCAACCAGTAACCGGCATCTGAAAGCCGCAGTGCAGGAAGGCGTGTTCCGTGAAGATCTTTATTATCGCCTGAATGTTTTTCCTTTGAATTGGCCGCCTCTACGAGAAAGGCGTCAAGATATTTTGCCCTTGGCTCGTGCTTTGTTGGTCAAGCATGCGCCGCGCATGGGGTTAAAAAGCCTCCCTGTATTGCAAGACTGTGCGGGGCAGCGTTTGATGCAGCATAGCTGGCCGGGCAATGTGCGTGAGCTGGAAAATGTGATCCAGCGGGCTTTGATTCTTTCTGATGGACAGCGGATTCCCGCCTCCTGCTTGGTCATAGAGGCCAGTGAGCAGGAGGGTGAGCTCAGCTTGCCGCCGGTGATGCCATCTCACAAAGGTCAAGACGATCTACGTCAAGACTTAAAAGAACAAGAGTTTCAGCGTATATTGCAAGTCTTGCATGAAGAGCGGGGGAAGAAAAAAGAGACCGCCTTACGCTTGGGTATCAGCCCAAGAACACTCCGTTATAAGTTGGCAAAAATGCGCGAAGAAGGCTATTTAATAGAAGAGTGAAGTGTAGAGAAGTGTAACGCTTTGCTACCTGCTAATGACGGTGCAGAGAACAAATTATACGTCAGCAGTGTAGTCACGCTGGGTGCATTTCGGTAAAGTAGCCCTGTTTGATGAACCGTGATCTCGAAGAGTAGGGTGGGTGATCCACTCGGCACGCTACTCTCATCAAAAATGAATAAGGAAAAGGTGAGCTGATATGGTGGAACGCGCCGATATTTCTAGTGTTTTGTCGCAGATTCGAAGTGTGCGCCATGATGCATCCCACTCCATGCACATGCAGGGAATGGGATCGCCTAATGGTCCACTTGTTCGCGCTTTACAAGAAGGCGGGCCAGAGGGTGTGGCTGGTATCGGTGCCACGGATCAAGTCCGTGATGTTCCTTCTTTTGCTACCTTACTGCGCCAAGCGATCGATAATGTGAATGGCCATCAGCAAACCGCAAGTGATCTTCGTACCCGCTATGAGTTGGGCGATCCTGATGTTGATATCGTTAACGTGATGGTGGCAGCACAAAAGTCCAGTGTTGCCTTTGATGCGATGTCGCAAGTTAGAAATCGACTCGTGAACGCTTATCAGGAAATCATGCGTATGCCTGTGTGATGCTCAGGCTTCACAGAGGACTTACTGAGGTTAATGAATGGAAAACGCACCTGCCAATGTAGCCAGCGGCGCAGAGGGTAATTTGCCAGAGACGGCAAGAGCCACTGGAAGCAGTCCGGCGGCTCTTGATACGGCTGATCAGCAGGATAAGGCAGCCAAGGGAAATCTTTTTAAATCAGGCAGTCGTGCCAGCACTATACTGAACAACTTTAACCAGTTAGATGTCTTGCGCCAGATGGCGTTGTTAATTGGTTTTGCGGCCAGTATTGCGCTGGGCTTTGCCGTTGTGCTTTGGTCGCAATCCGATAGCTATCGTCCGTTGATGTCCAGCCTGAGCGAGGTGGATTCTCCAGCGATAGTGGAAATTCTAGAACGTAACCGTATTCGCTACCGTATCGATCCTTCTTCTGGCGCGCTGTTGGTGCGCGAGCAGGATATCCATTTGGCGCGGATGCAGGTTGCCGGTGCCGATATTCATCAGCCAAATACCGTCGGCTATGAGCTACTGGAAACAAGCCAAGGGCTGGGTACCAGTCAGTTTATGGAGAATGCGCGTTATTTACGCAGCATCGAGGGTGAACTGGCGCGCACGATTTCTAGCTTGGATACGGTGCGACAAGCGCGTGTCCATTTGGCTGTTCCTCGCCAATCTGTTTTTTTGCGTGATCAGCGCCGCCCTTCTGCGTCTGTTTTCCTCAACTTGACTCCAGGTCGTGCGATGGATTCGACCCAAGCCAATGCGATTATGCGCTTGGTCGCGGCGAGTGTGCCTTCGATGCTACCTGCCGATGTCACCATTGTCGATCAGCGCGGCAACCTGCTTTCGCAGCGTGAGGAAAACCCAGCTGATCAGGCGATGACGCGTCAGCTAGAGCACACGCGAATTGTTGAACAGCGTCTTAACGATCGTATTCGTCAGCTTCTGGATCCAGTGGCGGGTGCAGGGCGTTTCCAAACAGCTGTGTCGGTTGATGTTGACTTCACTCAGATAGAGCAGAGCTCTGAGCAGTTCAACCCAGATATGCCCGCGATTCGCAGCGAGCAGACGGTGAATGAAGAGCGAGTCGGTGATTTTGGCCCGATGGGGATCCCCGGTGCGTTGTCGAACCAACCGCCACAAGATGGCTTTGCGCCTGAGCAGGCTGTGGGTGCTGGCGGAGAAGGTAACACCCCAACCAACCGTCGTGCGCAGGCGACGCGCAACTTTGAACTCGATCGGACACTGAGCTATTCCCGTACGGATTCAGGACGCATTGCGCGCCTAACTGTAGCCGTTGTCTTGGATGATTTGATTCAACGTAATCCAGAAACAGGGCGTACCGAGCGAATTCCTTGGAATGAAAATGAGTTAGAGCGGATTAATGCCTTAGTGCGCAATGCCGTTGGTTTCTCTGCAGTGCGTGGTGATAGCGTCAGCGTGATTAACTCGCCCTTTGTTGAAAGCACCTTGGATGAACTGCCAGAGCTGCCTTTCTGGGAGCAGCCTTGGTTCTGGGATCTCGCGAAGCAAGTTTTGGCTGGCCTATTTGTGCTGATCTTAATCTTTGGTGTGTTGCGCCCCATTTTGCGCAATCTGGCGACCAAAGCCGATGCCGATATCGAGGGTGCAGAGCTGGACGAGTTGGCACCGCTGGATGGTGGCCTGTCAGATGATCAGGTGACACTCAGCGCCTCAGATGATCCTCTACTGGCACCGCCGAGTGATCTGTATGAGCGCCAGTTGAATGCCATTCGTGCCCTTATTGCTGAGAACCCAGGTCGGGTCGCTCAGGTAGTCCGTCAATGGATAGCAAACGATGACTGATGAAGACCTCTATGCTGAAAGTCTCTCTTCTTTAGAGAGAGCGGCCATTTTATTGATGTCTCTGGGCGAAACGGATGCGGCTCAGGTGTTAAAGCACATGGGACCCAAGGAAGTACAAAAAATCGGCTTGGCGATGTCGCAGCTACAGAATGTCAGCCGTGCCCAGGTTGAAGAAGTGCTGGGGGATTTCCTTGAAGATGTTGGCGAGCAAACTGGCCTCGGTGTGGGTGCAGATAGCTATATTCGCCGGATGCTCAGTGAAGCCTTGGGTGAAGATAAGGCGAATGGTCTGATCGATCGGATTCTGCTCGGCGGGAACACGACGGGTCTGGATACGCTGAAGTGGATGGAGCCGCGAGCTGTGGCCGATATTATCCGTTTTGAGCACCCGCAGATCCAAGCCATCGTCATGTCCTACCTAGACTCTGATCAGGGTGCAGAGATTCTCCGTTTCTTTGACCCTAAAGTGCGCCTGGATGTCATGCTGCGTGTGGCGGCATTAGAATCAGTGCAGCCGCAAGCCCTGCAAGAGCTGAACGACATTCTGGAGAAGCAGTTCTCTGGTTCAGGCGGTACTCAAACCACCAGCATGGGTGGTGTGAAGGTCGTGGCCAATATAATGAACAACCTTGATAGCACCATCGAAGGCGATCTGATGGATGCGATTAAAGAGGTAGATGAAGCGCTGGGTGAAGAGATCGAAGATCTGATGTTTGTCTTTGATAACCTGGCGGATATGGATGATAAAGACCTACAAACCCTGCTGCGTGAAGTGAAGCCAGAAACACTGACGCTGGCGCTCAAGGGTGCCGAAGCGCGCGTGCAAGAGAAGATCTTCAAGAATATGTCCAAGCGTGCAGCCGAACTACTGCGTGACGATCTGGAAGCCCAAGGTCCAGTTCGGATTAGTGAAGTGGAAGGTTCGCAAAAAGAAATTCTTGGTGTGGCACGTCGTTTAGCAGAGGAAGGCACGATCAATCTGGCATCGAGCAATGATGAGATGGTCTAGTGTTTGTTCTCGTTTAGCAAACGGGCTATTGAGGCCTGATCGACATCAGGGGGTCATTCGTGACATCTAGAAAACGTATCCCCGCTGAAGAGCAAGTGCCCTTTCGTCGCTGGGAAATGCCGGATTTAACAGGTATCAAGCGTAGTATCGCTCGCCGCTTGGATGAACTAGAGGCGCAAACTTCGGCAAGTGAGCAAGAAGAAGCGCCCACGCTGCCACAGTTGCCCACAGCTGAAGAAGTGGAAGCCTTGCGTGCTGAAGCCGAACAGGCCGGTTTTCAGGCAGGTCAGCAGGCTGGTCATGCCGAAGGTTATGAGGCAGGGCGTGCTCTGGGCTATCAAGAAGGCGAAGCCCAGGGTCAGGAAGCCGGTTTTCAGGTCGGTTATCAGCGAGGGCTTGAAGAAGCTCAGCATGAAATCGATGCGCAGTTGGCGCGCTTGGCCTCATTGATTCAGCAGTTGCAAGGTCCAATTCAAGAGCTTGATTTTGAGGTAGAAGAGGCTCTTTTAGGCCTCGTCGATCAGCTTTGTCGTGCCCTGATTCGCCGAGAAGTGGCTTTAGATCGCGATTATTTGCGCGATATTATCAAAGAGTCCATCGCAGCCCTGCCCCCTGGCTATCAACGCCTGAATATTCACTTTCATCCAGATGACCTCCCTCTGGTCGAGGCGGCTTGTGCTTCGCTTCTTGATCGCTATCAACTGACGCCCAATGCCAGTATTACGCCAGGCGGTGTGGAGCTAGAAACGCGCCAAAGCCTTGTGGATGCGACGCTAGAGCAGCGCTATAAAAAATTAGTCGGTCAGCTGGTTGCAGGTCAATATCAGCAGCGTTTGGGTGAAATGGAGAGCCTCGCTGATGAGCAGCTGGATACACCCTCTGTGCCTGAAGCCTCTTTCTCTTCAGACTCTTCAGAAGCCGAACCCGCGCCTGCCTCGCCTCGTCCCCCAGTGAGTGAAACTGCGCCTTTGAGTGGTGATCTATCGACAGTTGAGCCTTCAGTTGATGCGACAGCGCCTCTAGAGGCTCATGCCCTCGACGAGCAGAATCAGAAGGACTCTGGGATTGAGGCAAGTCGCTCGGCAGCCCCTTTAGAGGTGCCAGCGTCAGAAGCGGCTGAGATGGCTGAAACACCTCCCGTGCCGGCTGTTTCTCGGGTGAGTTTGCAGCGTCAGTCTGCACCTCGCCAGCCAGTGCCAGCGGCAGCCCCTGAAACCGAAGACACTGCATCTGATGCGGCTTCTCAAGCTGAGCCTCTGGTATCAAGCGATGAAGCATCGCAGGATGAATTTTCAGATCTTGCGCCTTCGGCCAGTGAACCCCAGCTGAGTGAGCCCCTAGCTAGTGAGCCCCAGATTGCGACGTCAGCGCCTGAGCAGGATTTATCTCAGGCAGAGATGCAGGATGTGAATGCGCCGACAGCCTCACTAGAGTCAGCCGATAGCGCTGCAACAGAAGATCTTAGCCAGGCGGCGGCACCGATCGATCAAGATCCAGAGGTCGCTGCCTCACCAGAAGCGACAAGCCATCTCGACGATTTGAGTGAAGATGAGTTCTTTGCGCAGGCTTTGCAGGCACTGGATAGCGATATGGAGTTGGCAGATGAGGACATCGACGCTGAGCTTGATGGCCTACTCTCTTCAGTGCAGCAACAAGAAGCCGATGAAAGTACCTCCGAAGTGGATCAAGATCCAAGTTCAAACGAGACAGCGCAAACAGACAAGGCTTCTGATTCTGTCCATGAGGGGCGTTATTTACAAGAAGGGCAGCAGGATGCTTGGGCCGATGATTTTCTCAGTGATCTTGATGAGCCACTTGAAGATTTAACACCCAAATCTCAGGGGCCTGTCAGTGGTTAAGTCTTCATTAGCAGAGCGTTTGCGCCAGCATCAAGCCCAGCTCAAGCCGGATCAGCCTTTGGTTGAAGGCCGGCTGGTGCGTATGGTCGGTCTGACTTTAGAGGCCGTGGGGTGTGCGCTGCCTGTGGGCTCCTATTGTGATATTGAGTCCGTTACTGGCCAACCTGTGGAGGCCGAAGTCGTGGGCTTCTCAGGTGAGCACCTCTACTTAATGCCGCTTGGCAATGCAGAAGGGCTGCGACCAGGTGCGCGGGTGACGCCTAATCTGCGTGCTTTGAAAGTACCGGTGGGTTTTAGCCTGCTGGGGCGTGTTCTCGATGGTTATGGGCGTCCGCTGGATCAACTCGGTCCTTTGCAAACAGAAGACGAAGCCAGTCTCAATGGGCGCATCATCAACCCTCTTGAGCGCCACCCTATCGACACGCCTTTGGATGTGGGCGTGGGTGCTATCAACGCCATGTTTACGGTTGGTCAAGGCCAACGCTTAGGCTTATTTGCTGGTAGTGGTGTAGGTAAATCCATGCTCTTGGGCATGATGACGCGGTTTACCAAGGCTGATATTACCGTGGTTGGTCTGGTGGGCGAGCGTGGCCGAGAGGTGAAGGAATTTATTGAGTCGATTCTTGGTCCTGAAGGCATGGCGCGTTCTGTGGTCATCGCCTCACCTGCTGATGATGCGCCTTTAATGCGTTTGCGTGCGGCTCAGTTGACGCATAGTGTGGCAGAGTACTATCGTGATCAAGGCAAGAATGTCCTGCTGCTGATGGACTCGTTAACACGCTATGCTCAGGCACAGCGCGAAATTGCTTTGGCCGTGGGTGAGCCACCTGCGACCAAGGGTTATCCTCCATCGGTGTTTGCCAAAATTCCTCAACTGGTGGAAAGAACAGGTAACGGCGCACAAGGCCAAGGGTCCATTACTGCTTTTTATACGGTGCTGACGGAAGGAGATGATCAGCAAGATCCGATTGCGGATGCAGCCCGCGCGATTCTTGATGGACACCTCGTGTTGTCGCGGCGATTGGCTGAAGAGGGGCATTACCCTGCTATTGATGTTGAAGCCTCGATTAGCCGTGTGATGCCGCAGATTGTCAGTCCCGAGCATCTCGCGCGGGTTTATCGTTTTAAACAGCTTTATGCGCGTTATCAGCAGAACAAGGATTTGATCAATGTGGGCGCCTATGCCAAAGGTAGCGACCCTGAAATTGATTTAGCGATTCAGTTGATGCCTGTCATGCGCCAGTTTTTGCAGCAGTCTTTGCATGAGCAGGTGGATCTATTGACCAGTCGTCAAAGATTAGAGCTGTTGGGTAAGAACATGTTTCCAGCACAAGGATAGTCGGGTGGCCTAGCCTGTCGGTTCTGAGGTCGGACTTGAAATGAGCGAGGATGAAACAAGGTGAGTCGAGAAAAACGCCTTGTGCCAGTTCTGCAAATGGCGCAAAAAAAAGTCGATGAAGCCAGTCGTGCGCTGGGTTATCTGAATCAAAAAATAGCCGAAGAAGAGCAGACGCGGCAGCAGCTCAAAGACTATGAGTCTGAGTATATGCAGTTGATGCGAGGCGGCGATACCCCAGGTCGCCCTGTGAATATTCAAGCCATGATGCGTTATCAGGCATTTATTCAGCGGCTTGAGCTGGCCCAAATTCAGCAGCAGCAGCAAATTAGTTTGCTTGAGCAACAAAAACAACAGGTCACACAGCACTGGATTCAAGTCAGAGCCAAGGCGCAGGCAGTGGAGAAGGTCATGGTGCAGTTGCGCAGTGAAGAAACCTTGCTGGCCGCACGTGCAGAGCAGAAACTGATGGATGAACTCTCCAGTCTTAAAAATTATGCGCGTCGATCCTACTGATTGGCATGTTCTTTGCCTTAAGCTCCTTAAAGACAGCGAACTCAGTTCCTTTAGCTTGGCTGATGAACAGGATCTTCTATGATGAATGCCTCAAATGCGGTGCATGCTCTACTCAATCTATCTACTTCTGCTGCGCAAAAAAGATCATCTGCGGTGCCTTCTCTCGAGGGTGAAGGCCCTGTTTTTCGAGAGCAGATGCAAGCGGCATCTCAGGCCGTACAGCGTCGTGAAACGCCGCAGCGCCAGGAGTCCCACAACAGGCAGGAAGCGCAAGGTGTGCAGGAGCGGGTGGAGTCTGCTGCCAAAAGCGGACAAGATCTGCCAGTCGATGGCGATGCCTTGCCGCTGAGTGAGGAAACGCGAGCACTCTTGAGTCGCTTAAGCGACGATCAGCGCGAAGCTCTGCTTGAGGGTCTCCAGTCGTGGCTTGCTGGCCTTTCTGAGCAAGAGCTGGCTGATCTTCAATCTCAGTTAGAGCAGGGCGTTGATCTCAGCCAGCTTTTGAGTGCCGATCTTTTGGCTGTTATTGAGAGCTTGGTGGATACTGATATCGATCGTCAGCAATTAGTCGCTGGTTTAGAAGATCTTCTAAATCAGCTTGCAGCGCAGCAGGAAGGTTTGACGGCCGTTGCGCAGTGGCAGTGGAACCCAAGTAGCCAAGAGCTGCAGGCAGCGACGCCTGGGATCACGGCTCAGCTGAGTGATCGTGTACAGCAGCAGTTAAGAGAAGGGCAGCTGGCTGAAGCATCGGACAAAAAAGGTCCCTTGAGCCCTACACTGACCGCCAAGGCCACAGCACCAATGGAGGCGAACTCGGTCCCGCTGCGTGCTGAGCAGTTTAATCTCAGTAAGAGCTTGGATCAGCTGGTCAGTAGCCTTAATCAACAGGCCAGTCAGCCCAGTGCAATGGCGAAAGTAGAAGGCCTGCAGCAGCTGCTTCAATCTGCAGGTGCGGGCCTTGCTCTGACGCAACCTCAGATGTCGGCCATGATGCAGGGTCGAGTCGGTATGGCTCCAGTCTCGCTTGCTGCACAGCAAGCCGCCGCCATGGCGAATGCTGAAGCCTTGGCCAATCGCATTAGTATGATGCAGTCCAAAAACCTGCAGGCTGCTGAAATGCGCTTAGATCCGCCAGGTTTAGGCAGTATAAAGATCTCCATCCGTATGCAAGGTGAGAATGCGAGTGTGTTCTTCCAGTCTGCTAATGCACATGCGCGTGAGTTAATCGAACAAGCTCTGCCACGCCTACGCGAGATGATGGAGCAAGGTGGCTTGGCGCTGACTGATGCGCAGGTTTCACAAGATGATTTGGCGCAAAGACAGTCCACGCCGTGGGGTGTGGCTTCAGGAGCAGGCCAGTCAGCCGAAGACGAAGCGGATGCCGAGGCCTTGGCTGCACAAGAAATGACACTACTGCAGCAGCCTTTGGGTCTGATAGACTATTACGCCTAAGCTTGAATCCAGCACAGAAGTGGGCAAAACTGATGACATGCTGGGCTGATTAATCATGAAAGGGGATGCAAGATGGCAGAAGAAGAAGGCGGCAAAAATAAAAAGCTGCTGTTGATAGGTGGCTTGGTCGTGGGCTTAGCGATTATTGCTGCTTTGGCAGTTGGGGGTACGCTGTTCTTCTTAGACCGTTCTTCAGATGAAAACGGTGAAAGACGCTCTTTAATGCCCTCTTCATCTCAGCAAATTCGTAGTGCCTACTACCACGCTTTTGAAGAGCCTTTTGTCGTTCCTTTGATGTCCTCTGATCGACGTCAGCGCTTTATGCAGGTTTCTTTGGCGGTCAGAGGGGAGAATCAGGCGGTGACAACAGCTGTTGAGCGCCACCTGCCTTTAATCAAAAATAACCTGAACTTGCTCTTTAGTCGTCAAGATTATCAAACCTTACAAACGCCAGAAGGTAAAATTCAACTTCAGATGGCAGCGGCTGAAGCCATTCAGGCTGTCTTGGAGCGTGAAAATGTTCGGATAGACGAAGTGTTGATTATGGACTTTGTCTTGCAGTAGTGATTCAGGTTGATGATTGATCAATATCATGCACATAAGTTTGGTGCTGAGCACAGACCTAAAAAAATAAGGTGAGGTACTATGGCAGTTCAGGATCTGCTCTCCCAGGATGAGATCGATCTTCTTTTGCATGGGGTCGATGATGATGATCTGCCCGATCCGGCAGATGCAGCAGGTGCCTCTGGTGATGTGCAAAGCTATGACATTACTAGTCAAGACCGCATTGTTCGCGGTCGTATGCCCACGCTGGAAATGATCAATGAACGTTTTGCGCGTTATACGCGGATTAGTTTATTCAATTTGCTCCGCCGCAGTGCGCATGTGGCCTCAGGTGGCGTGCAGATCATGAAGTTTGGCGAATACGTCCATACACTTTACGTGCCCACGAGCTTGAATCTTGTCAAAATTCGTCCTTTGCGTGGCACCTCCTTGTTCGTGATGGATGCCAAGCTGGTGTTTAAACTGGTCGATAACTTCTTTGGTGGTGATGGGCGTCACGCGAAAATTGAAGGCCGTGAATTTACACCAACAGAAATACGCATTGTACAAAAGGTGCTCGAGCAGGTTTTTGTTGATTTAAAAGAAGCTTGGGCGACGGTCTTACCTTTGAACTTTGAATATATTGGTTTTGAAGTTAACCCGGCGATGGCGAATATCGTCAGTCCCAGTGAGGTGGTCGTCGTCAGCACCTTCCACATCGAACTCGATGGCGGTGGTGGTGACCTTCATATCACTATTCCTTACTCGATGATCGAACCTGTACGCGAAGAGCTGGATTCAGGTGTGCAATCTGATGTCGATGATATCGATGAGCGTTGGATTCGTGCCTTGCGCGCAGACATCATGGAAGCCAAGATTCCTTTAAATGTGAAGGTGGTCGAGAAGGATCTGACGTTGCGTGATCTCGTGCATCTAGAAGCAGGTGATATTATTCCGGTCGATATGCCGGATTATGTGACTTTACAGGCCAATGGTGTGCCGGTGTTTAAGTGCAAGCTTGGGCGCTCTGGCGATAATTTGGCGCTTAAAGTCCAAGAACAAGTTCGCCTAGTGCGTTAAATCTCTCTATTTATTTTAGGAAAAAACAATGAGTGATGATAACACCGATGATTGGGCATCTGCCCTTGACGAAAGCAATGATGGCGATGATTGGGCCTCTGCGCTAGACGAGCAAGCCACGACCGAGGCTTCTAGTGTCGATGATGATTTGGCCGATGATGATTGGGGGGCTGCGTTAGAAGAGCAAACCCAGAGTAGTGCAGATCAAATCAGTGAAGATGATATCCAAGCGGCTCCGCTCGACTATCTGGAAGATGAAGACCAAGGTGGCTTTGATGGTGATAATGCAAACCTTGAAGTCATCATGGATATTCCTGTCACCATCGCGATGGAAGTTGGGAATACAGAAATTGCCATTCGCAATCTGCTTCAGCTCAACCAAGGCTCAGTGATTGAGCTTGACCGTCTGGCGGGTGAACCCTTGGATGTCAAAGTCAATGGAACCCTGATTGCACATGGTGAAGTCGTCATGGTCAACGAGAAGTTTGGTATCCGTTTGACTGATGTTGTCAGCCCATCTGAGCGTATTAAGCGTCTTCGTTAATTCATGAGTGGGTCATTGATGTGCAACTCTAAGCAGGCTTGGCAGGCGTTAAGCCTGCTTTTGTTATCTGGGCCAGTGTTGGCGGTAGAATCCCGAGGCTTTTCGCCAACAGGCCTTTCTGCGTTGGGACAGGTCACTTTTGGCTTGGCTGTGGTGTTGTTGTTGCTGTTTGCCCTTGCTTGGCTTGTGCGCCGTGGTCGTTTATTGCCGCACTACCAAATGCGTGATGAATTTAAAGTACTCGCAGTCCTCCCGCTAGGTCAAAAAGAGCGGCTGATTCTACTGAAGGTCGGAGAAGATCAGTTGTTACTGGGAGCGACAGCCGAGCAGATTCGCTTGCTACATAAGCTAGAGACGCCCCTGGATTTTAGTCCTGCAGTTAAGGACGGGTCTCGTTTCGCCACAATCCTGCGTGATTGGCAAAAACCAACGACTTCCACTTCAACATCTCAGCAGGATGCGCGACCCCATGACTGATTTTCTGCGAAGCGGCCTACCCCTTCTTCACCTGCGTTCTTTTTTATTATCACGCTGCGCATGGAGCTTAGTGCTCCTTTTGCTGTTGAGCGCCGGACCTGTTTGGGCGCAGACGCCAGGGATTGAAGCGCTCAGAATGGTACCAGGAGAGGATGGAAGCCAGAATTATTCGGTAACGATCCAGATTCTGGCCATCATGACAGCACTGACCTTGCTGCCATCGATGATCATTATGATGACCAGCTTCACGCGCATTATTGTGGTGTTGGCCATCTTGCGTCAGGCGCTAGGTTTGCAGCAAACACCTTCGAACCAAATCCTGCTTGGGATTACGCTCTTTCTGACTATTTTTATTATGACGCCTGTCTGGGAGAGGGTGAATGCAGAGGCCCTACAACCCTACCTAGCCGAAGAAGTCACCCCTCTCGAAGCGCTAGAGTTGGCCAAGGCGCCGCTCCAGGAATTTATGCTGGCGCAAACGCGGGAGGTTGATCTAGACATGTTTGGACGCATTGGTGGCTATGAGGTGTTTGAATCTCCAGAAGACGTCCCCTTTGTGGTGTTGGTGCCGGCTTTTGTGACCAGTGAACTGAAAACCGCTTTTCAGATCGGGTTTATGCTTTTTATTCCCTTCCTAATTATTGACATGGTGGTGGCGAGCATCCTGATGGCGATGGGTATGATGATGCTGTCGCCGATTATTATTTCCTTACCCTTTAAAATCATGCTTTTTGTTCTTGTAGATGGATGGACCTTGGTGATGGGGACCTTGGCGGCCAGTTTTGGTTATTAGCGTGGCTCAATCCCTTTTTTTTGAGCACAAATTCAGCAATAGGAGAGCGACATGACTCCAGAAATGGTTGTCGATCTGATGCGCCAAGCGATACTGTTGGTGATCGTAATTGTCGCCATAGGTGTCGTACCCAGCTTGATCGTGGGCTTGATTGTGGCCATCTTTCAGGCGGCAACCCAGATTAACGAACAAACGCTGAGTTTTTTACCGCGCTTGATGGCCACCTTATTGGCGCTGATTGTTGCTGGCCCAATGATCCTGCGTATGCTGATGGAGTTCTTTGAGCGCCTTGCCCATAACATTCCTTATATGATTGGCTGACGCCCTATGCCTCTGCTGACGGACGCCGAGCTGACGGCCTATATTGGCACTTTTCTGTGGCCTTTCTTTCGGATAGGCGCTTTTTTTATGGCGGCGCCTATTTTTGGTGCGAACTTTGTGCCGATGCCTGTGCGGATCGGCTTGGCCTTTTTGACTACCCTATTGTTGATGCCCCTATTACCCCCAGTACCGGTGGTGATGGATGCTTTATCGCCACAAACTTGGTTGCTGGTGGCTCAGCAGCTACTGATTGGGATCAGTTTGGGTTTTATTGTGCAGCTGCTATTCCAGGTTTTTATTATCTTCGGCCAAATTGTGGCGATGCAGATCGGGATGGGGATGGCGCAGATGGCAGATCCCAGTAGTGGTATTAATGTCACTGTACTGAGCCAATATGGCTTGGTGATGACCAATCTGGTCTTTTTGGCGGCGGGTGGCCATCTAGTGATTATTCATACGCTGGCTGAGAGTTTTACGGTGATTCCCGTCGGCTGGGAGGGGATGACGCGTGAGCGTGCTTGGATCTTGGCCAATCAAGGGGCTTGGTTGTTTGCTGGGGCGTTATTAATGGCCTTGCCAATTATCATTGCTAAACTGGTAGTCAATATTGCACTGGGTGTAGTGACGCGCGCGGCACCCCAGCTGAATATTTTTGTGATTGGCTTCCCGATCATGATGATGCTGGGCTTACTTGAACTTTGGATTTGGTCGACAGAATATCTCTTCCATTTTGATCGCATGGCGCGTGAAATGTTTGAGTTGCTGCGCTATTGGTTGGAGTTGAGCTAAATGGCGCAAGAAAACCAAGACGGTCAAGAAAAAACAGAAGAACCGACGACGAAACGTAAAGAAGACTCGCGTCGTGATGGTGAGGTCGCCCGCTCGAAAGAGCTCAGTACCGCTTTGTTGCTCTTGTCTGCAGGCATGGCCTTACTCGTCTTTGGCAGCTGGATGGGCGCGCGCGGGATGGAGCTCTTTGCCTACAATTTTACGCTAACCCGCGCCGATGTGATGACCCATGAAGCGATGTTTACTCATTTTCGAACTTCAGTTTGGCATGCGCTCTGGGTGACGCTGCCCTTTTTGATCGTGCTGTTTTTTATGGGAGCGATCTCACAGATTATTGTGGGAGGGTGGAATATGACCGCCAAAGCCCTAGTACCTAAATTCAGCAAGCTGAATCCCATCTCAGGGATCAAACGCATCTTTTCTAAAAACTCCTTGGTTGAGTTTGTGAAATCCGTGGCCAAGGTGCTGCTGGTCGGCACGACTTCGCTGATTATTATTTGGGGGTTGAAGGAGGAGTTTGCTGGCCTGGGGGCTATGGCCTTGGAGCCAGCAATCGCCAAGGGCAGTTATTTGATTGTTTGGTCTTTTCTGGCGATTAGCCTGTCTTTGATTATCGTTGTGCTTATTGATGTACCTTGGCAACTGCACCAGCACAATGAAAAAATCAAAATGACGCGCCAAGAAGTCAAGGATGAATTCAAGAATACTGAAGGTAAGCCAGAGGTTAAAAGTCGCATCCGACGCTTGCAAATGGAGATGGCACAAAGGCGAATGATGTCTGATGTGCCTCAGGCCGATGTCGTGATCACCAACCCAACTCACTATGCGGTGGCACTCAAGTACAGTGAAGATGGTCAGCAGGCCCCCTTGGTGTTAGCCAAGGGGTCAGATCACCTGGCAGCGAAGATTCGTGAAATAGCCGATCACTATCAAATTCCAGTGCTGCAGCAGCCCCCGCTTACGCGTGCGATCTACTATAGCACCGAGATAGGAGAGGAGATCCCGCAGAAACTCTATATGGCGGTGGCGCAAGTGCTCGCTTATGTTTATCAGATGAAGCAGCATCAGCAGGGCAAGGCAAAGCGTCCAACTGGTCTAAAACAGGTGGATGTGCCCAAAGACCTCGATCCAGATGCCGAGTAATTACAAATCTACTTAGGTTAGATAAAGATCATAAGTTTATTTCATGGGAAGATGTTGGCATACTTCGCGGTCGGTGCAGCTTTGCGCGCTCGTTTACTCACCAGGTGATACATGGATCGAACTCGACTGACAGGTATATTCGATACACTGGTTAAAAGCCAGATCGGCATCCCCATTTTCTTGCTAGCGCTTTTGGGCATGATGACGCTGCCCATGCCGGTATTTCTGCTCGATGTCTTTTTTACCTTTAACATTGCTTTTGCGATTGTCATTTTGCTAGTGGCTGTGTATGCCTTGCGGCCACTTGATTTTGCGGTTTTTCCAACCATTTTGCTTGTGGCCACCTTGCTGAGGCTGGCTTTGAACGTGGCCTCGACGCGGATCGTGCTGCTCAATGGTCATGAGGGTGGAGATGCTGCCGGTAAGGTCATTGAATCTTTTGGTTCGGTGCTGATTGGTGGTAACTATGTCGTCGGGATGATTGTTTTCCTGATACTGATGATCATCAACTTTGTGGTGATCACCAAAGGGGCTGGACGGATTTCTGAGGTCAGCGCTCGCTTTACGCTGGATGCGATGCCAGGTAAGCAGATGGCCATCGATGCAGATTTGAACGCCGGCCTGATCGATCAGGAAGAAGCTAAGCGCCGACGTGAGGAAATTGCCTCTGAAGCGGATTTCTACGGCTCGATGGATGGTGCTAGTAAATTTGTCCGTGGTGATGCGGTCGCGGGCATTATGATCTTGGTGATCAATGTAGTCGGAGGATTGTTGATCGGTATGCTTCAGCATGATCTGTCTTTCTCCGTGGCAACAGAGCGCTATGTGCTGCTGACCATTGGTGATGGCTTGGTGGCCCAGATTCCCTCGTTGATGCTCTCTGTTGCTGCCGCCATCATGGTGACTCGAGTCAATTCTTCGCAGAATATTTCGAACCAAGTTTCGACCCAGATGTTTGGTACCCCTAAGGCTCTGGCGGTTGGTGCAACGCTGCTGGCTATCATGGGTGTCATCCCAGGTATGCCCCACTTTGCTTTTTTAAGCCTCGCTGCTTTGGCGGGAGGGGGGGCCTACTGGATTTATCATGTGATGCAAAAAGAAGCTCAGACAGTACAGTTGGCTGAGCAAAAAGCGCAGCAGCTTCCCATGACTCCTGATGCTGATGTGATCGATCAAAAAGAACTCAACTGGCAGGATGTGGCACCAGTAGATCTGTTAGGTCTTGAAGTCGGTTATCGCTTGATTCCACTGGTGGATAAAACTCAGGGTGGCCAGCTGCTGGGCCGGATTAAGGGTATCCGCAAAAAACTGTCACAAGATCTCGGTTTTTTGATGCCCTCAGTACATATTCGCGATAACTTGGATCTGACGCCGAACAGCTACCGAATTATTCTCAAGGGTGTCAGTATTGGTGAAGCCGAGGTGCATCCAGAACGGGAAATGGCAATTAACCCCGGCCAGGTCTATGGCCCTATTAACGGCATTAAAGGGCGGGATCCAGCTTTCGGTCTGGAAGCCGTGTGGATCAATCCTTCTCAGCGCGAAGAAGCCCAAACTTTGGGCTACACTGTCGTGGATGCCAGTACCGTGATTGCAACGCAGCTGAATCAGGTGATGCATGATTACGCTCATGAGCTGATCGGTCATGATGACGTGCAGAAAATGCTCGATATTCTGGCGCAGGGCGCACCGAAGCTATCGGAGCAGCTGGTGCCTGACAGTGTCAGCCTTTCTGTGCTGCTCAAAGTCTTGCAGAACTTGCTGATCGAGCAGGTCCCTGTGCGCGATTTTCGCTCGATTGCCCAGTCTTTGGTTGAGGCTGCGCATACCACGCGCGACCCGATTCAGCTGACTTCGGCGGTACGCGTGGCCTTGTCGCGTTCGATTGTGCAGGCGATTACTGGTCCTAGTGAACACCTTGCGGTGATCACGCTGGAGCCACAGCTGGAGCAGCTGTTATTGAAAAGTGTGCAGCAGGCCGCTCAGCAAGGTGGAGAGAGCGATCAACTTATTTTGGAGCCGGCTATGGCCGAGAGGCTGCAGCAGTCGCTCAGTGAAGTGGCGCAGCAGCAAGAAATGCAAGGCAATCCTGCTGTATTGGTCACAGCTGCACCGGTGCGTCCGGTGATGGCACGCTTTGTCCGTTATGGTATCCAAAATGTACACGTTTTATCCTATCAAGAGATACCTGATAATAAACAGATTACTATCGTGGCGACCATCGGCGGCGAAGGGTGAAAGCCATTATGAAAGAGGTTAAGGAATGCGGGTAAAACGCTTTTTTGGCGCCGACTCACGGCAAGCCATGCGTCTGGTCAGAGAAGAGCTCGGTGCGGATGCCGTGATCATCTCGAATCGCAAGGTCGAAAATGGCGTTGAAATCGTCTGTGCGCTCGATTACGACGAGCAGGCACCGGCGCAGGATTTTGCGAGCGCACTGCGTCAAGCTGATCAGGGTGATGCGCTGCAGCAAGAGCTGGACGCAGCCCGTCAGCGTATTCTTTCAGGCGCGAAATTTGATCCTCAGGTCTCAGAAAATGCGTTTCAACGCAAAGCGCGCTTGCGTCAGATCGGTCAGCTGACACATGGAGGGGGCTCCAGTGCAGATGAAGAGGACGAGCCCTATACGGCTCCAGTCTCGCAAAATCGAGGCGATGATCAGGCTATTCGTGCGATGCAATCTGAGATTCAATCTTTGCGCGAGCTGATTAAAGAACAGCTGCGTGAGCAGGATGCGCTGCGTAATCCGACTGAGGCCTTGGTTCGTAACCGTCTTCTCAACGCAGGATTTAACGAAGCCTATATTAAAAAACTGCTGAAATTAATGGGTTTGAGCGCTGATCTTGATGCTCGCGCGGCTTGGAGCCAAGTGCTTGATCGGCTCAAGATGGAATTGCAAACTCTCGATGAAGAGCTGATCGATAAGGGCGGGATCGTTGCCTTAGTGGG
>SKOQ01000158.1 GCA_007119985.1 Marinospirillum sp.
GCCTTAGCGATCAGCCTTGGCCCCGAGGTGCGCGTGAATGCGATCAGTCCGGGCTGGATCGAGGTCGGCGAATGGCAAAAATCCAGCTCACGCTATCAGCCCTTCCACTCCCAAGAAGATCATGAGCAGCATCCTGTTGGCCGTATCGGTAAGCCAGATGATGTGGCTGGCTTGGTGCTCTGGCTGGCCTCGGATCTGGCGAGCTTTGTTACAGGGCAAAACTTTGTGCTCGATGGCGGTATGTCTCGCAAGATGATCTACCAAGCCGACTAGCTGCCGCATTAACTGAGAGTCCAGTCAATAAAAAAACGCGACGTGCCAAGGCAGTCGCGTTTTTTTATGTTGGGCAATGGAGTTGCCCAGGGCTCACCAGCCCAAATACAGAGGCTTAACGGGTGATATCAAGCAGTTCAACCTTAAATACCAGCGCTTCATTCGGGCCAATCGCACCACCGGCACCATTGCTGCCATAAGCCAGTTCAGCGGGAATATAAATCATCCACTCGCTACCGACAGGCATCAGCTGGAGCGCTTCCTGCCAACCCTGAATCACTTGATTCACACGGAAACTGGCAGGCTGGTTACGGGTGTAGGAGCTATCAAACACCTCGCCATTCACCAGACGGCCTTCGTAGTGAACCTGCACCTGATCGGTCGCGCTAGGACGGGCACCATCCCCTGCACGCACCACTTCGTACTGCAAGCCGCTGTCGAGAGTCTGGACACCATCACGCTGCGCATTTTCAGCCAGATAAGCTTGTCCACGCTCGAGGTTCGTCTGTGCTACCTGCTGATGACGTGCCATAGATTCTTCCATCAAGCGCTCTTGCAGCGCATTGATGATTTCGCCTATCTGCTCATCATTCAGACGCGGGGTGTTGCCTGCATAGATATCTTGCAGCGCCAGCGTAAAGCTCTCGATATCCAGTTGATCGATATCTTCATGCAACTGACGACCGACCATCACACCCAAGCTATAACCCGTACGGGCTTCTTCCGTGTTCAGCTCATTAGCCATGACCTGCGTGGCCGTTAAGCTTGTCAAGGTGAGGCCTGCGGCCAAAGCCCATTGCCCTAAGGGTTTCAACATACCAACTCCTTCATTTGTTTTTCATTCACCCGCGCCATCAGACGCAGGGGCTTGTATCGTGTGACTAGTGTCTCTATTGGAGCACGTAAATTCAATAAGTTCACTGATCCATTTGGCCTTTTTTATCTTCCAAAGGTGCTGCCATCAGTGGTCTGGCGATCACATCAGTCCGCGCCTGCACCCGTTTCATCACCTGTGCCGCCACTTCTTCGGCCTCGGATTCATCCAGATAAAGGGTCAGCAAGGTCAATAAGGCCGCCGCATTCAGGGTCTGGGCATCATCAAAGCACTCGATCAGATTGGCAATCAAGGCCGCCTGTGGCTCTTCACAAACCACGAGACCCTGACGCTGCTGATAGTAGTAGTAAAGAATCGCCTGCTCCTGCTGCTCAGAGTATTCCTCTGCCTTTAACAGATGCTCACGCATCCGATGCAGCGGGCCATGTTCATGACGATCACCGCGTGCGGCCAGGGTTTTTAACTGACGACGCTGCAAGCGCAGACTTTGGGTAAAATCCTGATTCCAGTTATGGAACTGACGAAAGGCCTGTTGCCAATCGGGTGCCAAACGCAGTTTCTGTCTGGAGCTCCACAAGGCAAACAACAGCAGGTTGATATTCGCGCCTGATTCATCCTGCAAGGTCAGACACGCCTCTTCGAAGCGCTGGACCTGATAGAGTCCCAGCGAAAAACGCCAGAAAGGGTTATCATGCAGCAGCATTTTTTTTGATCCTTTTTTGTTGCCCCAGGAGCCAGAACCATGATTTCTCTCAATCAGCTCACACTCAGACGTGGTGCCTTATGCCTGCTGGATCAGGCCAGCGTCAGCCTGCATACAGGCTGGAAAGTGGGGCTGACCGGAGCCAATGGAGCGGGTAAGTCATCGCTGTTTCAGCTTTTGCTCGGCCAACTTACTCCAGATGCCGGCGAGCTGCAAATGTCTGGCTATCAAGCCATGGCCCATATGGCGCAAGAAGTCGATGCACGTGATCGCAGCGCCTTGGATTATGTTTTGGATGGCCATCAGCCACTGCGCCAAGTTGAGGCGGGCTTGATCGAAGCTGAGGCGCAAGGCGATAACCTGCGCTTGGCCGAGCTACATGGTGAATATGACCTGCTGCAAGGCTATAGCAAGGTGGCCGAGGCGGAGCAGCTACTGGCTGGCTTGGGCTTTGCGCAGGAGAGCTTTCATCGTCCGGTCAGTGACTTCTCCGGTGGCTGGCGTATTCGCTTGAATCTGGCACAAACCCTGTTTATGCCCTCGGATCTTCTTCTGCTGGATGAGCCAACCAACCACTTGGATCTGGATGCCACCCTCTGGTTAGAAGGCTTTTTGAAAGCCTATAGCGGCACGCTGATTCTGATCTCCCATGACCGAGACTTTCTCGATAGCGTGATCACCCATCTGCTGCATGTTGAGCATAAGAAACTCAACCTCTATAAGGGCGGCTATAGCGATTTTGAGCGCCAACGCGCCGAGCGCCTTGCACAGCAACAAGCCCAGTTTGTGAAGCAGCAGCGCGACATTGCGCATATGGAAGACTTTATCCGTCGCTTTAAAGCTAAGGCCAGCAAAGCCAAACAGGCGCAGAGCCGTGTCAAAGCGCTCGAAAGAATGGAGAAGCTCCTGCCCGCGCATCTGGATTCACCCTTTGAGTTCAGCTTTCCGGTTGCAGAACAGATGTCCGACCCACTGGTGGTGCTGCGTGAAGCCCAGCTCGGCTATGCGCAGCAGCCCATCTTAACCAACGTCGGCTTCACACTACATCCTGATCAACGTATCGGTCTGCTAGGGCCCAATGGCGCGGGCAAATCAACGCTGATCAAAAGTCTGGTCGGTGATCTGCCTCTCGTACACGGCACCCGAGTGGTCGGCGAGCATCTTAAAATCGGCTACTTTGCTCAGCATCAGCTAGAAGCGCTGGATATCACCGCCACCCCACTGCTGCACCTACAACGCCTTGCCCCGCAAGAGCGCGAACTGACGCTGCGTAAGTTCCTCGGCGGCTTTGGTTTTCAGGGGGATGAAGCCTTGGCGAGCATCCAGCGTTTCTCTGGCGGCGAGAAGGCGCGTCTGGCCTTAGCGATCATTGCGTGGCAAAGACCCAACCTGCTGCTGCTCGATGAGCCCACCAACCATTTGGATTTGGATATGCGTCATGCGCTGACGCTCGCACTCCAAGCCTTTGAGGGGGCGGTGCTTGTCGTATCGCATGATCGCCATCTGCTCAAGCATTGTGTGGACGACTACTGGCTGGTTGCCGAAGGGCGTGTCGCGCCGTTTGATGGCCTGTTAGAAGACTATGCCCAGTGGTTGAAGCAATATCAGCTGGCGCAGAAAAAAGGCAAGACGACCTCGGCTGAGCCTTCACCCAGCGAGCCTTCAGCCACAACCCAGATCGTGGACAGCGCACCCAGTACGACGGGCAATAAAAAACTTGATCGCCAAGAAGCGGCCAAAAAGCGTGCCCAGCTGCAACCGCTGAAGAAAAAAATCAATCAATTAGAAGACAGGATGGAGCAACAGCGCCAACAGCTGGCTCAGATAGAAGAGCAGCTTGGAGATGCTGAGCTGTATCAAAATCCGCAAAAACGTGATGCCCTGCAGACTCTACTCAAACAGCAAAGCCAGCACAAACAAACGCTGGAAGAGCAGGAAATGCAGTGGTTGGAGCTGAGTGAAGAACTGGAAGCGCTGACCTTGGCTCTCGGTCTGTAAACCGGGGGCTTGAGTCTCTTCAAAATCAAGCATAAAAAAAGCGGCCCTGCCAACCCGAGGCAAAGCCGCTTTTTTGCAACGTGACAGACCAAAGCATCGACCTGAAACCCAAGCGGATCTCAGTACAGCGACTTAGGGCTTCATGTCTTCAAAGAACTTTTTCACACCATCAAACCAGTTGTTCTTTTTGGGGGAATGCTTCTCGCCACTGGTATCTTCATGGAAGCGACGCAGTAAATCTTTTTGCGCCTCAGAAAGATTGACCGGTGTTTCCAGCACCACACGGCACAAAAGATCGCCCGTCATGCCGCCACGCACGGGTTTGACACCCTTGCCACGCAAGCGAAAGAGCTTGCCTGTTTGCGTCTCCGCCGGAATCTTGAGCTTCACGCGCCCTTCCAGCGTTGGGACTTCCAGCTCACCGCCTAGTGTGGCATCCACAAAGCTGACGGGGACTTCACAGTAAAGATCAGCGCCGTCTCGCTCAAAAATCGGATGGGGACGCACGTTGATCTGCACATAGAGATCGCCCGTTCCGCCACCAAGACGTCCGGCTTCACCCTCGCCTGAAAGACGAATCCGATCTCCGGTATCCACACCAGCGGGGATTTTGACTTCAAGGGTTTTGGTCTTCTGCACTCGACCTTCACCATGACAGCTCTTACAAGGGTTACGAATCACCTTGCCAGAGCCGTGACAGCGTGGACAAGTCTGTTGGATCGCGAAGAAGCCCTGCTGCATCCGTACCTGTCCCATACCATTACAGGTCGAACAGGTTTCGGCTTGGCCATCTTCTGAGCCAGTGCCGTGACAGGCATCACACTCATCCAAAGTGGGCACCTTGATTTTCACGCTGGTGCCTTTGACGGCATCTTCTAAATCCAGATCCAGCTGGTAGCGTAGATCCGCACCACGCTGAGCACCACTGCGACCGCCTCGGCCACCACCGCCGCCAAAGATATCGCCAAACATATCGCCAAAGATGTCACCAAAACCGGCACCACCTTGGAAGCCACCGCCACCACCGCCCATTTGCGGATCCACACCAGCATGCCCAAAGCGATCATAGGCTGCACGCTTATCGGCATCGGCCAGCACTTCATAGGCTTCGGTCGCTTCTTTGAATTTTTCGACTGACTCAGGGTCGTCTGAATTGCGATCCGGGTGGTATTTCATCGCCAAGCGACGGTAGGCTTTTTTGATCGCCTTCTCATCGGCGTCGCGTTCGACCCCCAGGATTTCGTAATAATCACGTTTTGCCATGGTTTCTCGTCACCGCTTTTGCCACCCGTTACAGAAAAACCAACGCGGGAACTGGCCCGCGTTGGCATCAGGCGCAAGCCGCTGCTCGCGCACTGTGTGGGTGTAGAGTTAAATGGGTGCTTACTTCTTGTCTTCTTTCACTTCTTCGAACTCAGCATCCACTGCATCATCTGGGCCCTTGCCAGCTTCTGGCTCGGCTGCACCTTCAGCTGCGCCTGCATCAGCATAGAGCTTCTGCGCCAAGCTGCCTGAAGCGGTGGCCAGAGCTTGCGTCTTCTCTTCGATCTGCTCTTTGTTATCTGATTTGAGCGCCTCTTCGAGATCGGCAATCGCCTTTTCAATCGCTTCTTTCTCACTGGCTTCAACCTTATCAGCGGCTTCAGTCAGTGTTTTGCGCGTGGCGTGAATCATACCATCGGCTTGGTTACGCACTTGCACCAGCTCTTCAAACTTCTTGTCTTCTGCTGCATGAGCTTCGGCATCGCGCACCATCTTCTCGATTTCTTCATCCGACAAGCCAGAAGACGCCTTGATCACGATCGACTGCTCTTTGCCTGTCGCCTTGTCTTTGGCCGATACATTCAAAATACCGTTGGCATCCAGATCAAAGGTCACCTCAATCTGAGGCACACCGCGCGGTGCGGGTGGAATATCAGCCAGATCAAAACGACCCAGGGATTTGTTCTGTGCCGCTTGCTTACGCTCACCCTGCAACACATGGATGGTGACCGCATTCTGGTTGTCATCCGCTGTCGAGAAAACCTGCGACTTCTTGGTCGGGATGGTGGTGTTCTTCTCAATCAGAGAAGTCATCACGCCACCCATGGTTTCAATACCCAGCGTCAGTGGTGTGACATCCAGCAGCAGAACGTCTTTCACATCACCCGAGAGTACCGCACCTTGAATCGCTGCACCCACGGCAACGGCTTCATCTGGGTTGACATCTTTACGCGCTTCTTTGCCAAAGAATTCGGCAACACGGGCTTGCACCTTCGGCATCCGCGTTTGACCACCCACCAGAATCACGTCATCGATATCTGAGGCTGACAGACCAGCATCTTGTAAAGCCGTACGGCAAGGCGCTAAAGAACGCTCGACCAGATCTTCAACCAAGGCTTCGAGCTTGGCGCGGCTGACCTTGACGTTCAAGTGCTTAGGACCTGAGCTGTCTGCGGTGATATAGGGCAGATTCACATCTGTTTGCTGGCTAGAAGACAGCTCAATCTTGGCTTTTTCAGCCGCTTCTTTCAGACGCTGCATCGCCAAAGGATCACCCTTCAGATCAATACCGCTGTCTTTTTTGAATTCTTCAGCAAGATATTCGATTAAGCGCATATCGAAATCTTCGCCACCCAAGAAGGTGTCACCATTGGTGGCCAGCACTTCAAACTGGGTTTCGCCATCAACATCGGCCACTTCGATAATCGAAATATCGAAAGTACCACCACCTAAGTCATAAACCGCGATGGTTTTGTCGCCGCGCGATTTATCCATACCATAGGCCAGTGCCGCTGCTGTTGGCTCGTTGATAATGCGCTTCACTTCAAGGCCAGCAATACGGCCGGCATCTTTAGTCGCCTGACGCTGGCTGTCGTTGAAGTAGGCGGGGACAGTAATCACCGCTTCTGTCACTTCTTCGCCAAGATAGTCTTCTGCTGTTTTCTTCATTTTTTTCAAGACTTCAGCAGAAATCTGTGGAGGCGCCATCTTCTTGCCTTTGACTTCCACCCACGCATCACCATTGTCGGCTTTCACGATGCTGTAAGGCACCATTTTGATGTCTTTTTGCACCACTTCTTCTTCAAAACGACGACCGATCAAGCGCTTGACGGCATAAAGCGTGTTCTGTGGGTTGGTCACGGCTTGGCGCTTAGCGCTCATGCCTACTAGGATTTCGCCATCGTCTGCATAGGCGATGATGGAAGGCGTTGTCCGGCCACCTTCAGCATTTTCAATGACCTTCGCCTTGTCGCCATCTAAAACAGCCAAACAAGAGTTAGTTGTACCTAAGTCAATACCAATAATACGGCCCATAGTGTTTCTCCAATAATCAATTCATTCTTTTAATGCTGAGGGCTCAACGCATGAGCCTTGGCGTTCTTCTACTGCTTGATACCCCTTAAATGTGTCCACTCGGGGCTTTTTTCAAGTCAGTTATGCGTCTTTTTTTGCTGGCCCACCTGTGGCCACGACCACCATCGCAGGACGCAGCAGGCGCTCGTTCAAGGTGTAGCCTTTTTGCAAAACGTCCATGACCGCATGTGCAGGCAACTCAGGGTTGGGCACCATGCTCATCGCTTCGTGGAACTGGGGGTTAAAAGTCTCGCCTTGAGGGTGAACCTGCTGAATATTGAACTTCTCCAACGCACCGATAAACATCTTCAGCGTCATCGCCACGCCTTCACGCTGAGATTCTTCCGCGCTGACCATGGCATCGCTGGCTTTTTCAAGGCTATCAGCCACGGGCAGCAGCTCTTTGGCAAACTTTTCAAGCGCGAACTTGTGCGCCTTTTCAATATCCGCTTCAGCACGGCGACGGGCATTTTGTGCATCGGCCGCTGCACGCAGCATCTGATCCTTGGCTTCGGCCAGTTCTTGCTGCAGCGTCTCTATCTGGGCGGTTAAACCGGCAATCTGCTCTTCTGGGCTAAGATCGAGCGGCTCAACAACGGCCTCATTAGTCTGCTCTTCAGCCGCGGTTGGCTTGCTGTCCTCTGGATGACTCATGCTTAACTCCGTTGGGTCACTTAGGTTAGTCTGTGGATCGGCCCACCTAGCTGCGTCTTACTGGCTGACGCATCATCAGGCCGAAGCGTTGGCATTCAATACTTTGACATTCAATAGGTCAGGAAATGAGGGCAAGCCCCTGCACTTTCAAGGGCTGTAGAAAAAATTATTGGCGTCACTTGTTCCGTTGCCCAGACTCAGGTATAAAGTTACTGTATAAAACATCAGGGAGCTTGCCATGCTGCTCAGTCTTTCCATCCAACAACTGGCCATCGTTGATCATCTAGAGCTGGATTTCAAACCCGGCATGACAGTCATCACTGGCGAAACAGGAGCAGGAAAATCCATCCTGCTGTCAGCCCTCGGTTTGGCCCTCGGTGATCGCGCCGATAGCGATAGCGTTCGCCATGGCGCACAACGCGCTGAAATCACCGCCCGCTTCGATATCACGCACCTGGCTGAAGCTCGAGATTGGCTGGCGGAGCATGAGCTGGAAACTCGCGAATGTATTTTACGGCGCAGCCTGCTGGCGAATGGGCGCTCTAAAGCCTGGATCAACGGCCAGCCCTGCCCAGTTCAGCATCTGAAAGAGCTCGGCGAGCTGCTGATGGATATTCATGGCCAGCATGCACACCAATCTCTCCTGCGGCGCGATCACCATCTACGTCTGCTCGATCACTACGCTGGGCTAGATCATCGTTTAACCCAGGTTGAAACCCTCTTTCAGCTGTGGCAAAAGGCTCAACGCCAGCTCAAGCAGTTCGATACACAAGATGCGGCCCAGCAAGCCAAAATCCAGCTGCTCAGCTATCAGGTTGCCGAGCTGGATCAACTCAACCTCCACGCTGGCGAACTCGAAGAACTCGAAGCCGAACAGCATCAGCTGGCCCATGCCGAATCCCTGATTCAAACCAGCCAAGAAGCGCTCGATCTCTGTGATCATGATGAAGGCGCGGCTTTGCAGGCCGTCAATCAAGCGCTACACAAGCTGAGCAGCCTACAACACCCAACCCTCACTGATATCGCGCAGCTATTAAGCGAAGCGCAGATTCAACTTCAGGAGACCAGCCGCGAACTGAGCCATTTTCTTGGCCAGCTGGAGCTAGATCCGCAGCGCCTTCTGTGGGTCGAAGAAAGACTCAGTCAAGTTTATCAAGTCGCGCGTAAACACCAGATTGATCCTGCTGCGCTGCCTGAACACCATCAGCAACTTCAACAGACACTCCATGATTTGATGGGGCCAGAAGGTGGCCGCGAGGCATTGGAGGCGGAGCTGATCCACCTCGAACAGATGTATCTTGAACAGGCCGA
>SKOQ01000175.1 GCA_007119985.1 Marinospirillum sp.
AATACCGTGAGGGGCTGTTTCCACTGCGCTCACCACCCAGGGCTAAGTCATTGAAAAAACCACGCAAGCCAGCAAAACCGGTCGCACTCGACACTGACAATACCGAGTTGAAGCAGCTCAGAAAGGAAAACGAGCGCTTGAAGCTGGAGGTCGACCTTCTAAAAAAGTGGCAACGGTTTCTCGCGGAACAACGCAGGAGTGCTACTGATTCATAAAGCTGCATCATGCCTCTTTTAGAGGCGTCGGTGAAAACGGGGTAGAACCCATTTGATTGAGATCTTCTTGATGTTTTTGATAGCGAGTTCACGCTCATCTAAAAGAAAGTGATTGGGATGGATCTGGTTTTGGATAACAATAAGGTTCGTTCGCTATGGCATCAGTCAGGGGAAGATGCCTATTAAATGCGATCACGTTAATAAAAATCCAGTCAACTAAGAGCAAGGAGTGAATCTTGTGAATCTGATTAAAATGCTGACCATCTTTTTATTGATGGCTCTGGCTGGCCCCGCGCTGAGCCAAGAAGATGTCGAGGGATCGGGTGATCATCCACTGATAGAACGCATTGCTGGTGCTTATATCGCTTGGCAAAGAGTCGATGAGTATGCCGAGTACAGATTTCCGGCCGGTATTCATGTCAGAAATCGAGGCTACGAAGAATCCATTACGGCAGAAGGTGAGCATCTCCGTATTTTGTACCGATTCACAGAACCTACGTCCACTTTGCGTATTTACAGAAGCTACCAGCAGTCACTTGAGCGCGCCGGTTTTGAAATCCTCTTTCAAGGGCGCGGTCAGAATGATGAGCTCGATAATAATAAAGGCATCAATTTCGTGGGGCGATACGATACCCTGCCCTCAGGTCCGCACCTTCGACTGCCAAACCGACGATCAGAGTCTGATGCCAGCTACCTGTTAGCTCGCTCACAGGATGGCAGCATCCTCGCCAGCGTTGCGATCATGGTGCCCAATCTGACAAATTTACCCATCATTGTGCTCGATGTGGTGACATCAACCACCATGAACGATGCAATGGAACACCACCCGCTTCCAGCCAATGCATTGAGCCACAGCCTGACCACACAAGGGCACGTTGCCCTACAGCAGCTGCATTTTGCATTTGACAGCACCGAAATCTTGCCAGAATCAGCCGCAACGCTGAACGAGATCGCGATACTCTTGCAGCAGCAACCGGATCTGCGCCTCCTGGTTGTGGGGCATACTGACAGCCAGGGCAGCTTTGATTACAACCTCCATCTTTCTTCTGGTCGCGCCGAAGCTGTTAAGACCTACCTAGAAACACGCCATGGGATCCAAGCATCGCGCCTTCAGGCCGCCGGTGCTGGCATGATGGCGCCTGTGGCCAGTAATCGGGATGATGCGGGTCGACAGCTTAATCGTCGCGTTGAGCTTGTCGAGCTGCCCTAAAGGATTCGCTATAGCTCTCTTCCGCTTTTCAGTCGGCGTCTATGACTATCGCGTTCTTTGACTCAGTGATCTATTAATCGAAGAGCTCTAGGCACAATTTCCATAGAGTGATGATCTTTGGGTGAGCATCAAGCGGGGTCGTTAAGATGAAGCGGCTCAATTATTTTGGACTATGAGGTAGTGCGGATGTTGGATCAAGCATCAGAGACAGCGGTTTTGTCATTGTTGAAGTTGCAGGAGCAAGGGTTGATCATGTGGCCGATGGATCTTGAGCTTCAACTGCCTAGCGCAGTAGAGGGGGCAGAGAGCTTAGCTGCTTGGCTGGGTCGTGAGGTGCGATGGCAAGGCGGTGATCAGCTCATCCAGTTTGGTCGTGATGGTACAGGCTCACTTTATTGTCTCTGGTCCTACTCTGATTTGAAGGGGCCACCGCCGGTGGTTTTTTTAGGCTCAGAAGGTGAGCTGGATCATGTGGCTGAATCGGCTGAGCATTTTGTGCGCTATCTCGGAGCTGGCTTTGATTTTGGCTTTGGCGGATGGTATGTGATCGGCAACTTAACACCCGCTGAAGCACAGCGGCGGCGCCAGCTCCAAGCTGAAATCGAGCAATGCTATGGTCGTTTAGAGGTACAGCCTGATCAGCTAGATCAACAGCAGTTAGCTGGCCCTCACCCCTGTTTTGCTAGCTGGGTCGAGGCAGTGAAGGCCACCTCCTTATAGCAAGCGGTAGTGCTGGAACAGCGCTTGGCGTACTTCGATGCTAGTGATGTTCTGAGAGGGTGCAGGCATGCCGTAGAGCTGCAGACTTCGACCTTGATCTTGCACTTTAACATCGCAGTACAGGCTGCGGCGTACTCTTGTATTACGCGTGTGTTTATGGGTGACCCACTCGCAGTTGAGGTGAGTGATGGCGTCGCCGGATAGGGTGCGAGAAGACACGCTGGCGGTAGATTCAAACCAAGTGAAGGCAAGGATCAGTGCCAAGACTGGCAAGCACAAATAACTGTAGCCTTCCAGCCGAGTTTGATAACGCAAGGCGAGCCAAGGGATCAAAATCAGGTTAGCGACAATCAGATAGAAGGTCGTATTGCGGCCGAGCATCAAGGCTAGGTGCGTATCACTCAGGGCCAAAATCAGCGCAGGGCCGAGTACCAAAATATAAACGGTCACCGCACAGCCAAGACGCATACCAGGATGACGCGCAAACAAGGCCAGTAAAACCAGAGCGCTGCCCATATAGCTCAGTAGGATAATGATGGGGAGCAGGACAGGAGATAAAAAAGCGATAAACAAAGTGTCACTTTCGGCGCCCAAGGCAGTGAGTAAAAGTAAGCTGGTGACATAGAGGGTGCTGAGCAAGATAAAGCTCGTCCAAGGTGCATTGAGTGCGCAGGTCAGTAGGGCCATCAATTTGCGGTTTATCCATCCGCTGATGTGATGGATAGGTGCGATGAGTCGAAGATCTGACTTGGGCAGCTTGGTGGAGGCCGCGTCAACAAGTGGCGATTTGGGGGCTAGCATAGATGGCTCGTCAAAGTAATCTGAACTGAAAAGCCTAGTTTATCATAGTGTGGCGGGATGGCCTGCGCTGATCAGCAGCAGGCCGAGTGGAGTTGATAGACCTTCTAGCTAGGAAACCTCTGATTAACTATTGCGCTTGGTGATGCTGCGTTGACATTGGTCTCAAAATGCTCATTGACTCAGTGTCAACTCCTCTTTTTCGATCATTTCGCCTAGCCTGACCTGCGCTCATGACGTTGATCAGAGGTTCCCTAGAAGCTAATCAAAGGTTCAAGGTTGCGGAGTGTGGCTGGGCCGATGCCACGTATCTCTAAGAGTTGATTGACATCACTAAAACCGCCAAGCGCTTCTCTGAGTTCCATCATCGCTGCGGCTCTGCTGGGGCCGATCCCAGGCAATGCCATCAGCTGCTGTTGGTCAGCTTGGTTGATGTTCAGTCGTTGACTGGCTTCGATGACACGCTGTGTTTCATGCTCAGTGGTTGTGGTGGCGTGGGCCACACTGATACAACACACCAGCAGTAACAGCAGAAGTTGAGAGAGACGAGACAGGGTGATAGAGAGTCCTTGCATAACCTACTCCTTGATAGGGTGGATAGATTACCACCTACAAGGTGCCGCAACTTCACGGCATCCTTGCCAGCGGTTTTTTCAGTTTAGACAAGAGTCGATATTTGTCTAGGATGGAGTCGCAAGAAATCGAGGTCAGCAAGAAGGTGGTGTGCTTAGCCAGTCTAGGGAAGCAAGCTGGTATACTGCGGCCCAGCGATCTGGAGCGATCTGTGCTCTAGGTCATCCCAACCCGCTTGTTCAGTGAAGAGGTGAGAATGAAAGACCTGAGCCCTGTTATTGTGGCGCTAGACTATGCGGATGCCGCTTCCGCTTTGACGATGGCAGATCAGCTTGATCCCCGTTTATGTCGTGTGAAGGTGGGTAAAGAGCTGTTCACCCGTGCGGGGCCGGAGATCTTAAAAGCCTTGCATGCGCGTGACTTTGATGTATTTCTCGATTTGAAATTTCATGATATCCCCAATACCTGTGCTCAAGCGGTTGTGGCAGCCGCAGAACAGGGGGTGTGGATGGTGAATGTGCATGCCAGTGGCGGTGTCAGAATGATGCAGGCAGCCAAGGATGCGCTGGATCAGCGTGCGCTCAAGACGCATCTGATTGCCGTGACGGTGTTGACCAGCATGACCCAAGAAGAGTTAGCCACCTTGGGTGTGACCTGTTGTGTTGAAGAGCAGGTGCTGCGTTTGGCGCGCCTAACGCAGCAGGCTGGGCTGGATGGTGTGGTGTGTTCTGCGCAGGAAGCGCCGGTGTTACAGCAAGAGCTGGGTGCTGATTTCTTGAAGGTCACACCGGGTATTCGCCTACCCACTAGTGCACAGGATGATCAGCGTCGGATTATGACGCCTGATGCCGCTATGGCTGCAGGCAGTACGCATTTGGTGATTGGGCGTCCTATTACCCGTGCGCCTGATCCGGCTGAGGCTGTTCAAGACATTATTCGCCTTCTACGCCCTTAATCGGCTGAATGCTGCCCCACTGGCGGCATTTGGGGCATTGCCAATAGAGTTGCTGGCTTTGAAAGCCGCAGCTCTGGCACTGGTGTTCGGGCTTGTGGGATAAGAGCTGCTGCGTCAGGTTATGTAGAGTGAGCAGATGCGTTCGCTCTGCGCCTGCCGCTTGATGCAGATAAAGATCGATCAAATAATCGACGCCGCGCAGTGAAACCTGATGGCGCATATGATGATCCATCTTCTCCAATGCGCGCTGATGTTGATTTTGCTGACAGAGCGTTTCGGCTAGGCAAAGCAAAACCGAGGTAAAGGGATGGCGCTGTAAGATTTTTTCCAGCGTTTCGACCAGCTCCTCCGGTTTGTTGAGCTGCTGATAGGCATCAACAAGGGTCTGTAGCATGGTCGGAATGTAGTTGGCGTCCTGCTCAGGAATGCGTAGCAGTAAGCGTATTGCTGCTTTAGGATTGCCGCTAGAAAGCTCAAGTTGGGCCATTAAGAGCGTGGAGCGGATGCAGCTGCTATCGAAGGCAAAAGCCTGTTTGAGCTGTTTTCGCGCTGCAGAAAAGTGGCGTTGCTGTAAAAATTCAGCGGCCAGTTCGCAAGCGTAGTGGGCTGCTGCACGGCGCAGCGGTGGTTTGTGACGCAGGAGTTCGTTGGTGAGGGTGTGGATGGCTTTTTGCCATTCTTTTTCACGCTCAAAAAGATCCACCAAAAGCAGGCGGCTTTCAGTGGCCAGCTTACCATTTTGTTCTACCAGCTCAATCAGCAGGCGTTCAGCGCGATCAAGCAAACCTGCCGCCATAAAATCTCTGGCGAGTTCGAGTTGCACGCGTTCGCTTTGCTCTTTGGTGAGGCTGGGTCTGGCAAATAGATTCTGGTGTACTCGAACGGCGCGATCAGACTCTCCACGGCTACGAAATAAGTTGCCCAATGCGATGTGTGTTTCAATGGTTTCTGAATTGACTTCCAGTGCGCGTACAAAAGTGTTAATCGCCGCATCTGGCTGTTCGTTAAGCAGATAATTCAGCCCAGTAAAATAATCCTGGCTCAGTTGCGGCAAGCTGCCGGGAGGAGGCAGGCGGCGCCTTCTTTCTTGGCGTCCCATCCACCAGCCGAGCGCGAGAGCAACGAGGAGCAGGAGGAAAACGATAAGTTCAAGCAACATGGCCGCGCTTAGCTTAAGGGATACTGATCATAGGACTTTAAACTCAAGGTGCGCAGCTGATGCAGCTCTTTTTGGCTGAGTTTGAGTTCGCGTTGTATTTTTGCTTTTTGGGCGCGACTTCTCAGTGCATAGGGCAGAATGAGCAGCCAGCCTAGCAGTGTACCAAGAAGTATTGCGCCTATGATGACCAGCGCAAGACTGGCTTCAGGTAGCGTGAAAGCAAGCAGATCCACTGTGACGAGCGTTTGGTTGCGAATCGAGAAAAGTAGCCCGAAGATCACGCAGGCCAAGAGCAGGAGCAAAAAAAACGCGCGCTTAATCAGATGCATGGTTGCTAGTAGCCTCGCTGAGCGGCAGCATTCACCTGGTCTCTCAGTTCCTTACCTGGCTTGAAGTGAGGGACATATTTGCCTTCTAACTCCACTGTCTCGCCTGTTTTGGGGTTGCGTCCGCGGCGTGGCTCACGAAAGTGCAGGGAAAAGCTGCCAAAACCTCGGATTTCGACCCGACCACCAGCTGCAAGATGGTCGGTGATGTGATCCAGAATCAATTTGACGCCCAACTCGACCTGCTTCATGCTGAGGTTGGTCTTTCTCATGGCGATTTGTTCAATCAGTTCCGATTTGGTCATGCACATCACTCCATGTGTGGGTGGGGATCTTGACCCGCTGAGCTTAGAGGTTCAGTTACTTGGGTTAGCATAGTGAGCTTTGTCGCTTTAGACAATAGGCATTTGGCCATCTTTGATGGGGCTAAACATTTGTTTGTGCAGTCATTCTTCTTGCAAATGGCTCTCTATGCCTTGTATTGGGCGACGGACGCTTGAGTCAGGCTTGGTTTTCAGGCGGCTTGAGCTTAGACTGAGACCTTTATTTATCGGCTAAAAAGGTTCGAGTATATGTCTGAAACACAAGTGATGGCGGGTGAATCTAGCGCAGAAGCCAATCGTCGGCGCTTATACTGGCATAGTCGTCGTGGAATGTGGGAGCTGGATTTACTTCTGATCCCTTTTTTAGATCAGTGCTATGACCAGCTGGATGCCGATCTGCAAGCGGATTATCAGCGCTTAATTACCTTAGAAGATCAAGATTTGTTTGGCTGGCTGATGCGTCGTGATCAACCTGAAGATCAGAGCTTGATGCCGATTATTGACAGGATTGTCACCCATGCCAGAGAAGGCGACTTGGATCAATTTAAAGGTCTCTAAGCTTGCCCTATTGTGGATGCTGATTTGTGGGTTGCTACTGATTCTGGTGCTGTGGTGGCAACCTTGGGCTGAAGCGCGCTGGCTTATTGTGTTGCTTTTGCTCCATTTGGGCTGGGCGCTTTATGGGCAGCTTGGTCCAGTCGCTCCCTGTGCTTTTTGCTGGCGCGAGCAGCGGCTCGATATCATCAACCGGCAAGGCGAGGTCTTTTCTCTGACGTCTGCGCCTTGCTGGATCAGCCCCTTCTGGATCGCTTGGCGTCTACCTTGGGCGCCTTATTCCTGCTGGCTGCTCTGGCCTGATGCCGTCACCCCAGCTGAGCGTGCCGCGCTACGACGCTGGGTCTATGCCCAGCGCGATGCGCACCCTTCCTCTTAAACTCAGCGATCTGAATCACGCTGGTCTTTTTCTTGTGCTGCCCATCAGGCTGTGCGCTAGGTATTACCAGCGATCTGGCGTCAGCAGCGTATCTCGTGCTTCAGGTGCTGGAGCTGGATAATCGAGGGTAAAATGCAAGCCTCTACTTTCTTTGCGTAGCAGCGCTGAGCGGATAATCAGCTCGGCTACTGTCGCTAGATTACGCAATTCCAACAGATCGCCGCTGATGCGGTAATTAGAATAGTATTCATGAATTTCAGATTGCAGCAGCTGAATGCGATGGGCAGCACGTTCTAGGCGTTTATTGGTGCGTACGATGCCCACATAATCCCACATAAAGCGCCTGAGCTCATCCCAGTTGTGGCTAATCACGACGTCTTCGTCTGAGTCAGTGACCTGTGATTCATCCCAAGCAGGCAGGGGTGGCGGTGGGGCCAGCTGCTGGATTTTGCTGCGCAGGTCTTCGGCGGCAAAGCGACCGTAGACGATGCATTCGAGCAAAGAGTTGCTTGCCATACGATTTGCGCCGTGCAAACCCGTAAAGGCGCATTCTCCGATGGCATAAAGGCAGGGGATTTCTGTTTGACCATAGGCATCCGTCACGATGCCACCACAGGTGTAGTGGGCGGCAGGCACGACAGGGAGAGCTTCTTGCGTGATATCGATACCTAGCTCAAGGCAGCGCTGATAAATGGTTGGGAAGTGGCTGCGAATAAACTCTGGATCTTGATGGCTGATATCCAGATAAACATGGTCAAGGCCAAGGCGTTTCATTTCATGATCAATCGCGCGGGCCACGATATCGCGCGGTGCCAGTTCAGCGCGTTCATCAAAGCGGTGCATAAAGCGCTGGCCATCAGGCAATTTGAGATGCGCTCCTTCGCCTCTTAAGGCCTCACTGATCAGAAAGCTGCGTGCTTGGGGATGAAAGAGGCAGGTGGGGTGAAACTGGTTGAACTCCATATTGGCGACAGAGCAGCCCGCACGCCAAGCCATTGCAATACCATCGCCAGAGCTGGCATCGGGATTGGTGGAGTAGAGATAAACGCGGCTTGCACCCCCAGTGGCCAGAATAACGGCCTTCGCACCCATGGGTTGGACTTGCTGCGTGGCCAGATTGAGGACATAAGCCCCGACGCAAGCTTCTTCAGCCAAGCCGAGTTTGTGGCGTGTAATGAGATCGACCGCCAGGTGCTGCTCAAAAAGATCGATCTGAGGATGTTGGCGCACCTTGTGTGCCAGCGTCTCGACCAGAGCGCGGCCTGTGGCGTCATCGGCATGGAGAATGCGGCGGTGACTATGGCCGCCTTCGCGGGTGAGGTGGTAGGGGAAGTCGAGATCTTCATGCTCATCTGCGGGCGTAAAGGGGACGCCTTGATCGATGAGCCACTCAATGCTGGCGCGACTGGCGTTCACCACTCGCTCGACTGTGTGGCGATGGCAGAGTCCTGCGCCGGCATTGAGCGTGTCTTCGATATGTGATTCAGCGGTGTCGGTGGGGTCGATCACTGTGGCGATGCCACCTTGTGCCCAGCGGCTAGAGCCATCCCCAAGAGCCGCTTTACAGATCAGCGCCACGCGCGCTGTATTGGCGAGTTCTAATGCGGCTGTCATGCCGGCGGCACCGCTGCCAATAATTAAAATGTCATAAGAGAGGGGCTCTGGCATGAAAATGGCTTTCCTTCAGTCAAGCGAATGAGTTAATTTGAGCGCCCGCCGACTTCTGGACTGGGCGCTCTCATGCTAAGGTATAGGGCTTTGAGTTCAGCTGGCAAGTTTTTCGTGCTTGATCCATGAAGTCAATCTCAAGGTTTGGGTCAAAGATGGAGGCGTAGAAAGCGCCAGTAAGGTCGGAGTCGATCGAGAGCACCGAGGTGGTGATCGCGCCTCCCATCATAAAATAGATGATCTTCAGTAGATGGTCGAATGCAGGGTAGTGCGCTCAATATAAAGCGGGGTTCCTGATGATAAGCGCTAGGGAAACGGATCAGCGGCTAGTAGAGCGAGTGCAAAAAGGTGATAAACGCGCCTTTGATCTATTAGTAAAGAAGTATCAACATAAAATCATTGCACTCATCGGGCGCTATGTTCAAGACTCGCATGAAATGCAGGATGTCGCGCAGGAGGCTTTTATTAAGGCCTATCGTGCGATCGGTAGTTTTCGTTCAGAAAGTGCTTTTTATACTTGGATGTATCGGATCGCGATTAATACAGCCAAAAACCATCTGGTGGCGCGGGGGCGGCGTCCTCCGGGTACGGATATTGATGTCGATGATGCCGAGGTCTATGCCTTGCAGATGTCGGATATTGCCACACCAGAAGCGCAAATGATGCGTGATGAGTTAGAGGCCAAGATTTTCGCAACACTCGAGAAACTGCCCAATGACTTGCGTACGGCTATTACCCTGCGTGAGTTTGAAGGTTTGAGCTATGAGGAGATTGCTGAGGCGATGGAGTGCCCTGTAGGAACAGTGCGCTCGCGGATTTTTCGTGCGCGGGAAGCCATTGATGTGGCTATTCAATCTCTGACAGAAGCACGCGCCTAATCGCCAGCAGGGGTTGATCTAGATCAAAGGTGTGTATTTTTTAAGGTTTTTTACTTTTGAGACAAAACCAAACCGCGTGGCGCTTGTCTATGAGGCACAGGGGTTTGAGTTATTCAAATCATGATGGCGGTGCAGACAAGGTGAAAAGAGGTTGAGAGTATGACGGAGAAGCTACATCAGTCGTTATCGGCTGTAATGGATGCTGCTGACGATGATTTAGAATTGCCGCGTTTACTCAATGCGATGCAGTCTTCTTCTGAGCTGCAAAAAGAGCTGAGTGAAAAATGGCGTCGCTACCATCTGGTGCAGGGGGTGATGCGCGGAGAATTGCGCGATGTGGCCCATGCTGAAGCGGCGCAGGTCGATCTTTCTGCGCGGATCATGCAGCAGCTGGCACTAGAAAGCGGCGATCAGATTTATGATGCTGGTTTGGACACCGCTGCGGCGAACTCAGCAGAGGTGACTTCTGCGCCAGTCAGCCATGATAAGGGCAGCTGGTTTCGTGGCGCTGCTTTGGCCGCCTCGGTCGCTGTGTTGGCGATTACGGGCGTCCAGCTGGTCAATCTGCCGCAGGGGCCAGCTGGCTCGCAGGAGCTAGTGAGTCAGCCGCTTGAGCCTCAATCGATTCAGCATTCAGCGCCGCCTAGCTTGCAGTTGGTCTCGAGCCAGCCCCTGCGTTTAGCGCCGGTGCAAGGCTATGCACCGCCACAGCGTTTTCAGCTGGTCAGTGAGAGCGTGGCCCCAGAAGCCTACTCGCGGATGCGTGTGATGGAAGAAGAAAACGCACAGCGCTGGAGTTCAGGTCAGCTGCAATCGCCAGTCAATTTCTTTTGGACTGCACCGGCTAATGAGCCTTGATCAGCCCCTGCTGAGTAGATAGATGACCAGCTGGATTACACAAACAGCGAAGGTGGTGGCCCGATCAGAAGGTTGGGTTCAAGTGCAGCCGGTGACCACGCAAGGCTGTCAGACTTGTCAGCTGGCCGGTGCTTGTGGCCAAGGCGTGCTGGCACGCTGGATGCAAAAAAAACGCCCAGCAATTCAGCTGGCTGCGCCGGACTCGGTAGCTGTCGGTGATCTTATCGAGTTGGGTGTGTCGAGCGAAGCCCTGATCAGAGCCGCTTTATGGCAATACCTCTTGCCACTGGTCGCGGCTTTATTCTCTCTGCTGTTGGTTGATGGTTTGTTTGCGCCGCCGCTGGCGTTTCAGGCAGGTGCTGCCCTCTTGGGTTTGCTCGTTGGTTTGGTGATAGCTGAGCGCTACGCCGCGCGCGTGGAATTAAAGCTGATGCCATCGCCTTCTTCTTCTGCTCGCACTTCCTTTCCATAACTGCTTTACTGATTCTCTGTTTTAGACTGGAGTTGTCAGCAAATGAAAAAAACACGCCTTGCTCCATTTTTCTTCATCGCCGCTTGTTTACTGTTCTTTTATCAACCTTTGGGCGCGGTGGATCGCCTACCTGATTTCACTGGGTTGGTTGAGCAAAGTGCCCCTGCTGTGGTGAATATCAGTACGGTGCGTGGACAGGTGCAGCGTCAAACTCCGATGCCGCCATCGGGGGATTTTCCGGATCTTTTCCAGCATTTCTTTGGCCAGTCCCCCTTTGGTGGGCAGCCCTTTGCCCAGCCAGGACCCCAGCGTCAGCGTCCCAGCCGTCAATCACTGGGTTCAGGATTTATTATTTCGCAGGATGGTTATATCGTCACCAATCATCATGTGATTGAGGGAGCGCAGGAAATCCTCGTGCGCCTCAGTGATCGGCGTGAATATCAGGCGGAGTTGATCGGTAGTGATCCAGCGACAGATCTGGCGCTGCTTAAAATTGAGGCTGAGGATCTGCCGGTGGTGCGTCTTGGGGACTCTGAAAACCTGCGAGTGGGTTCTTGGGTGCTGGCTATCGGCTCTCCTTTTGGTTTTGACCATTCGGTGACGGCAGGGATCGTCAGCGCCATAGGTCGCTCTTTGCCGAATGAAACCTATGTGCCCTTTATTCAGACCGATGTGGCGATCAACCCAGGCAACTCAGGTGGCCCCCTGTTTAATCTACAAGGCGAAGTGGTGGGTGTGAATTCGCAAATTTATACTCGCTCGGGTGGCTTTATGGGGTTGTCCTTTGCGATTCCTGTGCAGGTGGTAGAGCAGGTGGTGGCTCAGTTGCGTGATGATGGTCGCGTGGTGCGCGGTTGGCTGGGCGTGGTGATTCAAAATATTGATGTCAATCTGGCCCAGTCCTTTGGTTTAGATCGTCCACGCGGCGCTTTAATTGCTCAGGTTGATCCACGCAGCCCCGCCGCCGCAGGCGGGTTGCAGGCCGGTGATATCGTGCTGGAGGTAGAAGGACGCAGTATCGAGGTCTCCTCTGATCTGCCACCTGCAGTGGGGAGAATACGCCCAGGTGATGAGGGTCGCTTCCGTGTCTTGCGTGATGGCAGTGAGATTGAGCTGCACATCCAAGTGGGTGAGCGACCCGATGATTCTCAAGGGCAGCGCAGTGCAGGCCGGGCCGATCCCAAGTCTGGTTTGGTGCTGATTGAAGATCGTCTTGGATTGACGCTCACTCCTCTTTCGGATGCTCAGCGTCAGCGCTGGAATCTGGAAGCCGGTTTAGAGGTGACCCAGATCGATTCAAGCGGTCTGGCTGCCCAAGCGGGTGTCCGGCGGGGCGATGTGCTGGTGTCTTTGGCGGGCCAGTCCATCACCAGTTTAGAGGTGTATCAGCAGCTGGTAGAGCAGCTGCCTGCTGGACGTGCCGTGCCGTTACGCTTAGTACGCCAGGGCAGCCCACTCTTTGTGGCGATTTATATCAGCGAATAGCAGCGGGTTTATTTCCCCTGCGCCGCTGAATCAGTTAGACTTTGGCGACTTTTCAAGGCAGTCCGATCAGGCTTGATGCCGTGATCGGGCTTTCTTTTTGTGATGACTTCTTTCTCGGATGCAGGTGAACGTGAGCCCAATTAAGCATATCCGCAATTTTTCAATTATTGCCCATATCGACCATGGTAAATCGACGATTGCCGATCGTTTTATCCAATTTTGTGAAGGTCTTTCAGATCGTGAAATGAAAGAGCAGGTCCTAGATTCGATGGATCTGGAAAGAGAGCGAGGTATCACGATCAAGGCACAGAGTGTCACGCTGAACTATGCCTCCTTATCAGGTGAAACCTATCAGCTGAATTTTATCGATACCCCAGGGCATGTCGACTTCTCGTATGAGGTTTCACGTTCCTTGGCCGCTTGTGAAGGCGCGCTGCTGGTGGTCGATGCAGGTCAGGGTGTTGAAGCGCAATCTGTCGCCAACTGCTATACCGCGATAGAGCAGGGGCTAGAAGTGGTGCCTGTTCTGAATAAGATGGATTTGCCCCAGGCCGATCCTGAAAAAGTGGCCAAGGAAATCGAAGAAATTATTGGCATTGATGCCACCGATGCGGTGCGCTGCTCGGCCAAAAGCGGCATAGGGATACAGGATATTCTTGAGCGTTTGGTGCAGCAAGTGCCGCCACCTGAAGGGGATATTGAAGCACCCTTACAGGCATTGATTATTGATTCTTGGTTTGATAACTACTTAGGCGTTGTTTCTTTGGTGCGGATTAAAAATGGCACCTTAAAGAAAGGCGATAAGATTTTGATCAAATCGACAGGCAAAACCTGGGATGCCAATGGCGTCGGTATTTTTACGCCCAAGCGTGTTGAAACTGGCTGCTTAAAGGCCGGTGAAGTGGGTTATCTGGTCTCGGGCATCAAGGAAATCCATGGCGCGCCAGTGGGGGATACGATCACCCATGCTAAAACGCCTGATGTAGAACGCCTGCCTGGTTTCCAAAAGGTGAAGCCGCAGGTTTATGCCGGCCTTTTCCCTGTTTCTTCAGATGATTTTGAAGACTTCCGCGAGGCGCTGGATAAACTCTCGCTCAACGATGCGTCTTTGTTCTATGAGCCAGATAGCTCCGAAGCTCTGGGTTTTGGTTTCCGTTGTGGCTTCTTGGGCATGCTGCACATGGAAATCATCCAAGAACGCTTAGAGCGCGAGTATGATCTGGATCTGCTCACCACTGCGCCGACGGTGGTCTATGAAGTCGAGATGAAAAGTGGTGAAGTGGTCTATGTGGATAACCCCACACGCCTGCCTGATCCCGCTGGCATCGCCGAAATGCGCGAGCCCATTGCACGCTGCACGATTCTGACGCCGCAGGAAATGGTCGGTTCGATCATTACCCTATGTACCGAAAAGCGCGGCATGCAAAAAGATATGCAGTATCTGGGGAGCCAAGTACAGCTGGTTTATGATATTCCGATGGCGGAAGTGGTCTTGGATTTCTTTGATCGCCTCAAATCAGCCTCGCGTGGTTTTGCCTCGCTTGAATACAGCTTTGATCGCTTTGAAGCGGCCAAGCTTGCCCGTTTGGATATCCTGATCAATGGCGAGAAGGTCGATGCACTGGCGTTGATTGTGCACCGTGATCTGGCAGCCAACAAAGGCCGTGCGCTGGTTGAGAAGATGCGAGAGCTGATTCCACGCCAGATGTTTGATGTGGCCATTCAAGCCGCCTTGGGTGGGCAGATTATTGCGCGCTCAACCGTGAAGGCGCTGCGTAAAAACGTGCTGGCCAAGTGTTATGGTGGTGATGCGACGCGTAAGAAAAAGCTGCTTGAGAAGCAAAAAGCAGGTAAAAAACGGATGAAGCAGGTCGGCCGTGTTGAAATTCCCCAAGATGCCTTCTTGGCGGTCTTGCAGGTCGATAGTTAGTCGTGAGCCGAGTAGGGTACCCTGCCTTGCTCGGTGTTCATAAAGGAAGGAAGAGTTTTGATGCATATCGATTTTTCTCTGGTGCTGGTGCTGGCGACCTTGTTCAGCGGGGTTGTCTGGGCGCTCGACCGTTGGGTGTTGCGTCGTCAACGTGCTGCGGTGCAGGCAGAGGGTAAAAAGGCAGAGCCAGGTTTGGTTGTGGAATACTCCGTCTCTTTTTTCCCTGTCTTGGCTTTGGTTTTGGTGCTGCGCTCTTTTTTATATGAGCCTTTTCAAATTCCTTCTGGCTCCATGCTGCCGACACTGAAAATCGGTGATTTCATTCTGGTCAACAAGTACAACTATGGTGTGCGCTTACCGGTCATACACACTGAGGTGATCCCTGTTGGGCGACCTGAGCTAGGCGATGTGGCCGTGTTTCGTTATCCGCTCGATCCACGTTTGAACTATATCAAGCGGGTTGTCGGTGTGCCGGGAGATCGTATTGCCTACCGGAATAAAGAGCTGATCGTCAATGGCGTTCCCGTCCAACGCGAGCTGTTAGAACGCCATCCGCGTGAAGCGCCGAGTGAATGGTTATGGCAAGAGCAGCTCGGTGAGATCAGCCATCAGGTTTATAATTTTCCTGAGCGCCACTATGACTTCCCTGAAGTTGAGGTGCCAGAAGGTTTTTATCTGGTGATGGGCGATAACCGTGATCATAGTAATGACAGTCGCTTTTGGTGCGAAGGTCAGCCGCATGCCGAGCAGGGTTGTTTGATCATTCCAGAGTATTTTAACCAGCGTGGCGAGCCTTTAGTGATGGGCTTTGTGCCTGAAGAGGCCTTGGTCGGCCAAGCCGTGGCGGTATGGATGCACTGGACAGGCTTTTTTAATTTACCAAGCTTCCGTGATGTGAGGCTGATTAAGTGAGTGCTTTGTGAGACAAAATTTGACCGCTTTAACCAGAAGCCTTGGACATGAATTTCATGATCTCAATCTACTGGAGCTGGCGCTCACCCATCGTAGCTATGGGCAGCACAACAACGAGCGCCTTGAGTTTTTGGGCGATTCCATTGTGAACTTTATTATCGCTGAGGATCTTTTTCATCGTTTTCCTCAGGCGCGTGAAGGCCAGCTATCACGCCTGCGTGCCCGTCAGGTGAAGGGGGCAACCCTGGCTGAAGTGGCGCGTGAATTTGCCATTAGTGATTACCTGCGTATGGGATCGGGTGAACTCAAAAGTGGTGGCTATCGTCGTGATTCGATTCTGGCTGATGCACTGGAGGCCATTATTGGAGCCATTTACTTGGATGCGGGTATGGATGTGGCACGTGAACGCGTGCGCAGCTGGTTTCAAACCCGTTTAGAGCAGATGTCTTTGGATGATACTCAAAAAGATCCCAAAACCCGCTTGCAGGAATTTCTCCAGTCTCGCCAGCGCCCTCTACCTCGCTATGATGTGATTCAAGTCGAAGGTGAAGCCCACGCGCAGATGTTCACTGTTGAATGTTGTATTGATGAACTGAATTACCGCCCACTTGGGGTGGGATCTAGCCGCCGCATCGCCGAACAAGAAGCGGCTCAAAAAGCTTTACAGGCCCTGGAGGTCAAATGACAAGCCAAGCAACACGTTGTGGCTACATCGCCTTGGTTGGTCGCCCGAATGTGGGTAAATCAACCTTAATGAACCGTATTTTGGGTCAAAAGGTGAGTATTACCTGCAAAAAGCCGCAAACCACGCGGCATCAGATTCTCGGGATCGTCACTGAAGGCCAGACGCAGGCCATTTATGTGGATACGCCAGGGATGCATCTGGCGCAGGGTAATCGTGATAAAGCCATTAACCACTATATGAACGAGGCCGCGGCTCAAGCGCTGCGTGGCGTCGATCTGGTGGTGTTTTTGATCGATCGTACTAAATGGACAGAAGAAGACGAGCTGGTATTGAAGCGCTTAGAGCATGTCAGCTGCCCAGTGATTTTGGTTATTAACAAGGTGGATTGGCTTGAAGATAAAAATAGCCTGCTACCTTTTATTGAAGAAGTCAGCCAAAAGCGCCAATTCCAAGCGATTTTCCCGATTTCAGCCAAGCAGGGCACCCAGGTGAATGAGCTGGTCGAAACGCTCGAAAGCCTGCTGCCAGAAGGGCCTTACTTCTTCCCTGAAGACCAGATCACTGATCGTAGCGCGCGCTTTTTAGCGGCTGAGCTGATTCGCGAGAAGATCATGCGTCAGCTGGGCGAAGAGCTGCCCTATGCGGTGACAGTGGAAATCGAGCGCTTTAAGCAAGAAGGCCCAACGCTGCATATTCATGGTTTGATTCTGGTTGAGCGTGATGGCCAGAAAAAAATCTTGATTGGCGAAAAAGGCAGCCAGCTGAAAAGCATTGGCCGGGATGCGCGCCTTGATATGGAAAAAGTCTTTGAAAGCAAGGTGATGCTCAACCTTTGGGTCAAGGTGAAAAGCAACTGGTCAGATGATGACCGTGCTTTAAAGAGCCTTGGTTATACAGGGTTGGATTAACCGCTTCGGCCATGGCCCTCTCCTCTGCGGCAACGCCTCTTGATGCAGCTTGGCTGCTGCATCAGCGCCCTTATCGAGAAACCAGTGCTTTGGCCTGGTTTTTGACTTTGGATCAAGGGCGTCTTGATCTGGTGGTGCGCGGTGTGCGCAGCCGCCAAAGCCGTTATCGCGCGCTGCTGCAGCCTTTTACTCCGCTTAATGTCAGTTGGCGGGGGCGGGGGCAGCTGAAAAATCTCCAGCTCCTTGAATCTTCAGGCTCGCCCTTGTGGTTTCATGGCGAGCCTTTAGTGTGCGCCCTGTATGCCAATGAGCTGCTGAGCCGCTTGCTGCCTGCAGAGCTGCCTTGTCCTGCCGTCTTTCGTGAGTATTCTTTACTCCTCTATTTGCTCAAAGATGCTGAGCAGCGCGAGCCAGCTTTAAGACGCCTTGAACTGGCGCTCTTGGCCTTTTTGGATCAAGAGTTGCCGCAGACCGACCTGTATGGCCAGCCTTTGGTGGCTGAGGCCCATTATGCTTGGGCGCATGATCGTGGTTGGCAGCCAGTGCATGCTGAGTCGGCCTCGCTCTCTCAGCTGGTGCTGGATGGTGCGAGTCTTTTGGCCATGCTGGGGGATGATTGGCGGGCTTTAGCAACACGTCATGCTGCAAAAAAATGGACGCGCTGGCGTTTGCAACCTTTGTTAGGCTCGCGTCCGCTTCAGAGTCGCGCGCTATTTTATCAACTCGCCACCTCCTCGGGGCGTGCAGCACCGGCCGCATCGATCAGTGAGGATGGAGAAACAAACCGTTATTCTGCGCCTTCTTCAGAGAGGCCTTGTTAAAGGGAGTGGGTTTATGCACAACAAGTCTGCCCTACTGGGTGTCAATATTGATCATATCGCGACACTGCGCCAAGCACGTGGCACGCGCTACCCTGATCCCGTTTTTGCCGCACAGATCGCAGAGCAGGCGGGCGCGGATGGCATTACGCTGCATTTGCGTGAGGATCGGCGTCATATTCAGGAAAGAGATGTCGAGCTGATTCAGCAGGTGCTGCAAACGCGGATGAACTTTGAAATGGCGATCACGCCTTTTATGCTCAATTATGCGGAGCAACTGCGTCCTGAGCAGGTGTGCCTGGTGCCTGAAAAGCGCGAAGAACTGACCACCGAAGGCGGCCTTGATGTGATCAGCCAGCTGGATGCGGTGCGCGCAGCTTGCACGCGCTTGCAACAGGTGGGCTCAGAAGTGTCTTTGTTTATTGATCCTGATCCTGCGCAGATTGAAGCTGCGGTCGCTGCAGGTGCACCTGTTATCGAGCTGCACACTGGCGCTTATGCTGAAGCCAGTGGTGCCACCCAGCAGCAGGAATATCAGCGTCTGCGAGAGGCGGCCCGCTTTGCCCACCAGAAGGGCCTGATCGTCAATGCTGGGCATGGTTTGCATTATCACAATGTTCAACCCATCGCGGCCCTGCCTGAAATACATGAGTTGAATATCGGGCATGGTTTGATCGCGCACGCCCTGTTTGTTGGCTTGGCAGCGGCGGTCAAAGAGATGAAGAAGTTGATCCTTGATGCGCGCTAACGTCGCGTTCGCCTGAGATGAAGCGATGATCGCCTTGCAGCGTTGGATCGCCCCTTATCTGGATCGACGCATGTTGATCCTGCTATTACTGGGCTTCGCCAGTGGCCTGCCTGCGCCGCTGGTGTTCTCTAATCTCTCTCTGTGGCTGAGGGAAGTTGGCGTATCGCGCACAGAAATCGGCCTCTTTGCCTTGGCTGCCACGCCTTATGCGATCAATTTTCTCTGGGCTCCAGTGTTGGATCGTGTGGCCTTACCTTGGCTGACGGCACGCTTTGGTCGGCGGCGTGGCTGGGGGCTGCTCATCCAAGCGCTGCTGATTGTCGCCTTGTTGCTGCTTTCCCTGGCCAAGCCAGAGCAAAACTTAGCCTGGATGGCGCTGGCAGTGCTCTTTGTGACTTTCTTATCGGCGACGCAAGATATCGTGATTGATGCTTATCGGGTCGAAATTCTTGAACCGCATCAGTACGGTGCAGGTTCAGCGATGGCGGTCTGGGGCTGGCATCTTGGCGGTACCCTGGTTGGGGCGGCTGGCGGCCTTTATTTGGCGGCGCATTTTGGCTGGCAGCTGGCTTACCAACTCTTGGCGTTGAGCGTGCTGATCGGGATGGTGACGCTTGTACTGAGTCCTGAGCCTCGCGTGCAACAGGTGATTCTTGAAGAAGACGCACAGCAGCGTGCCCGGGTGGCGGGCTGGTCTTGGCTTCCTCAGGGAGTCAGGCTTTTTTTGACGCCACTTTATGTCAATCTGGTTGCACCCTTTGCTGAGTTTACTCGGCGGCGCGGTTGGTTGTGGATTTTGGCGTTTATCTTTATCTTTAAGCTCGGCGATGCCCTGTTGGGTCGCATGGCCAATGTTTTTTATGGTGATCTGGGATTTTCACTGATTGAAATTGCCCATGTCGCCAAGGTGTATGGTTTGGCCGCGATGCTGCTTGGTGTAGTTTTGGGCGGTGTTTTGGTGGCGCGAGTCGGTATTTTAAAAGCCCTGTTTATTTCGGGTTTAGCCACAGCGACCACCAATCTGACTTATAGCCTGCTGGCCTACTCGGGCCAATCCAGCCTTGTCTTTGCTACGGCGGTGATCGCAGATAATCTGACTTCTGGATTGGTGACAGTGGCCTTTGTGGCCTACCTCTCTAGTTTGTGTAATCTTGCCTATACCGCGAGCCAGTATGCCATGCTGGCTTCCTTAGGTAATTTGGCAAGAATTTGGTTTTCTGCATCCAGTGGCTGGATGGTCGATCAACTGGACGGAGATTGGATGGTGTTTTTTATCCTCACCGCGTTGATTGCACTGCTGGGTTTACCCTTATTGTGGGTCTTAATGCGTTATTTTCCCATAGAATCGCAGCCGGATCGGGTGCGGGAAGAACAAGAATAGGAAGGTCTTCATGGGCTTTTTGAGCTGGTTGCGCCACCTAGCAAGCCAGTGGCGGAAAAAGAAAAAAGAGCGTGCGGCGCAACGTGCACGTGTCTCTTTGGATCGTGAAGGTAACGAGAAAAGAGAGAGATTTCAGCGTATTGTGCATTCGACGCACTGGACGCGCAGTCTTTTGTATATCGTTTGGACAGCGGGGCCGGTGACGCTAATGGGCCTTTTTGGTGGCTATTACATTGCTTTTGGTCGTCCACCCCCCGCACAAAACATGCTCTACTTTTTTATCTTTTCTCTGCTGTCGGGCACCATCGCTTTTTTTGCCAAGATTTTGTACGACGTGGTGCAAGGCCATGTCAAAGAGCAGGATGAGCTGGATATGAGCGAGGCTGTGGATAAGCTCGCAGACTTGATTTTAGCGGTCAATGATTTGATCGTCGGCAGTTTCGAAGAAGGTGAAGCTCGCCAGCGTGAAGCCGCTCTGCAGCTCTTGCGTCGTGTCGATCTGACTCCGGATGGGGTGGCTTTTGCAGCTCAAGAGCTGACAGGCGATAGCGAGTTGGCCAAGATTCTTGGACGGATTGATACCTACCGCCGCGCTGGGCTCTATTCGCGTGTTCGTGATTTGAACCGCCAGTATCGAGAAAGGATTGAAACCGCTTTAGAGTGGCTGCAAGCCGTTTCACCTCAGGCGGTCACGGTGCTGCGCGAGCGCTTTAGTGGTGAGCCACCGCAGCTTGAGCGCGGTGTGCCGCGTGATGAGTATTTTATCGAGCGCGTCTTGGCGGCCATTGAAGAAGACAACCTGTTCTTGATGACCTTGCAAGACGTCGAAGAAATGCTGATTCTGGCCTTTGAACTGATCAATGGTCGCGAAATCCCGATGCTGATTTTTAACTATTCAGGTCAATGGAAACTCGCTCGCGCCTTAGATCAACTGGAAGAAAAACGCAGTCATTATCGCATTGCGCAGGCCAGCGGGAGCAATCGACTTCGCGCCCTAGCCAGTTTTTTGGTGGAAACGGACGAAGCCACTCACGAGCAGCTGCCGAACGGCCTTGCGGCACAAGAGTTAGTGGCTCGGGTGGAGGCGATTCTGGATCAGCTCGCGAAGGAGGTTTCTGAGCTGGTGCAAGGCGTGCGCTACTATGGTGTGCCGATGAGCAGCCAGCTGCGAGCCAAGGTGGATGTGTTGGCCCGCTCTTTGGCCTTGTATAAAGCCGCTCGCCAAGGCTATCAACAGTTAGGTAAGGCGCATGTGGCCTTGCTGGAAGCCTCCGAAGAGTGGAATAAACTGGCGCATCGCTTTGGTGATGATGCCAGTCAGCTCCAGCTGGGACCGGGGCGTCGTGGTTTGCGGATCCTTGAGAAGATGGTTTGGTTGACGGAAGAAGAAAAGCTCGCCGTGTGCCAGCATCTGGTGGCCTACCTGCAAGGTGAAGAATTAGAAAAACGAGGGCGGCGTTTCTTTACCCGTCGAGATGGGCGCTTAAGGCCGCTGACGCTGGAAGGTGCGCGTCAACTGGCGGTTGAGGTTGCACTGGCACTTGAGCCTTATATCCATCTCAGTCGTCCGGCGGTACAGCGAGGACTCAATGCCTCGAATGCCACCTACTTGGGTGGATTAGAACCCAATATGAGTGCAGCAGAAAAAGCTGCTTTGGGCAGTGCGATGGCGAAAGAAGTCCAGCAGGATATGGGGCAGGCTGCTGAACGCCTCGCCTTGGCTTTAGTCAAGCACTATCGTGTTGATTTAACTGAAGAAGCACGTGAGTTTCTCGTCGAGGCCTATGGTGCTCGCCCCCAAACTCTGGAGCTGCTGGCCAACCACGAGCCGAACTCAGGCAATGGTCCGGTTAGCTTCTTGAGCCTCAGGCCGCCGATGGTGGCGGCACCCAAGCGAGAATGGTATCGCGCGTTGATTAAAGCACGTCAGGTCTTAAGTTAACTCTTGCGAGGTTAAGAATGAGTGAAGCAGCGGTTTTTGTATTAGGTGCTGGAAGCCTCGGTCTGCTCTATGCCAGCAAGCTGGCGAAGGCGGGTCGGCCAGTCACTCTATTGGTCAAGCCCTCTCAGGCTCAGGCTCTCAGTCTGGGTGTGAGTCTTAAGGCCTCAGAAGCCAGCCTGCCCAAGCGTGTTTTTATTCGCTTGATCAGTCAGCCCTATGATGATTTGTTGATTGAGCGATTGATCATCGCGACCAAAGCAGGGCAGGTGGTCTCAGCCCTCTCACCCTGGTGCCAGCACTTGAGTGCAGATGCGCATATTCTGATGTTGCAAAATGGCCTGGGAAGCCAAGCTCAAGTGGCTGACCTGCTGCTGCCGACACAAACCCTATTGGCAGCTAGTGTGACCGAAGGTGCTTATAAAGAGGGGGCCGCTTGTGTGGTTCATGCTGCGCGAGGGGAGACCCTGCTGGGGCGTTGGTCTGGACCCGATCAGCAGGCCGAAGCGACCTGGGTGAGTCGCTTAACCATTGCTGGTTTGCAGGCGCAAGCCGTTGAAGCCATTCGCCCCGTCCTTTGGCATAAGCTGGCCGTGAATGCCGTGATTAATCCACTGACGGCCCTGCATCGTGTTCCGAATGGTGCCTTGGCCTCGCGTGAGTTTCAGCCTCAGGTGCAGGCCTTATGTAGTGAGTTGCAGCAGGTCTTTAAGCGTTTAGGTATTCCTGAACCCGAAGGTGGATTGCAGGGTCGAGTGGAGCAGGTCATCTACTCCACCGCCCAGAATTATTCTTCGATGTATCAGGATTTACAGGCAGGACGAACCACTGAAATTGATTTCATTACCGGCAGTCTGCTCAAGGCCGCGAAGCCACTCAAGCTCTCACTGGTGCAGCATCAGCAGCTCTACGAGCAGGTCAAGCAGGCTGAACTTGATTCACTTGTAGGGTGATTCTGTGTTCCTTATCTAGTAGTTGCAGCAGCAGGACAACACGATCCTCTCCCTTCTTACAGGCCAAAATGGCATCCAGTCCCTGAAAAGGCCCTGTTGTAATACGGAGCTTTTGGCCGGGGGTGTAGAGGCTCTGTGCGGGCGCTTCTTGTGGCGCTTGTAGCGCATGGATCAAAGCGTCCGGCACTTTCAGCGGCTCCTGCCCAAAACTCAGTATTTTGAGTACCCCACGGGTAGAGCGAATGGGCCGCCAGTTATCCTCAATGCGGCAAAGGTGAATAAAGATATAGTAGGGAAACAGCGGCTCTTCCTGATAGGTCAGGCGTCCACGCTTGACCTTTTCAACCTGCACTGTTGGATGAAACACCGCATAGCCCTGAGCTTGTAAATGCGCGATGGCCCGAAATGACTCTTTCGCCTTGCATTGAATGGCGTACCAGCTGCGTTGGCTCATAGGATCTCCTTATAGCTTTGCGCGACACCTTATCGATTCATCTCCTTTTAAGCAAGTGCTGATCTATGCCGTGGCTGCAGTGCTTTGCGTCATCTGAACGTCAAGATTTGTTGATCAGTTTGTCACCTCTGCAGGCCACTCTGCTAAAAAAGCTAGGAGAGGTGAGTATGCGCTTAGGATTGATCACAGAAACTTTTGCACCAGAAATGAATGGTGTCAGTCATACGTTAGGGCACTGGGTGCAAGGCTTGCAAGAGCGTGATGTGCAGATTGATCTGGTGCGTCCGCGTTTAGCAGGTCATTCTCTACCTGCCCATCACTGGCCGAGCCTAGCCGCCCCCTTGCCTGGCTACGCTGGCTTGCAGTTTGGCTGGCGCTTACCTCAGTCGGTTCGGCGTCACTGGGCGAGTTCGCCCCCCGATCTGCTCTATATTGCCACCCAAGGTCCTCTTGGGCTCAGTGCACTGCGTTACGCCCAACGCCACAACCTTCCTGTGGTGGCTGGTTACCACACCCATTTTGCTGATTACCTCCCCGCTTATCGTCTCGGTTTTTTACAAGGTTCGGCGCTGCGCTATTTGCGCTGGTTCCATAATCAGGCGCAATGCACCCTCGCTCCGACAGAAGCTCAGTGTCAGGCTTTAACTGATCAGGGCTTTGAGCGTGTTCAGTGCTTGGGTCGTGGGGTCGATACCCAGCTTTTTCATCCTTACCAGCGCTCTTGGATGCTGAGGCAGAGACTAGGCTTAGGCGCACAGCAGCTTCTGGTGGGCTATGTCGGGCGTTTGGCGGCAGAAAAAAACATGTTGCTGCTGTTGCGTGCGTTCAGTGAGATACAGCAGGTGCGTCCTGATGCACGCCTGGTTCTGATTGGTGATGGCCCGTTCAGAAGCGAAATACAACAGCGCTGCCCGCAAGCGATTTGTGTGGGCTGGCAGCAGGGTATCGAGTTGGCCCGTTTTTACGCCAGTCTTGATCTGATGCTTTTTCCGAGTCTGACCGACACCTATGGCAATGTGGTGGCTGAGGCGATGGCAAGTGGCATCCCCGTGTTGGCCTTTGATCGTGCGGCTGCTCAAAAACTGATTCAAAACAGGGTGAATGGATGGAGTGTTGCCGCCCCGCCGCACCAAGCTAGTGCTGCAGAGTTGAAGGCAGCGGATACGCGCTTTTGCTTAGCTGCCCAGCAGATGGTGAAAGAGGGTAGCCGCTTACCGCAGATCGGGCAGGCTGCCTACTTGAGCGTGCAGTCACTGAGCTGGGAGGCCGTCAATCAGCAGTTGTATCAGCTTTTGAGTTCTGTACTGAGGAAGGAGAAAGACAATGAGCATCAAAAATCTTTTTGCTCTGCAGGGGCATCTCTGGACTGAGCGCTTGGGCGCGATGGATTCTTTAATGAGCTGGCGCTGTAATCTGATCGGCCAGAAAAAGCCGATCAAGTCTTTTTTTCGTTTGGTGAGTCGTTTAGGTGATGGTTACCTTTGGTTGATCTGGGCGGTTTTGCTGCCTCTGTATTATGGTTGGAATGGTTTGCTTTTGAGCTTGCAGTTGCTGGTCACTGGCCTTGGTGGAGTGCTGATTTATTGGGTCATCAAGCGTAAAACCAGTCGACTACGGCCTTGTGAGGCCCATCCGCATATCGAGGCCCACCTTCCCCCGCTGGATCGTTTTAGCTTCCCCTCTGGTCATACCCTGCATGCCGTGTGTATGAGTTGCCTGCTGGTGGCAGCCTTACCGGCGCTTTGGCCTTGGTTGGCAATCATCGCGCTGTTGATCGCGCTCTCGCGTCTGATTTTGGGATTGCACTATCCTAGTGATGTGCTGTTAGGTGCCTTCTTAGGCTGGGGGTTGGCGCAGGTGAGTCAGGCTGTGCGTCTGCCGCTTCTGATCAGCTAATCGGGTGATATGGGGGAGTCAGCGCTTGATTCTGGCCCTGAGTGTGGGCGCCTCTCTCCTTGCGCAAAAGTCGCCCCCAGTGCTGGCTTTTCAGGCTATACTGGCGTTTTTTGTTGTGCGGAGAAAAGCATGCCTTCTTTTGATGTGGTCTCAGAACTGGATAAACACCAGGTCACCAATGCGGTTGACCAGGCTAACCGAGTGGTCGGAAATCGCTTTGATTTTAAAGGTGTGGATGCCAGTTTTGAGCTAGGAAAGGATTATGATGTTCAGCTTAAGGCCGAGGCTGAGTTTCAGGTTGAGCAGATGTTGGAGATTTTGAAAGCTGAGTTGATTCGTAAGGGCGTGGATATTACTTGCTTGGAAGAAGGCGACATTCAAGAAGCCAATAAAAGCGCGCGTCAGTCAGTGAAACTGCGTGAAGGCATTGAAAGCGACACGGCTAAAAAAATCGTGAAATTGATTAAAGATGCCAAGCTCAAGGTGCAAGCGCAAATTCAGGGCGATCAAGTGCGTGTGACAGGTAAAAAGCGTGATGACTTACAGCAGGTGATGGCCCTGTTAAAAGGCGCTGAGCTTGAGCTGCCATTGCAATTCATCAACTTCCGCGACTAGTTGCTGATGATCCTTGGGATAGGCACAGATCTGGCCAAGATTGCACGATTTGAGCAGTTATTGGCGCGTCGTGGCGATGCTATCTGCCAGCGACTACTCACTCTAGCCGAGCGGCAGGCGATGCAGAAGGCGGCGCAGCCAGCTGCTTTTTTGGCTAAGCGTTTTGCCGCTAAAGAAGCACTGCTCAAGGCCTTGGGTACTGGCTTGCGTGATGGCTTAAGCTGGCAGCAGCTTGAGGTCAGTAATGATGCGCTGGGTAAACCTCT
>SKOQ01000214.1 GCA_007119985.1 Marinospirillum sp.
ACGCGCAGGCTGTCACTGCCGTAGCCACGCAGAGGATAGCGGTCGCGGCCGACAAAACTGGCGGCCATCTCATTTTTCTCACCACCCAACTCAAAGGCCTTGGCCTCCGCTTCTGCGTAGGCAGCATACAGGCGCGCACCCGCCACGTGAGAGCGACCTAAATGCCAAGAATAGCGCCCATCTAAATGCACACGACCACCTTCGTAATCACCCCAAGCATGGTGTTCAGCAATACCGAGCAGAGACCAGCCTGAGGCAGGCCCGCCGAGATTATAGAGGCCAAAGCGTTGATGTTGCCAGCTCAAAGCCAGACCTAGATCACTGCGCTCTGTCTCCAGCAGGCTGGCCTGTTCTGAGTGTCGCCAAGCGGTTCTTTCACGCTCAAAATAGGCGCCAGCATGCAGACGCAGCCGGTCATGATCCGCCGTCCAGAGTGCTAAACGCGCCAAACCAACACTCAGCTCATCGCGCAGCGCCATCAAGTCGCCATCAATACGCGACTCGGCGAATTCCCTTTCCAGATGCAAACGATAGCGCGTATCCCATTCGTAGGTCAGATCACCCAAAACATCTTCGGCCAGATCATCATAGGCCAAACGCAAGGTGTATTGATGGCGCAAGCTGGCATCCTGACCCGAGATTTCCACACCATATTGAGTGCGATCACTGTTGCTCTCGACCACCGGCATCCACGCATGAGGGCGCAGCGTTGCCCAAGGGCGATAAGGCCGCGCAGGCGTCAGTGACACTGGCTCAGCCGCCGCCATCGCTTGGCGCCAACTGGCTTCTAAGGGACGCGCTGGTTCGTTCAACCACTGGCTCGCCGCAAGATAATGCAGATCATAGCCTCTGGCTGAATAACGCTGAAAGGCAAGGCCTTGCGCTGTATAAACTGGCGTGAAAGCACCGGTATTCATCTGCGTCAACCGCACTAACTCTTGCGTTGCCAGTGTCAGCTGATAGAGGTTATAGCCACCTTCTTCTTCTGCACTGAAGAGCAAGCGCTCGCCTTCTGGGTCATAAACAGGATCACTATAGACCGCCGCACCCGTCAGTAATGGACTCCACTGACCCGTGCCTAGATCGAGCTGATAGAGGTTCCAGCTCTCACGACCCAGACGCAGGCTGGCCACCAGCTGATCACCCGCCGGATGCACTGCATAGCCGCCGAGCACTTCATCCTCTTCACCCAACCACAGCGTTCGCTGATAACGACCCTGAGCATCCAGCAGATCCAGCTGCGCGCGTCCTGCTGACCAACGCTTGGCGATCAGAAAACGACCATCTGCACTCCAGCGCACATCTCGATAGCGCGCATCCTGTGTCAGGCGTTGCCAAGCCTCACCATCGCGCTTGAGCCATAGATCACCATAGCGACGACCATCCACACGCGTCATCATCGCGGCCATCACCAGATCACCCGCCGCATTCACATCGATCGGGCCAGCAAAATCCACTGGGCCCAGGTTGGTCACCTCCCCCTCGGTGGAGTAGCTTTCGAGCTGCCAAGCCGTATGGCCATCGTAGCGCAGACGATAGATCTGATCGCTACGGACCACTGGCCGCGCATCAAAAAGCCCTGTTTGCGTCAGCGGCTGTCCTTGAGGCGCTGCATAATTGAACGGAGCAAAGCGATGCGCCAACCAAGCCTGATACTGCGGCCAGAGCTGATCAAAATTCTGCTCCCAGGCCTGCGCAGAAGCACGGCGCACAAAACCCGGCAGGTGGCGACGATAGCTTTGCAACCAAGCTTCAAGAGCTTCCTCGCCTTCTTGCTCTTCAAGGAAAAGATAAAACCAGGCACCGTAGAGATAGGCGCGATCTAATGGCCACTGATGTGAGGGTGCACTCACCTGACTCAAGCTTGCCAGACCCGCTTCGACCTGAGCCCGCATGCGCATCTGGTAAAGAGTGCTCCACTGACGACCTGAGCGCGCCTCGGACCAGGATTCAGATTGAATCGCCAGGCCCTCTAATAGCCACAAGGGCTGAAACATATGAGGAAAAGTCAGCGGTTGACGGCCCAGCACCCTTTGCACCGCACCAGGAAAGCCAGCCGCCTGATCCATCTGCACGACATGGGTCAGCTCGTGCCAGATCAAAGCGCGTAGCCAGTCATCACTGTGATCCAAAAAACTCAGGTCATCAGGGGGTGATAAATTAATCAATGCCATCCCAAAAGGCAGCACCTTCGCCCAACCATCGACACCATCTGTATCATCCACCACCAAAAGATGAATCGCCGCTCGAGGCTGCCAAGCCAGCTCTTGAGTCAAGAAGGCATAGGCTTCTTCGGCATGCGCAGCAACAGGTGCAAAGTGATCCACCAAAGTGACTGGACCGTGCAGCACAAAATGAGTTGACTCCTGCGTGACCCAAGGCTGATCGCGCCAAGTAGCGGCCTGCACAACGCAAGGACTACAAAAAAACAGCAACAAAAGAACACCATAGTATTTTTTCATTCTCACCTCATCAGGGCAGAGCGGCATCGACTCTGCCGCCCTGGCCCAAATCAAAACACCAAGACAATCAATAACAACACAAGAAATAACGGCCCCAGAAAAAAAGCACAGGAAGCCAAGCCGCGCAGATCATGGACAGATCTCAGAAAGGCGCGCGAAGTTAGAGCAAAAAAGTCTGGCTGTCGAGCACTAAAAAAGCACAAGACGCGGATAAGCAACAAAGTGCCAATTCAATCACATTTTCTGATCTCAAAGGCGAGGTGTTTGATCTGAGATAGGCAAAACGTTAGACAAGATTAAAGCACAAGCAATACAAAAGCTCAGCAAGCGGATCGGCCAAGGTCAATTGGCGAATCGATTTTTTTACGACCTAAGTCGCACTTTTTTCCTTGCGCTCTTGGCTTTCATCACATAGCTTTGAAGAAGCCATGAAAAAGTATACCCCTGATCAATCTTTAGATTCCTTGTGAGATGGAGACTGTGAGCACAAGGAATAGCTAATCCACAAGAGCATGATGCGATGCTGAGTTATGCCCAGACACTAGGACGTTATTTTACAGCGCTGCCCACTTTACCCAGCGCTGACCTCGAAAACTGGTCCATGAACACGCCAGTCGGCAGTTGCCGAGATCTCGAGGATCGCTTATGGGTCACTGATACTGCCCATAATCGGCTGCTGATTTTCAATCATGATTTCACCCTGCTCCTGGCCCAATATGGTGGCTATGGCCAAGAACTGGGGCAATTCAACATGCCTTTTCGCCTTTTAACTCATCCTGATCGGCCTTGGATCTATGTCACGGATATGGCGAACAAGCGCATTCAGATTCTGGATTATCAGCAAGGCTTGGATCAGATTCAGGCCGTCGCCGATTTCGGACCCGATTTTACCGAACCTCTTGCTGGCCCCAATGGCATCATTTTTTATCAGGGGCTGCTTTGCATCGCTGATGAGTTTTATGAAGGCCCAGAAGGTGCCAGCCGCTTGGTGATCTGCGATGAAGAAGGCCACTATCAACGCTCGATTCATCAGGTAGACTGCCCCAACTCAGCTGAACCTCTCGACCTTCTTTGGCCTCAGGGACTGAGCCTAGACGCAAAAGGGCGGATTTATATCGCCAACACAGGGATGGGCAATCTTCTCAGATGCAACTGGTCTGGACAGGGAGAAATTTTTCCTCACACGGGGCTCGCCATGATCGAGGGACTTCAGCTATCCCGTGATGTGGCCTGCTATCAAGAGTGGCTCTTACTGCCAGGAGCAGAGAGCAATGCGATTGCCGTCTATCATCAGGATGGGCAGCGCCTAGGGGCTCTAGGTGGTTTCTTCTCGCCAATGCAAATTACCCCCAGCGCCCAACGGCATCAACTTTTAATTAATGAACCTCTTTTAGGGCAAGTCGGCCTCTATCAGGTTGACCTGCGCCAGCTCAGAACGCAGCTTCCGCTCTTCCCTCAAGTCGTCCGCACTGCAGGGGATGCCCGTAATCAGCGAGGGCAGCTCCACTTTGTTACAGCGCTCGCGGGCACAACAGAGCGCGATGATCTCGCACCCAACTCGCACCACCTGCCATCCAGTTCCGAATCGGTTCAGCGTCAAGCTCCACAGCTCAACCCGCTCAGTCGTTTCTGGCCTCTCCCTTCGTGGATGCACTTAATCTGGTCCTGGCAGGCAGAATGGCTAGAGCGCTGGCAACGTACTTGGTGGCAACTGCTCACCTCGCGACCAGAACAAGAGCAACCTCTTTGGCTGCTCGATTCAGGCAATACCCTTGTACGCCATACAGACTCTCACCTAACAGGGGCCAGCCTCCCCTTGCTCCCAGGCGCACTGGGCATGGCCAGCTTTATTCCTAAGAAGCGCCTCTGGGGCCATCTACAGCCAGAAACCCCTCTTCTTGTGATCTCCAACTATTTGAATGGCTTGATTACGCTCTATCAACTTCATCCTCAGCTCAAAACCTGGGTACCCTATCGCTTCTTCGGAGGTTTTGGGACCGCGCCCTGGCAATTCGAGCGTCCACAAGGTATCGCCATAGATCCAATCAACCAGGACATTCTGATCGCTGATTCAGGTCAGCATCGCATCGCTCGCTGGCGTATCACTCCCAGCGGCATCTGTGGCTTGGTCAGTACCTTCGGCCAGCTGGGCGACCAAGAAGGTGAGTTCAATACTCCCAGCGATCTCTGCTTTGATCTCCAAGGCCACTGCTATGTGGTTGATCAGTTCAATCACCGTATTCAGATCTTTAATCAACAAGATGTCTATCAGGGGCAGTTTGGTCAGCCTGGCTACTCACCAGATCAAGCTGAATTTTTGCTCCCTACCAGCATTGCGTATACCGAAGACCATCTGATCGTTTCCGATCTGGTCAATCGAGCGCTCAAGGTTTTTACGCTGGAAGGTGAGCCCGTTAGTCACTACCAGGCTTTTGGCGCAGCAGAAGATTCAGGACAACTCTGGATGCCCTATCTCATTCATGCGCAAGGGCGCTTTGTTTATGTCCCAGATTGCGCTTTAAATCTTGTGCGCGTTTATCAATTTGACCAGGAGGGTAGATCATGAAGGTTTTTCAGCGGGCCTGTCAGGCTCACCTCAAACAAGAACAGGCGCGATTAGAACAGGGGCAAGCCGATACCTCGCCACCAAGCATCATCACCGCTGAGCTCGATGCGCTGATCCATCAGCTTGAAAAACCGCCTGGCACCTTATCAGATCAACAGTTAAAAGTGGCTTGTCAGCAACGAGAAGCGATCCAAGTCACAAAAAAAGTGCAAAAACAACCTGCTAAGCATTTATTCCTTTAAAATAAACGAGGATTCGCTGTTCACTGAAAAATCATGCAGCGTGCTTTTTCAGATCAGCCCCACTTTCAACGAGGTTAGAGCATGAACACTTCGCTTTCCCAAGTCTCACTTTCTGCGCGGGCATGGATGATCCTTGCGCTTTTTGCTCTAGGGATAGTGGCGAACTCGGTTCTGGATGCCTGGAAGACACGCACTCATTTGCGTGCCAGCTATGAAACAGGCATGACTTTTATTGTTGAAAGTGCCACCCATCTGGTCGGTCATTATTATCAACTGAGTCAGCAGGGCGTCTTAACAGAAGAAGAAGCGCAGCGTCAGGCACTGGCTGCCGTATCGGCACTGCGCTTTGATCAGGGCAACTATATTTTTGTTGGTGATCGCCGCGGCATCTCGATTGCCAACGCCGTCACGGCATTAATCGGCCAGGATATTACCCAGTTGCGTGATCCAACAGGCCATTATTTCGTGCGCAGCTTATATGAAGTGGCACGCAATGGCGGTGGCTTTGTTGACTACCAATGGCCCAATGCCAGCAACCCCGATCTGCTCGATCCCAAAACCAGCTATGCCGCCTATTTTGCACCTTGGGGCTGGACGCTCGGTTCTGGCTTGAATCTGGATGCACTCCAAGCCGATATTCGCGCCTCAGAATGGCAGTCTTTCACCACGGCCATCACCATTTTTGGCATCCTAGCTGTCATTTTGATTTTTTTTATCCGCAGCATCTCGCAACCGCTCAACAAAACGGTCCGCGCGATGAAAAGCTTGTCACGTGGCGAAGGGGATCTCACTCAAAGGATGAAAGAACAAGGCAGCAAGGAGCTGGTTGAGCTGGCGCGCTACTTTAATACCTTTATTGGTAGTATTCAGGACATTATGCGCAGCGTGCAAGAGGCCGCACATCAACTGGCCGCTGCCGCCAAGCAGCAAAGCAGCTCAGTCGATTCAGTGAATCAGAATATTGATTATCAGAAGGCTTCCACTGATGAACTGGCGAGTGCGATGACCCAACTGCTGGCCAGTGTTGAAGAAGTTGCCAGTCGCACACTAGAGGCCAGCCAATCCACCTCACAAGCCGGTGAAGCCTCGCGCTCGAACCAGACCACGATTCAACGCAACATTGAAGAAACCGAGCAGCTCGCCCAAAGCATGACCCAGGCGGGTGAAGTCATCCAGCAACTGGCCGAAGACAGCCGTAATATAGATAAGGTACTGGAAGTCATTCGCGGCATTGCCGAACAGACCAACCTGTTGGCGCTGAATGCGGCTATCGAGGCGGCGCGCGCAGGCGATGCAGGACGCGGCTTTGCCGTGGTCGCCGATGAAGTCCGTACCCTGTCGCAACGCACCCAAGAATCCACGACTCAGATTCAGAGCATTATTGAGCAGCTGCAAAAGGTCGCCGGCGAGGCGGTCAACCTAATGCAAAGCGGTGTGCAACAAGCTCAGGCTGCGGCCAATACCTCCGCCAGTGCGGGCCAAGCCTTGAGCACCATTTTGCATGAGATTCAATCGGTGCAGGCAATGAACGAGCAGATTGCCTCGGCCACCGAAGAGCAAAGCCTGGCTGTCGATAGTATCAACCAGCAGGTGGTACGACTCACCGATTTAAGCGGCAACATCGCAGATGAATCTGGACAAATGGAAGAGGCTGGACAGCACTTAAATCAGATTGCCGGCAAGCTTCTAGAAAGAGTTGATCGCTTCCGCGTTTAATCTCCCTTATCGCGCATAGATGATGAAGACCAAGGCGATGCCCTTGGTCTTTTTCATGGCGAGCCCACATCACTTTCCCCAATACTCCAGCCAACATCAAATCACTACATTTTATAGGTGTAAAAGTGACAAGTCTGTTAGATTAGAGGTCTTGATGATCTCATTGAAAGGAGTGGAGTATGCTGTTTAAACGCTATAACAAAAACAAACTGCAACTAGAACAAGAACAGCAAGCCTGCCGAGCGGCCCAGTCCGTCGTCCAAGCCTTAGCCAAGCACAATGCCCTGATCGAATTCAGCCCTGAAGGTGTCATCCTGACAGCGAATCGTCTTTTTCTTGATACGATGGGCTACAGCCTGAAGCAGCTTCAAGGGCAAGCTCACTCCCTACTTTGCCCTGCCCATATCACTCAATCCACTCACTATGCGACCTTCTGGCAACAACTCAGCAAAGGACAGGCCCAGCAAGGCCAATTTGAGCGCATCAATGCGAAAGGCCAATCTATCTGGCTGGAAGCCTCTTACTTCCCTGTTATGGATGCACAGCAGCGCGTGATCAAGGTAATTAAAATTGCGACAGACATCACCCAGCAGCACCAACAACAGCAAACACAAGAAGCCATTTTAACCGCACTAGATCAGTCTCAAGCCATGATCGAATTCACGCCCCAAGGACAAATCCTGCGAGCCAACCAAAACTTCTTAAAAACAGTCGGCTATCGCGCTGAACAGATCCAAGGCCAGCATCATCGTTTATTTTGCCCTGAATCCTTTTATCAAGAGCACCCTCATTTTTGGGATGAACTAGCCGCAGGAGAGTTTAAATCTGGACTCTTTGAGCGACGCAATGCACAAGGGCAGAGCGTTTGGATTGAGGCCACCTACAATCCGATCAAAGATCCACAGGGGCGAGTGACACGCGTCATTAAGTTTGCCAGCGAAATTACCGAACGCATTTTACGCAACCAAGCCATTCAAGAAACAGCCGAGCTGGCCAATGGCACTTCAGAGCAAACAGCCAAGATGGCACAGCAAGGCCTGCAAGCCCTTGAAGTCTCGCAGCAAACTTCTTCACATATCAGCCAGCAGGTCGATCAAACCACCCAGCTGATCGAGCAGCTCAACCAGCAGGCTCAGGATATTGAAAATATTGTTGGCACTATTCAAGCCATTGCCGAACAAACCAACTTGCTGGCACTGAATGCAGCCATTGAAGCCGCGCGGGCGGGTGAACAAGGACGCGGTTTTGCGGTTGTCGCTGATGAAGTGCGTCAGCTGGCTTCACGCACCAGCAGCTCAACCAGTGAAATCGCCCAGGTCGTCAATCACAACCGCGCCATGCTGGACAAGGTCACCAAGACAGTGCTACAAGCACAAAATCTGGCGCAAGAAGGCCAGCTGCACCTCAACCAGGTCGTCGGTGTGATGAACGAAATCCGACTAGGGGCAGAGCATGTTTCCGCCACAGCCGCACGCCTGATTGAGTATCACTAATCAACTCAACCGATGTTGCACCAAGCCCAGCTCCACACTCTGCACACCATCAGTGAACCACACTTGGCCTTCATTGATGGTGCATTGCAAGCGCATTGAGCGTTGGTAAAGCTCAGTCAGGGCTTTGAGCTGGTCTTCGGGCAATTCAAAAATCTCCAGCTGCTCAAAGCGCTTTAACTCTTTAGCATGATTGGCCAGCCAAATGGGGACAGCACGCCCACCATAGGTATACAGCCGGACCCGCTGCGCCCGCTGACAAGCCTTGCGTAGCCACTTTTCATCCGGTTGACCAAAGGCCACCCAGAGCACAATCTCGCCATGCAGGTTTTTCTCGCTCAGCTCCGGCTCACCTTCATCACTCAGATTGCTGGAGAACTCAAGGTGTTCAGAGGCATTTAATGCAAAGGCCAGCAAACGCACCATCAAACGCTGCGCAGTTTCTGACGGATGCTGGGCCAGGGTCAGGCTATGATCCTGATAATAGTGGCGCTCCAAATCTGCTAACTGAAGCTGCACCTTCACCACACTCGAACGTAACGCCATGCCTTCTTTCCTTCTCTTGTCTTGATCACACTCTTGTTC
>SKOQ01000155.1 GCA_007119985.1 Marinospirillum sp.
GAAGCGGTTATGTCGGTGACTGGTTCGATCATTGTTGGTGATCTAGCTAATGCCGCTGATGGCCAAGGTAAAGCCCCAAAACTGACCCGACTGAATGGCAATAAAGTGACTATTGAGCATCTAATTCATGGCGGTAACGTCGCTATGTACCGATGTGACACAGTGACGCAAGACGGTTGTCTGAACCCAACAATCACTAACGTGACTCTTACCGGGTTATCAACTCAGGTAGAAAATTTACTTCTTGGTACAGGTTCTAGTAACGGCATTATTTTTAAGTTTGCTCGAAATACAGGGGCTGCTAGCACCACCGAAAAGGCTTTTATGACCTCGGCTCCTGCGAGCATTGGCGGCATGATTCGAACACTTTCTGCATTAAATGAAGGGGCTGCTAGGTCGTTTGCTTCAAGAGCGGCACCATTTATTGCTGTTGAGATGGCCCGAGCATTGGTTGAAGACATGCTCAATGCAGCTAGAAGTACCTCCGGTGTGGAAGATCATGCCTATGCGAAGTTATTAACGGAAGACCTTGAACGTGCACGTAGCCAAATCAATGAGGAGTACGCTGCGTTGCAGCGAAGATACGGCTCAGAGCAAGAATTGCTGGCGCATTTTAACCAGGTGATTCAGACCATTCGCAAACAGCGTTATTACACCGTTAAATCTACGGCGCTGGGGGAATAGGTCATGTGGGAAATCTATTCCATCGGGGATTCGGCTTTTTTAGAGCAGGTCCTGAATGCTGTCGCGATGATCACTGGTACAGGCGACTTTACTTCAATGGTTCGGATTGGCTTGCTCATTGGGGTATTGATGGTCTCTGTTCAGGCCTTAATGCAAGGTGGCCGTGGGATTAACTTTCAACACGTTTTAGTCTCATGGCTAGTCTTTGCAACCATGTTTGGGCCCAGTACCCGAGTGAGCATTGAGGATGCGTACACGGGACAAGTTCGAGTGGTTGATAATGTGCCCATCGGTGTTGCTGCCGCAGGTAGTACGATTTCGACTGTTGGCTTTCAAATCACGCGATTGTTTGAAACGGCGTTCTCAACTCCCGCCATGACGGAATACGGCTTTGCATCCAGTTTACAGTCACTGATTAAAGTGAGAAAACAGGTGATGGATCGCTCTGGTTTGGGTGATGCAAATCGTGTCGGCGGCTCGGACATCGAGCAATCGTGGTTTAATTACATCAAAGAGTGCACCTTGATTGGTATCGACATTGGCCAAAAGAACCTCGATCAGGTGCTGAGTGATCCTAACCCGATGACTGCGATTAGGTTTGATTCGCGCATTTATGGCACGCGCATCATGCTCAGTGGTAGCAGTAGCGATTTGGACTGCTCCGATGCCTATAGCCAGCTGAAACTCATGACAGAATCAACCTTCATTCCAAGGCTTAAACAGGTTCTGTCAGCCTCATTGGGGACTTCGTCAGCTACTGATACTGATGACGTGATCCGAAATGCACTGAATAACCTTGGTTTGGCTTCGGTTAACACCCAAGAGTACATGACCGCGTCGGTGCTTTTGCCTATTTATGAGCAAAGCGTGACGGGCAAATATATGGATGATCAAGCTTTCACCGCAGCCGTCATGGTTAACCAAGCGATTGAGCAGCGCAATACGCAATGGGCGGCGGAGCAGACCCTGTTCCAAAGTATCGTTCGTCCGATGATGACGTTTTTTGAGGGTTTCATTTACGCCATCACCCCATTGATGGCCTTTGTGATTGCCCTTGGCCAAATCGGGATGCGAATGGCCGGGAAGTACTTGTTAATCCTGCTTTGGATTCAACTTTGGATGCCTGTCATGGCCATCATTAACCTTTATATCCATTTAACTGTTGCTGGGAAAATGTCGGCTCTTGATGCCTTTGCGGGTACAGAAGTGCCATCTTTTGCTGGGATGATGCAGATGGATTCAGTGCTGCAAACCTGGATAGCTACTGGCGGCATGTTGGCGTCGAGTGTGCCGGCGATTTCGCTCATGCTCGTGTATGGCTCAGCAATAACCGCTACCCACTTGGCTGGACGTCTTCAAAACGGTGATGCCATTGATGAAAAGATGGCAAGTCCAGATGTCGCGAAAAATGCCCCGGTGATGCAATCACAGTCAATGTTCCAAAATTCAGCCCTCACTGGTTCTGCTATGACCGGCGCGTCAAACCTACTAAGCAGTTTCTCTGTTGGAAACGCAGTGGGTTCAATGGTCGGCTCTGCAAAAGAATCCATGACTCAGGCAACTCAAGCCTTTAGCCGTCAAGTTGGCAATACCATGAGCCGAACTTTTGGTGAAAAGCTAAGTTACGACAACCTTTCTTCGGTTGGACGTCAGATCGGTTCTTCTAATTCCGCATCTAGCGCCGTTGTTAATCAGGTCACTGATGACCTGCAAACACGGTATGGTTTCGGAGACGATAAAAAAGACGCTGTACGTGGCTTGGTATCGGGCGTGTTATCTGGCGGACTAAGGGTTGGTGGCGATGGAACCATTACTAATCCCGGTGAGAAAGAAGTTGCCGATAAGGGTTTTCTTGGGAGGCTTCTTGGAACGGGAGGCAATGATTCTCCACAAGGTAATTTGCCTGGAGTCGATAAGCCAGACTCATCTCGTGTACCAAAAATATCACGGTTACGAGCAGGCTTGGATTTAGGTGGTAACTTTAGTGGCCAAGTTGAGTCATCAGAAGGCAGTTCTCGATCTACGACCGCAAATACGCTCACAGGGGAGATGCAAAGCTTGGCATCAAGTGATTCACGACGTGCTGAGTATCGCGATGCAATGGTTAAGGACCTTTCAGATTCAAGACGTTCTGGCGTTGAGATGTCCTTGTCTAACCAAGACTATCAGTCTCTTCAGAGTTCAGCACAAGACGTTGTCACGGCATCAAACCGCTTTAGTGAGCTTGATCAGGCCAGCTACAGTCTATCAGGACAAAGAAATACTGATGGTGCGACGTTAACCCGGTTAGCGGCGGATAATCCTGAAGTCATGGATTATTTAGGTCGCTATATGAACCAGCATGTTGAAGCCGGTAACCGATTACGTGAAAACCTTCCAATGTATCAGCGCTTGTTACCTGATGATAATCAGGCGTATGTGGCCGCAGCTATGGAGTCTTTAACCTATAGCAATTCTTCAACGCCCGCTGAACGGGACAATGATTATCAAGCAGCAATGACTGTTATGGCCATGGCTACCGGAGCCGATTTACGATCAATTCAGCCGCGCTCAAATGAAGGCTTGTCATCAACTGCACCTACTTTTGGTGGTACTCAAAGCCAAGTTGAATCGGGTGTATTGGGCGGCTACGAGGATGCAGCAACAGTTCAAACTCAGTTCAACGCAGCTCAATCGGCTTACCAAACCAATCTGTCTGGTATAGATGGACAGTTGAATGCGCATCAGCAGCAAGCTCAGCAGGCCGTAGCTACTGACACAAGTACCTATCAATCTGAACTAAACAGTGAAGCTGGATCTCAGTGGCGATCACGCATTATGGCTGATGATAGCGGAGTTTCTGGTGCTGAAATGTTCTTCAACAGCGCCAGTGCTATTGGTGATTTCAGTGGCAAGCATACTGATGCAGCTCTGCATACCTTGAATCACTTTGGCGAAGACTATGAGAGTTACAAAGAACAAGCGCTTGAAGATCCTGGCTCACGAGGTTTCTTGCACAACGCAACGGTGGCCAGCAAATCAACCTGGGATGGGTTAAAAGCCGCCGTTGATGCCGGAACCTCTTTGGAAAATCCATTGACGGCGTTTAATGATGCATACAGTGGATCGAGTTCGCAGTATGCCTCCGAAGTAAACTGGGGCACTAAGTCTGAAGCCATGTTGGCTGGGGCATTCGGTGCGGCAGTTAACAATCGATATGGTGAGTTCTTAGAACAGTATGCCGATGATTTTAAACAGGAAGCATACAGCGAAGGGCAGAGAATGGGATTGACCCCGATTCAAAGTCAAGTGTTCGCTCAAGCTTTCAATGAAGGTTTGGCGGGACGCGTATTCAACTCTGAAGACTCATCGAGTTGGTCGCCTGAAATGCTAGGTCTAAGGGAGCAAATGCTAAATGAGTATCGTCAAAAGGATGAGAGTGGCGCTTACATTCCTGACAGTGTGTCCGAAGAAGATAAAGCATTTGTGGATAAGCAGATAGCGGTGATCTCAAATGCATCGCTTGCTGGAGATTATGCTCAGAACAACTTGATCGATATTAGGGCTTATAACCAGGCATCAGGAAGGAACTGAAAATAGAAGGTAGCCAGCTTGTGGTGGGCTGGCTATTTTTTTGGCTTTTTGGGATACCTTGGATAAAAGCCATCAAAAAACGAATGGAGCTTATACCAATACCATTTTTCTTCAATGCTCAAAGTTCTACCCGAATCTTTAACTTGGCTACTCAAGAATCTAATTCCAGTACAAATAGCTATGAAAAAGAGTCCCAAACCAACAATTGTCCAACTCGCTTGCCAATATGCGATTGCTAAAAACATAGTGGTGATGGCTATAAGGCCGATGGGGTTGCAGGTCGCTTTGAATCCCAAGTAGCTGAAAAAAACGACGGTGCAGAACAGAAATGGCAGAGCCGCTAACTTGGCAGATGCCGTTAATATTTCTGATGGAAAAAAATGAGCCGCAGCCAAAGTCGCCAGAAAAAGCCCCAGTGATATAACCCAGCAGCGTGCTGGTAAAGATTTAAGTAAGTTTGTCATCTTAGTACTCTCAAAGTGCACGGGCGGTGCACAATCAAATCATGTATCAGCATGTTAGTTCTCAAAAAGTGCTCTAGTGGTTTGCTCGGCCATAATCTCGCACACAGGACATTTAAGCTGAATGCGCTGTTGAGATACCGTCAAATACAGACTACCGCATCGACACCGGTGTAAGGATGCAAGCTGTGATCTTAAATCACGAGCTAGAACCCAACCTTCATTGATGGTCAGTTTTTTCCAGGGGATCTCAGCTGGAAGGTCTGCCTCTTCTCTTGCAACCAAGTACGCATCGTAAGCCTTCATCAAAGCATCGATATTTAATTGCTTGTAGACATTATCACCACCAATATTGACATAAAGCGCCATCAGCAGGGAGCCTTCAACTAGGGCTCTTCTGCTTTTAACGATGGCATCAGATTCTGGCAATTGACCAGGACAAGGTGACTTGCCAGTCACTTCTTTGTGCAGCCTTCTGATAATGTGGATTGGTAAACCTGTATCGAGCGCGATAATGGTCGTTCGAAATCCGTATTTAATAAGCAGCGAGGCTCGGGTAAACAGCTCACTTTTGGACAGGTTATCAATCATGCATCCCCCTTGTTGTTTAAGGTTGATAATAAATAAGCGATTCTTGGGATACCTGTGCCTTTGCTCTTCACCATCTCAATCAGTTGGCTCTGGTTTCCCCTTGGTTGAAACAGCATGAATGATGAGGTCGCCACTCGTTGCAGGTCGTCAACACCAGCATTAATCAGTGCATCAACCACATCGCGTGTAAGTCCAAAGCGCAAGACAGCCTCTTGCGGATCAATTCGCGCTAATTCTCGTGCTGCGTGTAGGTACGCCAAATTTAATTGATAGAAGTCTTGTTGATTGGTTGTCATTGACGGACCTCCAGTTCATGTAAAATATTGCGATAAATAGAAAGCACTCTTTGTCCATACCAGCGTGCACGCTCTTCGTTCCAACTGTGATAGCGGCCTATGCCAAGCTCTAAATCGTTTGGTGAAGACTTGATTGCTTCGGCCAAAATACTGGAGCCGACAGTAAGGTTGGTGATGGGGTCTAGCAGTTCAGCTGCTGAGCTCACTCGATGCCCATGCCAATGCAAATTGATTTGCATAAGGCCAATATCGAGCTGGTATTTTTCACTCTCTTGCAGTGCTTGGTTTAACAGTTGCTTCGCTTCTGTCTGAGATTTGGCGTAAGTTGCATTTGAACCATTGCGAATTGCGTATGGCCATGGACTGGTCATGTTGAGACCGCGATGTGAGGCAGACTCAGCCAAGGCAACGGCGTAGAGCATGACTGGATCAATACCAACGCTTTGTGCTGCTTTTTCCCACTGATAGCCCGGAAACGCATAGACTGAAGTGCTTGCGGACATGGCTATCGCTAGGGCAATCGTTTTTGCTTTAATCGTTTTCATTTTTGTCCTCTAATTCATTTCCGAGAAGCGCTTGAATGGCTTTCGGGCTTATTCTTTTTAAAGGCACTGCGCTAAAGTCGGCGATGCCTCTCGTATAAACTTGTGCCGCTTTTGACCAGTCGCCTACGGCAACAGGCGCTTGCATATCAAATCCTTTTTGCTGGTTCTGATGGTCTGCAATACCCTGTAATAGCCTTGGGTATTCACCCACTTCGTCCCGCAGCAAGTAAGCCTGGTAGCGTGTTAAAAACTCTTTTTGCTTAAAGGGGTATTCCCTGTCATCAACTTTGCAGAGTTCAACCCATCCCCCCATGTCTGAAATCACGCGGTGGATAAGTGCATCGTCAAACATCACGGATGTCCAAGCGCCAACTTGACGAACAGCCTTGTCAACTTTGTTCCAAGCAACCATGGCTCTTGAACCCGAGTTGCCATCGATATGCTTGATGACGTCAGCGGGCTTTGGAAAAAATTGCCCAGTATCCGGTGATTGAATATGCCGAGTCAGACCGATTCGCACTTCTTCAATGCTATAAGCACGAAGGGCTTCAAATGCGATGGATAGCAATTGTGGTGATACGCTTTTGCCATACATGGCCCAAGCTGCTCCCCAAACTTCAGCAAACTCGCGTTTATCAACCTCTTGCACTTGAACGAACCTCCCGAATACCTGGTCCGGCCCAGCTTTCAGCGATGCGACGATTGCTTTCTTCAATATTCAATTGGTGATTGCTGCCCTTTAGGCTTGTCGATGATTGCTGTACTTCATCAATGCGAACGTACTCGTCTTCCCATTGCCGGTTTAAAAGCCAGTTATGTGGCATAGGGGTCTTAGTCCGGTCTTGATACTGCAATCGGTTGTCTCGTTGCTCTTTCCAGCGTGTTAGTACTTCCAAGGCGAGTTCATGGTCTTCATTGAGGCCCATGCGTAGCCATTCTTCTTTGGCTTTCGCTTTTTTTTCTTTGCGTATTTGTACATCCCAGAAGTCTTCAAACTGTATGTGATCAACAGTTTTAACTGTTGGTTTATTGCTTCTCTCAGAGTCATCCGACCGTTGAGAGTCCCTTACCGGGTTGCCATCAGGCATAAACAATGATGAAAATTCTTCTGGAAGCCGAGCTTGAAAAGCGGCAAGAGATTTCAAAAGCGATGCCATACCAACGAAGTCGGCAGGTACATCTTTAAGCAACCGAAAGGCTGCCTTACCTTGGTTTGGGTTTTCGATTGGGTTGTGCTTCAGAAAGCTTCGAATCAAAGTCCAACCAGATCCCTCGCAACGAATCAGGAACTGATCTTGTTCTAACTCACTTAACGCCTTGGCAACCTGTTGCTCATCCCAGTTCAAGTCAGAAGCAACGTAACCAATCGGCAGTCGAAAGCAGCCAAGCAAATTACAATGTGGGCATGTAAGCAAATACAGTCCTAGCAACTTCGCAGAGTCACTCCAGGACAAAACGTTTTGCTTTAGCCAAAAGCGGGTATAGACCTTGCCATAATCACGCATGGAGGTACTCGCTTCTGTGTTTACGTAAAATGCTGACCATTACTTGCCCTTAATCCTACTGGTTACTGGCTTTCAGCTCGCTTGGGCATTCGGGGTAGATGTCCGGTCTTAACTGAGATCGGGTTACCTGTCCTTGCGTAGCTTGTTCGATGGGTAAAACGAATTCAGCGGGAACACGCCCTGATTTATTCAACCAAAACCAGACGTTTTGCTGTTTTGAGTTGATGGCTCGCGCTAATGCTGATTGCCCGCCGACCAAGTCAATGGCACGGCGGAGATGTTTTTGTGTCGTGTTGAACACTTCCATACCGTCTCCTGTTACAATAAAAACTGTTACAAGATTGAATGTTACAGTTTAAACTGTAGATAAGTCAACAGTTAAAATTGTTGAAAGGCTACAGTTTTATTTGTAGAATACGGGCTTATGAAAACTTTATCCGAACGACTAAACCATGCCTTGCAGCTTACTGGGGTGACTCAGTCTGAGTTGGCTCGTCGCATTGGTATCAAACAGCAGTCGATCAGCCAGATTTGCTCTGGTAAATCGGCTAGGTCTCGTTACACCATGCAGATCGCGGAGGCGCTTCGCGTGAATGCTCATTGGCTCGCCACAGGTGATGGCGAGATTGGCTTGGGGGTCGGTAATGTAGAAGTCGGGCCTGACATTAAGGGAAGAATTCCTCTCATTAACTGGGTTCAGGCCGGTGATTGGACTGAAATAGCGGAGGGATTTGCCCATGAAGATGCTGAGGAGTGGCGTGAAGTCACTGGGAAAGCACATGAGGGTTGTTTCGCACTTCGCGTAAAAGGCGACAGTATGGAAAATCCAAGCGGAAAAAAATCCATACCTGAGGGGGCAGTGATCGTTGTTGATCCTGAGTTACCTTACTCTTCAGGTTCATTGGTTGTTGCGCGTTTGGATGATTCGAAAGAAGCAACCTTTAAGCAGTTGGTTATTGATGGTGAACAGAAGTATCTAAAACCTTTGAACCCGCAATACCCTGCAATACCGATCAACGGCAACTGCACCATCATCGGTGTAGTACGACAAGCTATCATCGATTTTTGGTAGCGATGGAATTTGTGGTTTAGCCACAGTTGTTCATGAGCTGAAGAAGCAACGATTGCAAACAGCTACAACTGAGCATTGGCGCACGCTGAGAGTAAATGGTAACCGATTAGATAACCATTGATTGTTTATAAAGTCAAGATCAGCGAAAATAGCGGCCAATTACGATTAACACGACGGATTTGACAAGCGAAGAACTGAAAAGAGAGTACTTCCAAAAGTGTGTACAAATCCGTGTACAAACTAAAAGAATTTATACATGGCAAACCAAGA